>NZ_VZQP01000046.1:0-69521 GCF_014397655.1 Paraburkholderia sp. UCT31
ACCATGCGCACGGCTTCTATCATGAATTCCTGCGTGTACCGTGCTCTCGGATTACCCATCTTTCCTTCCTCCTCGCGTGAGTTTTACACACTCAGCAAGGGATCCATTTTTTACGGGCAAGCTCAGAATGAGGGTAAAAAGTCGTCCCAACCACGCGCCTGTAGTGGCGGAAAGTTGGCCAGGTGAAGAAAAGCCGCACCCTGCGGCTTTTCTGCGCACTCGTCATGCCAGTCGGAGCACGAGTGTGAGCGGATGAATCGGAGAAGGTGTGAACCCGTACGACTCATAGAAAGCCGCTGCGTGTGCGTCAATCGCATGCACAAGCATCGCACGTACGCCAAGATCTTTTGCGATCGAGCTAGCGCGATTGAGGGCGTCCTTCAAAAGGGCAGCGCCGAGTTGGATGCCTTTTGTATTTACTGTATTTACGTCTCGCGCTAGCCGGCCAAGCACAACCACCGGAATCGGATCCGGCATATTTCGACGAACGTTGCCGGTTGCATCGACATGGGCAACGGCTCCAGCCGCGAGGGCATAGTAGCCGTAGACGCGGCCGGTATCATCGGTCGTTACAAATACACGGCTTGTCCCACTGTTGTGGTTAATCAGGGCGCGCCGCTTCAGCCAGTCGCCAAGCTCCAGCCTTCCGCAGGAAAAGCTGGCAACGTCGTGCTCGGCCAGCAGCGGCTGCGGAGCAGAAAGCTTTCGATTCATTCGCTGTTTTCATTCCAAGGGGTTTTCACGTCCATAAGACGTGCAAGACCCGCGTTTGCGACTTTCGGCGCGTCTAGCAATTCGGTGAACTGTTTAAATTTTTCCGAATCAAGCCCAAAGAAAGTGCGATCCAGGACGACGGCCTGATTGCGCTCGCAAGCGGCCTCCAACATAAAGTCAGAGCGGTTTTTGCCAAGCAGGCTCGCTGCGTAATCGATCAGATCACGTTGCTCTGGCAAGGCGCGAAGATTAATAGGTGCGTCGCGCATGATGCACTCCATACTGTATATACGATAGATATACGTATGATGGAGCGATGTATATCTGATCTCAATACGCGCCGTGGCAGAATCAGTCAGGTTTCAGCCTGGCGACTGGATCGAGAAGTGCCTGGCGCACGAGGACGGACGTTCCTCGCGCTCGATCTACAACAAGGCAGAGTACGCCGAGCAGCGGCGCCACATGCTGCAAGAGTGGGCAACATGGTCGATGCCTGGATCGACGGGTAGAGCTACGTGCCGAAACTATTGCCCGAGAATGAGGTAGTGCCGGTGCTGAGTGCCACCTTGTGTGTCGAATCTGCGGGCGATGGAGGACGAGGCCCGGGATATACTGTGTGTCCTCTTTTTTACCGAGCCGGTAGGCAATCAACGACGCGTTACGGACTCGATCCGGGGGCGGATTCAGCCGTTGGCGGATTGACTGGATCTGCCCGCGTGGGAGGCAATCCGAGACCCGCTGGACTTCGCATTGTTGGAGCGGGTCGGTCGCGCAAATATCACGTCAAGTCATGACTAGCAAACACTCTTCCACCAAGTCACGTCGATCCTCGAAGCTTTCCCGCATCCACGCCCCCGATCACATGTCGCCCGCCGACTGGCAGCGCGCCTTGCGTCGGCAATTCGGGCAAGAGCAAGCGTTCTCGCTGGAGAATCTCGGGACGGAGACGTATTTCTCCGAATTCCGCGTCGGCAATCCGGAGTCGAACTTCAGCTATCGCGTGTCGATTCGTGGGACCTGCCCGGGCGACAACTTTTGCGACTGTCCCGATTACGCCACCAACGAACTCGGCACCTGCAAGCACATTGAATTTACCTTGTCGCGACTGCTGCGCAAGCGAGGCGCAAAGGCGGCCTTCGCCCGTGGTTATCAGCCCGCATTCTCGGAGCTGTATTTGCGAAACGAGGGAGGGCGAGCGGTCCATTTTCGCGCCGGCGCGGATTGTCCGGCAAAGGTAGCCAAAGCGGCCGCCGCTTTGTTCGACGAGTCTCGGCGATGGCATCTGCCGGAGGACCGTTTCGAAGATCTCGGGCGCTTTCTCTCCAGGGTGGCGAAGGCCGGGCACGAATTGCGCGCCCATGACGACGCGCTCGATTTCATCGCTGGCCGAAACGATGCGGCGCGCCGTGCCGGGATGCTCGACGGGCAGTTTCCGCAAGGAGGGGCGACGCCCTCGCTGAAGAAGCTGCTCAAGGTGCCGCTCTATCCTTACCAGGCCGAAGGCGCATTGTTCGCCGTGCGTGCCGGGCGCGCCTTGATCGGCGACGAAATGGGCCTCGGCAAGACGGTGCAGGCCGTCGCGGCGGCGGAAATCCTGATCCGGCATTTTGGCGTGTCGAAAGTGCTGGTGATTTGCCCGACTTCGCTCAAGTATCAGTGGCAGAGCGAGATCACGCGGTTCTCCGGCCACGCTTCGAGGGTAGTCGCGGGCGGCCTTGCCCAGAGGCGGGGCGAATATGCGGCCCAGGATCTCTACAAGATCACCAACTATGAGAAGCTGAAATCGGACCTTGACGTGATTTCCGCGTGGGCGCCGGAGCTGGTCATCGTCGACGAGGCGCAGCGCATCAAGAACTGGAACACCATTGCGGCGAAGGCTCTCAAGCGAATCGACAGCCCCTATGCCGTCGTGCTGACGGGAACGCCTCTCGAAAACAAGCTGGAGGAACTCGTTTCCATCGTTCAATTCGTCGACCAGCACCGTCTCGGGCCCACGTGGAAGCTGCTGCACGAACATCAGGTCAAGGACGAGGCGGGACGCGTGACAGGATACACGGGCCTCGAGAAGATCAGCCAGACCCTGGCACCGATCATGATACGGCGTCGCAAGTCCGAGGTGCTGCTGCAGTTGCCCGGGCGCACCGACCAGAATCTGCTGGTGCCCATGACCGAGCTGCAGATGGCGTATCACACGGAAAACGCGGACATCGTGGCCAAAATCGTCCGGCGCTGGCGTAACACCAGGTTTCTGTCGGATCAGGACCAGCGGCGCCTCACCTGCGCTTTGCAGAACATGCGCATGTCGTGCAACAGCACCTATCTGCTGGACCAGGAAACCGATCATGGCGTGAAGGCCGACGAGTTGGCGACGTTGTTCGAGTCGCTTTTCACGCAGCCGGACGAGAAAGTCGTGGTGTTCAGTCAATGGACGCGCACGCATGAGATAGTCATTCGCCGGCTCAAGAAGCTCGGCATCGGCTACGTCAGCTTCCATGGCGGCGTGCCGTCGGAAAATCGGCCCGCGCTGGTGCAGCGCTTTCGGGACGATTCGGACTGTCGGGTATTTCTGTCGACGGACGCAGGTAGCACGGGGCTCAACCTCCAGCACGCGTCGACGCTCGTGAACATGGATCTGCCGTGGAACCCGGCGGTGCTGGAACAGCGCATCGCGCGCATCTATCGGTTGGGCCAGAAAAAGCCGGTACGAGTCGTCAATTACATCGCGAAGGGAACGATCGAGGAGGGCATGCTGTCGGTGCTGGCTTTCAAGCGCTCGCTGGCGGAAGGCATCCTCGATGGCGGCGCCAGCGAAATTCTGCTCGGTGGTTCGCGCCTGACCCGCTTCATGAAGGATGTCGAAAACGTCGCGGGGCGCATGGGAGAGAGCGAGGTCATGGCCGCGGCGGAGGAAGCCGCGAGCGGCGCAGTCGTGTCCGGCGACGCGGCGCGTGACGCGAGCGTCGTGGAAACCGATTTCGCCGGTACCGGAGAGCGGCCTCAAGCTTCGACCATCGATACAGCGCCACGAGGCGCGTCCCTCGAACCGTGGTCAGGGTGGCTGCAGTTCGGCGCGGCGCTGGCGTCGGCGTTGAATGAGCCGGGCGACGGCGCGGTTGCCGCACACCCGTGGGTCGAGCGCGATGCCGTGACGGGCGCGCGAAGTCTCAGGTTGCCGCTGCCATCTCCCGAGACGGCAAGACGACTGGCTGAGGTGCTGTCGACGATCTCGGATGCTCTGCTGCGCAACGGCAGCGCAAACTAGAGTCGCTGAACGTGGGAGTTGGGGCAGGCATCTTCGAGGCGGCCTGCTTCGAGTCGTATTCGAGTTGTACGTGGCGGTGAGATGGGGAAGTTCTAAGCGCAAGCCCGCTCTTCGAGCGCCGCCCTGACCCACCCGAATCCCACGCGCTCTTGCTCGAGCCGCAATCCATGGCGAATCCGGTTGTCGCGGAGGTCATCGAAGAGTTCCCGCTCTTTGGCAGTGAGCCGCGGCAGATCGCGCGTGACCTGATCGCCTTCTTCTCCCCAGAACGCTTCATGCGCCACCAGCGTCGCGCGGTCCATCAAGAACGATCCAACATGCGGGAACCGACTGCGCAATTGATCGAGAATGGCGAAGCCGTGCGTGTCGATGTCGCCCCAGTAGTGGAGCGCACAGTCCGTGAGCCATCGCGCCGGCTCGAGAGCTTCCCAACCGTAGCCCGCCCCGAAGAGCACGATCGACTGCGGAACGTCGGGAAACGCCAAAAAATTTATCTCGTTTTCCGTAATGAACACGTGGCGGCATGGCAGTGTGAGGCGCGCGAAGCTGTCAGCGTCGAGTGCGATGTCGGGCCGGCCCATGCCGGGCAGAACGGCGAGCCTGTCATCGAGCGCGCGAAATCGAATCCGAGGCGGCTTCTCGCGGAACCCGTAGCGAGCAGCGAATTGGGCGGCGGCTGTCCGGCTGCTGTCGATTGACTCCGACGGCAGCACGAGATCGAGCCATTGGGCGAGGACGCCGCGCCGCGCCTCGATGAATTTCGTGTCGACGTTGGCGATTTCGGCTTGGCGAAGATATACGCCCGGCTGCGGATGTGCTTGCAGCCAATCGACGACTGCCAGCAGTCGTTCCCAATCGCCTGCGAATTCGAGTGCTTGCAACGGGCGCTGCGCAAGCCACGTGGTGAGCTTCGGCTGGCGGGAGCGTGTGATTTCGAGCAGCCGCTCGAACTGGGCTGCGTCGCGGCGCTTGCCGGCGACCGCGAGCGCATCGTCCAGACTGTCCACCCAAGCTGCTTGTGGCAAACGCTGCAGGCCGAGAATTCGATGATTGATTTCTCGCCATTCGATGCGTACGCGCGGTGTCGCGGCAATCTCCGCGATCCATGCGCGTACCGCGTCGAAGCGTTCGGCCAATTCGGACGAGCTCGGGCCTTTTATCGTCAGACGTAGCGGGAACAGCCCGTCGGTGCCGTCTACGAGGCTCCGCAGCCATTCGCCACGCTCCCATAGGCGCTGGAGGCGAACGCGCAGTTCGGCGGTCGTCGTCCAATTCATTGCTCGAACTCCGCCTTGCGCGCGCGGTACTCCTCGATCGACAGGTTGCGCAGCTTCGAGGCGCGTCCGCCCTCGTTCTGAACGAATCCGACGCTCGAAACGAACGGCTCGATGATGTGAATCTTCTGCAGCGGCGTGACGATCAGCAGTTGCAGGTTCAGTTTTTGAAACAATGTGAGACCGTATTGCGCCGATTCGTCGGAGCCTCGTCCAAACGCCTCGTCGATGACGACGAAGCGGAACGATCGAGAACGCACGGCGCCCCATTCGAGGCCGAACTGATAGGCGAGACTCGCGGCAAGGATCGTATAGGCGAGCTTTTCCTTCTGGCCGCCCGATTTACCGCCCGAGTCCGAATAGTGCTCGTATTCGCTGTCGTCCTCACGCCAACGCTCGCTGGCGGCGAACAGAAACCAGTTGCGCACGTCGGTCACTTTGGCGCGCCAGCGCCGGTCCTGCTCGGTCAACCCTTCGCGGCCGCGGAAGCGGTCAATGATCCGTTTGACTTGCAGGAACTTGGTCTCCGAGTATTGGCTATCGTCCGAGCCGGTGAGTTCGCCCTCGGTGCAAGCACGCAGGTCGCTCTGGAATTCGCGGATCTCCGCGTCGGGGCTGGACTGACTCTCGAGGACGATGTATCGGCCCGCGTTGTAGTCGATTTGTCGCAACGATTCGTTGATGCGTTCGATACGTTCCTTGATCGTTTGCCGTTCGCGGGCGAGCTGGGCGTGGAAGTTGGCGATCTCGTTGATCGTATTGACGTTGAGCAGCTCTTTGAAACGCGCTTCGAAGCGCGGCAGATCGTCCGCTTGCAGCTGCGCGAGCATGTCACGGTACTCTGAGGTCGCGTCGAGGCTCGCATCGAAGTCGGCCGTTTCGAGCTTGTAGGCATCCTTGAAGGCCGCCATGGCCTTGACGATTTTTTCGGCAAGGCGGCCGAGCGACTTCGTTTCGTTGTCGATACGGGTTGTCAACGCCTCTCGCACGTCCCGCTCGCGGTTGTCGCATGACTCGACGGAAAGCTGGTGTTCGCCGAGAATCTCCGCTCGCAGCGCCTCGATTCGCTCGGCAAGTTCGGCATTCACTTCCGCAACGAGCGCGTGCGTCTCGTCGCGCAACGTTTGCGCTGCCTCCCGCCTGGCCAGGATACCGCCCAGTTCCGAGTCGGTTTCCGAGATCGCCGCTTCACTCTCTGTCAACGACGCTTGCGCCGAGTCCAATTGGGCCGTTAGCTCCGCGAGGGCGTCGCTTGCCGCTTCGAGGCGGGCTTTTTCGTCTGCCAGACGTGCGATCGCGGTCGCGCAGCTTGCCCAGTCGATGTCGCGGAAGTCGACGAACTCGCCGATGCGCGCAAGCGCTTCGAGCTGCTCGCGCACCTTCGCGTGCTCGCTTTGAGCTTCTCCAAGCTTCTGTCCGATCTCGCCAAGCCGAACCTCGAGCGCTCGCCGTTGTGCTTCGAGGGCGGCAATTTTGGCCGTGTTGCTCCAACCCAGCACGTAGCGGCTGCGATCGTCAAGCGCGCGACGGTCGTCTTTTTCGTGGCGCTCGCCAAGCGCTTTCGCCTGGCCCGCACGCGTGATCGCGCGCGTCTCGCGCCGAAACTGCTCCTGCGTATCGCAGCATGCATAGTCGAACCGGCGGCCGATTTCGCGCTCGAGCCAGCCATAGAACAGCGAATCGGGCTTGATCGCGAGCTTGTGCGCGAGCGAGTGGCGGTGTAGCTCGATGGCCTCGGCTGCACGCGCGGCGCGTTCAGAGCGCACGCGAAAGTAGACGAGCCGCCCCCGGAGATGAGTGCGATCGACCCACGCCGCGACGTTCGCATAGTGCTCGTCGGGCACGAGCAGCGACAGGCCGAAGTTGCGCAGGACGCGCTCGGCGGCGCCCTCCCAATCGCGCGCATCCTCTTGCACCTGAATGAGTTCGCCGGCGAACGGCAGGGCGTCTTCCTCCAGACCGAGCGCCGAGCATAGGCTCGCCCGCATCGCGACTTGTTCCTTCGGGATGTTGTTACGTCGAGCTTTCAGGCTCGCGATTTCGTCCTCTAGCAGATCACGCTGCGCTTTCCCTTCGCGAAAGGCCACGCTCCATTCGGTAATCGCATTTTGCTCTTGCGCTTCGTCGTCGACGAGCGAGCTGCGCCGCTCGGCCAGACGTTGGCGTTGGGAAGCGAATGCGGCCTCATCCGTGGCCTCGGTTTCGCCGAGCAGCGTAACGATGGTGGCATAGCGTTGCGCGCGTTCGCGGCGACGCGCGCTTTCTCGCTCGTGCTGGCGGATTTCGACCTCGAGCTGCGCGATGCGATCGCCGCCTTGTTCGGCCACGGCGCGGCGCAAATCGTCCACGCGCTGGCGCGCCTGGTCGCGCGCTTCTTCGTGCCGCGCCTTGCGTGATATTGCCCGCGCGTGATCCTCGTCGAGCAATTGGAGGCGGCGCTCGATGAGGCCGAGCTTGAGCCCGGCGAAGTAGGGTTTCAGTGCTTCACGGCACGCTCGCCAGCCGTCGAGAACGTGTCCTTGCTCGCTGTGGCGATCGCAGTCGTCGACGAGCGGTGTCAGCAGTTCCACCTGGCGCTTGGCTTTCAGTACCGCCTCGTGCGCGCGATTCAGATCGTCGAAGTGAGTGATCAGTGCGTCGACGCGCGGTGCAACGTCGAACGGCTCAAGCATGTGGCTGCGTACGAAGTCGGTGAGATTGCCCACCGATTTCATCGATACCGTTTGATGGAAGAGCTCGAGCGCTTGCTCGTTTTCGATTCCGAAGCGCCGCCGGAACCAGGCGCTGTATTTCGGAAATGTGTCCTCGATTTCGGCACCCAGCCCGCGCAGCTTTTTGCGCAGCTGTGCGATCTCGGTGCCGAAGCGCGAGAAGTCAGCGGCGATCGAGAGATCGCGTTCGGCACAGACGAAGAATCGCGCGGGTTGAGCGTGTGCGTCTTTCATCCAGAACACCTGCGCGAGTGTGACTGTGGCATCGTACCCGGCGTTACGAAACACGCCCAAAACCACCGAATAGCTGTTATGGTCGCGCAGGCTCACGGGCTTGGCCGTCCCCGTGACCTCGTTGCGCTCCGACTTGTAGTAGCCAAGCACATACGAGCGTAACGTACGTTCCTTGCTGTCCGCGCCTGCCGCCTTGTTGTAGGCGATGCGCTGCGCGGGCACGAGGAGGGTGGTGATGGCGTCGACGAGCGTCGACTTGCCGGAGCCGATGTCTCCTGTCAGCAGGCCGTTGCGGCCATCGACCCGCAGCACCCAGACTCGTTGGTCGAAGGTTCCCCAATTGAAAACCTCGAGCCGCTCGAGGCGAAAGCCCGTCAGGGCGTCGTCGACGGCAAAATCGAGGCCGAGCGTGCGCGGCTCATTCATCGCGACTCTCCTGTTGGTCAGAAACCGTCGAATCTTGAAGGTGGTGCGCCCTATAGCTCGCGAGCCGCGCGTCGAAATCGAGCAGCCATTGCGCATCGACGAACGCCTTGAGAATGCGCCGCACCTCGAATGTGGGCGGTCCGCTCGTGGTCTTCATCCGGCGTAGGAAGCCGAGCTCGACGATCTTGTTCACGTGTGTATCGATCTGATCGACCAGGCGCGCCTCGTTGGTGCTCGCGGGAAGGAATACGCGTACGAGCTCGACGATGTCCTCGCGCGCAAGGACGAGCCGCGTGTCGCCGCCGCCAGCATCCCATTCCGCCAGCTTCTTTCGCAGCAACGCGAGCAGCAGGCTCACGGGGAACGAGAGTGGACGCCGGGCAACGAGCCGGGGTAGCTTGGCCTGTTCCCCATCGACTTCAGCGTCATGCGCGGCGCGGCTTTTTACGAAGGCGTAGCCTTCCGCCTCGTCCACGACGAGTTCGAGGCCAAGCACGGCGACGTAGTCGCGCGCGTGCGTCTGCAATTCGAGCAGTGCGGCCCAGAGGCGCTCGTTTCCATCACGATAAACCACGCCCTTGAGCAGCGCGATGGCAACTGTCGACAAATCACCTCGACCAGGCGACGAGGCTTGCTGTTCTTCCGTCATCTCTACCTTGTGAAAATCACACGCGGCATCGTCGTGCGCTTAATGATTGGTGTTCCGTTGGCGTCGTTCGCCTGCCACTCGATCGTATCGGAAATGGTCTCATCGACGGTCGCGCGAAATGATCCAGCTTCGGCGCTCAGTTGCAAATAGGCGACGAGCTCGGCGAGCCCATGCTCGAGAGGCTGCGAAGCGGTCAGTTCGGCAAGCGTCACTTGCGACCGATCTTGCAGGCATCGGCGGATATGGCCTGCGAGGCGCGCGCGATCGACGACGATCTGCGTGTAGAGTGCCGAGGCATCGAGGTTCGCCTCACCGGTTTCGATAGAGACGTTGGCAATGATAGGGCGCAGCGCCGGCGCGTAAAGCGGGCGTTCCATCGGCAGCTCGATGTCAGTGGATGCGGTCTCGATCTCCATGACGGAGCCTGGTGGGGGCGCTTCGCGCAGCGCAAGCGCTTTCGTTTCGATACCGCGCAGAATGTCCATGATGCGGCGGTTTTCGAGCCACGCTTGATCGTCGAGGAAGCGTCGAAGCTGCTGCGAGAGCTGAGCTACCGTGCGCTGCGTATGCTCGCCGGCTTCCAGCCAGTCATGGTGGACGCGCCGCGTGCGCGCGTCGGGCCTCATTTCCATGACCGCCGGCAGCGCCAGCACACGCTCGAGCCGTTTCGAGAGTTCCTCTTGACGGCGGCTCGACATCAGGAAGTCCCAAAACGCCCGGAAGCTGCTGCCTTGGTCCGAATCGGCGATCGCGTCGCGCTCGCCCATGATTTGCTCGATGAGCGCACCCTTCGATCCTTCCCAGAGCGCGATTCGCTCGCGCACATGTCGGTCCAGCAGCCGAAAGTTTTGTTCGACTTCACGGAAATCCGTGAGCAGGTCGCGCGCCATCTGCATGAATTGCTGAAAACGGTCCTTGAGCGCGGCATCGTCGAGCAGCCGAACGTCACCGGCCTCCACGCGGGCGATTTCTTCGTCGATCTGGCCGCGCCGCGTGTGGAGCTCGGCAAGACGCTTTTCGGGGTCCGCCTCGCTGCCTTCGCCCATCTGCCGCAGCAGCTCGAAAAGTGTCAAGAGCCTCGATTCCGTGCCGACAAAGCTGCGTTCCGTCAGCGTGCCGAGCCACGCGATCGCTTTCTCCGTGGCGGGTGTCAGGTCGAACTGCGGTTCATCGGATCCTTGGCGATAGTACTTGCGCAACCATCCCTTTTCAGGGCTGGCCCAGTCGTTCAGATACTCGAGCGCCGGCTTCGGGAAGGCGTCATCGCCGAGTTGTTCGCGCAACGCGTAAAGCTCATCTTCGAGTGCTTCGGCAAGAAGCGGAGCCGCCACCACGCGCACGTTTGGCGCGACGAACACGCGGTGCAGGAAGCTGACAGCGAGCGGCGCGTGGTCGGAGCGTAACAGGCGCCAAGCGGGATGGCGCGTGCGCAGCGCATCGAGGGTAGGGTAGTCGAGGGGCATCGGTGCGAGATGACGGGTTCGGCACCCCTGAGGAGATCGCCGATCTTTGGCTCAAAAGGCCAGTATCCTACTCCGATTGTCATCCCAATTTTGCAAGGCTCCGCTCTGGAATGAATCTCACGGTGTTTCTGGCGGTGTACGTGGGCGCCCGTTTAAAAAGCCAGCAAGACCGAGCATCCGGTTCTCGGACGACACGAAACGCCCGTGTTTCTGGCTCAGAACACGGACATCGTGATTTCGCATCAACTGGAAAACCGCTCAATTACTTCTACCTGGAAGTGCGCTGGCAGGGCTATCCGCTGGTGCACAACGCGCATCTGTGCGCGGACCTCGGTTACTACTATCGGGACAACGACGTTGAAGAGGGGGCGCGTAGGGCTATCGAAGCGACAGATTGCCACGACGCGCATACGTCGTGGTATCGCGAGAAGCAGCGCACAGAGATCGCCCGCTATCTGCCGGATAACCGTCAGCTGGTGGCCACCTACGCGGCGCTGCTCGACGATCTGATCGCGCGAGCGCCGCGGTAGTCGTCGCGCGCGGCGCAAGGGCGAGGTGTCGTTGCGAGAACAGAACTGCCAGCGTATCCCGGCGCATCAGGTCCTCGCTGCCGCCGCGACTCGCGTCAGAACCCGAAGACCCGCAGCGCGTTGTTGCCGCGGATCGCGTCGCATTGCTCCTTCGGCAGACGCGCGGTGTTGGCGAACGCGCCGCGAATGTCGTACACCTGATGCGGCCAGTCGGTCCCGAACATCACGCGATCCGCGCCGACCACCGAGACGAGAAATTCGAACGACGCCGGGCTATACGCGATGCAGTCGTAGTAGATATGGCGCAGATAATCGATCGGCTTGCGCTTCATCTTGCGACGTTGCGGGATCTCGACCTCGTTGCCTTTCTCGAAGCGGCCCGCCAGATAAGGCAACGCGCCGCCCGCATGTGACGCGATGAGCTTCAGATCCGGATACTGATCGAAGAAGCCTTCGAAGATCATCCGCGTGATGGCGAGCGTCGTGTCGAACATGAAACCGACCGCCCAGCTCAGATCGAACTTCGTCATGTCCATCAGATCGACGCCGGGCGGATCGGTCGGATGCACGAGCACCGGCAACGCGCGACGGTCGATCTCGGCCCAGATCGGCGCGAACATCGGATCGGTGAGGCTGCGTCCCGCGATGTTCGCGAGCACCATCACGCCGCTCGCGCCGTTCTCGCAGGTGCGGCGCAGTTCTTCGAGTGCCGCTTCCGGATATTCCCACGGCAGCGACGTGAACCAGCGGATGCGGCCGGGATATTTGGCCTGTGCTTCGGCGATCGTGTCGTTCGATTCGCGCGCGACGAGGCAACTGGTTGCCTGATCGCCCCAGTACACGTTCGGGCAGGTCAGCGACACGACCGAAATATCGATGCCCGATTCATCCATCTGGCGGATCCGCATGTCGAAATCGAAGTGGCCTTTTTGCGGAATCACGACCGGCGTGTTGCCGCGAAACACTTCCTGCTGACCGTCGGGGCGCGTCTGAATGTTGTACGCACCGCCGCGCTGCCGCAGCAGTTCGAGCCATTTGTGCGTGAAGATATGCGTATGAACGTCAATGACAGGCATGCGGGATCTCCCGGAGAAAGTGCGGGTGAGAGGAAAACGGGGATGAGCGGGCTACTGGGTGGCGAACTCGTTCACCGGCGCGGCGCGGCGTTTCAGCATGAACGCGCCGATCAGGCCGAGCGCGAAGAACGCCGCGCAGAAATGCGCAGGCATCATGTTGTTGCCAGTCACGTGCAGCAGCCACGTCAGCACCATCGGCGAGAAGCCGCCGAAAACGGCCGCGCCGATGTTGTACGAGATCGCGAGGCCGGTCGAGCGGACTTCGGTCGGGAACAGGCCGGCGAGCGCGGTCGGAATCGGCGCGTTCGAGGCGCTGATCAGCAGCGCGAAGCCGAGTTCGACGGACATGATCGACGCGAACGACGGCGCGTTGGCGATCCAGTAGTAAGCGGGGTACAGCACGACGAGAAACAGTGTGAGCGCGACGCGAATCATGCGTTCGCCGCCGATGCGATCCGCGAGATGACCGAATAGAGGAATCGTCACCACGCGCAGCAGCACGCTCGCGAGCAGCACGGAAAACGGCAGCGTCACCGGCATATGCAGGTTCTGCACCGCGTAAATCGGCAGATACGTGATGATCACGTAGGCCATCACGTTGAGCGCGGCCGACAGCGCGGTCGCGACGAACAACTCGCGCGGATAGTGCATCACGACGCGCGAGAACGGCACCTTCACGCGCGCGCCGAGCTTCTGGAACGCCTCGGTTTCGGGCAGGTTGCGGCGGATATGGAAGCCGACCGGGCCGATCAGCAGACCAAGCAGGAACGGAATGCGCCATGCCCACGACTCGAGCGCCTCATGCGTGAACAGATGCGTGAGCGCGCTGCCCATCGCGACCGCGAGCAACGCGCCCAGGGCCTGCGCGAACATCTGCCAGCTGCCATACAGATTGCGGCGCGCTGTCGGTGCATATTCGATCAACATCGCGGTCGCGGTGCCGAATTCGCCGCCGGCCGAAATGCCCTGCAACAGACGCGCGCACAGCACGATCGCCGGCGCGATCAGGCCGATCTGCTGGAAGCCGGGGGTGAGCGCGATCATCGCGGCGGCCACCGTCATCATCGCGATGACGAGCGTGAGGCCTGCCTTGCGGCCTTTGCGGTCCGCGTACATGCCCAGCAGAATCCCGCCGAGCGGCCGCACGACGAAGCCCGCGCCGAACGTCGCCGTGGTGAGCATCAGCGCGGCGTACTCGCTGTGGCTGGGGAAGAACTGCTTCGCGATGATGATCGACAGAAACCCGAACACGACGAAGTCGTACCACTCGAGCACATTGCCGAGCGTCGACGCCATTGCGCCGATCAAGCGTTTGCGCGAATCGATTGCTGTCACGACTGTCTCCTGTCGTTTTTTGAACGGCTGCGCGCTGCGTAGGAGAGCAATGTAGGGTACTGTCCGAATGAAAACAATCGAACAAAATCCATGGTCCCATAAAGTAACTTTATGATTGCGCTTCCATGACCCCAACCATCAAACAGTTGCGCGCATTCGCGCTCGTCTGCCGTTTCGGCGTGCTGACGCGCGCGGCCGACGAGATGTTCATCACCCAGCCCGCGGTCAGCGTATTGATCCGGCAAATGGAGGAGGCGCTCGGCCTGCGGCTGTTCGACCGCACGTCGCGCTCGTTGCGGCCGACCGCGGCCGCGCATGAAATCCTGCCGACCGTCGAGCGGATGCTGCGTGATCTCGAGTCGATCCAGTCGAGCGTGAAGGAGCTGGCCGGGCGCGAGCGCGGTCGGCTGCGCTTCGCGGCGACGCCGTCGATCGCGGCGGCGATCGTGCCGAAACTGCTCGCCGAATATCGCGCGCTGTACCCGAATATCGAGGTCTCGGTCGACGACGCCGCGCCCGATCGCCTGACCGCGTCGACGCTGATGGGCGACGTCGAGTTCGGCATCGGCACGATCAGCGAGCGCCCCGAGGGCATCACGCTGCAATGCCTCGCGCGCGACAACTTGTGCGCGATCTGCCGCAAGGATTCGGCACTCGCGAAAAAGCGGCGTGTGAGCTGGAAGGATGCGCTGCAGTATCCGTGGCTCGGCATCAAGTCGACGAGCGGCATCCGCAAGTTGATCGACGAAACGTTGTTCACGCTCGGCATGCGCAAGGCGGTCGAGTACGAAGTGTCCTATATGACGACCGGGCTTTCGATGGTGCAGGCCGGTCTCGGCATCGCGATTTTTCCGGGCATTCTGCTCGGGTCGTTTCCACATCGCGATCTGGTCGCGCGCAGGCTCGAAGCGCCGCTCGTCACACGCGACGTGAATCTGATCCGACGCGCCGAGCATTCGCTGTCGCCGGCGGCCGAGTCGTTTATCGAGCTTTGGTACAAACGCATCGGCAAGCCGGCCGATCTGTAGCGCGTCGCAGTTGCACACGGCCTGTCATACTGTATGAATATACAGTATCATCGCTGCAATGGGCCGCTTGTGCGGCGGTGTGCGGATCGACGGAAAGAATCAGCGAAGGAACGAGGCGCGATGGCTGAACAACTGTGGTTGCCCGGGCTCGAGGCGCCGCCCCCGCCCACCGACGGGCTCTTTTTCGCGGTCTATCCCGATGCCAATACCGCGGCCGGTATCGCTAAGTTCGCGCAGCAGCTTTGTGTGGAGGCACGCGTGCGCAGCGGCGTGCGCGGCAAACCGCTCGCGGCGAACCGCTTGCACGTCACGCTCAGGCATCTCGGCAATTTCGCGGGCGGCTTGCCGGCGGATGTGCTCGAGGCGGCGAAACGGGCGGCCGCGGCGGTCAGCATGGCGCCGTTTACGGTCGAATTCGACGCGGTCGCCAGCTTCGCGAAAAGGCCGCGGCTCGGGCCGGCGGTGCTGGTGGGCGAGCACGGTGTGCACGGACTGCAGGCGCTTCACGATGCGCTCGAAGCGGGCTTGCGCGACGACGGCATCGAGCCCGACGCACGTTTTACGCCGCACGTGACGCTGGCGTACGGGATGCAGTGGATCGAGCGCCATACGGCCGAGGCGGCGTGCTGGAATGTGCGCGAGTTTGCGCTGATGCACAGCCTGCTGGGACGGACCAGACATATGGTCCTCGGGCGTTGGCCGTTGGTGGGGCCGAGCTGAGGGAGGAGGCGTAGGCCACCTCGGTAACGAATTCGCGGCTGTTTCGCGAGGCGCCGGCTAGAACCGCACGCTCGTCCCGCAGCCCCCGGCATAGGCGCCGCCGCTCGCCGCGGCGCCACCGCAAAAAACGCCGCAGCCGGAAAGCAGCACGGCCGCGGTAATCGCCGCCAGCGCGCTACGCACGCCGATTCGCCGAGACGCTTGCTGGCCCCCTCGCACTGGCTGCGCGGCGCAGATCGGATGCGGTTCCGCGACGGGAAGAGCACTGGGACGGCCGATCGGTTTGAATGGCATGGCGGCGTCAAATTCGACGAGAGGGAACCTCTGCGTGCCGCGCCGGTTAAGCGCCGCGCGCGTTGTGCGACTTGATGACTTACTCCAAGTCCACGCTGAAGCACCGTCAAATGCCGGGTTGCCGGCAAATCGGCGCCTTTATGCCGTCAAGTGAGCACGGAGCGCCCGTGCGCTCCCTGATAGAATGCTCGGGCCGCAACGTTGTGGATTGCAGATGAAATTGCTTGATGCGCTTGTCGAACAGCGTATTGCCGCCGCCGCCGCGCGCGGAGAGTTCGACGACTTGCCGGGTGCGGGCGCGCCGCTGGCCCTCGACGACGATGCTTTGGTGCCGGAAGAGGTGCGCGTCGCCAACCGGATTCTGAAAAATGCGGGCTTCGTGCCGCCCGCCGTCGAGCAGCTTCGCGCGTTGCGCGATCTGCAAACGGAGCTGAATGCCGTGAGCGATCAGCCGACCCGTTGCCGTCTCCAGGCGCGCATGCTCGCGCTCGATATGGCGCTCGAATCGCTGCGCGGCGGCCCGATGATCCTGCCGCGCGAATATTGCCGCCGCATCGCGGAGCGTCTCTCTGAGCGCGTGGGCAATGTCGATGTAGCCGCCGCGGGTTCGCAGTGAACGAGCCGCTCCCGTGTGCCGCCTCGATCGGCTCTTCTGCGCAAGCCGAGGCCGGTGAGAAATCCGTTGGCGCTTGCATCGGCGCGGTCTTCGCACCGGCGGCTGATCACCCGATGGCCGCTGCCGCCATCCCTCCCGGAAATTCCGACGCTCCCATCATCTCCGAACGCGACCTGCGCTTCATGGCGCTCGCTCAGGCCGCCGCCGAAGAAGCGCGCGCAGCCGGCGAAGTACCGGTCGGCGCGGTGCTCGTGCGCGGCGACGAAGTCATCGCCACGGGCTTCAATCATCCGATCGGCGCGCATGACCCGTCCGCGCACGCCGAAATGGTCGCGCTGCGCGCAGCCGCGCAGTCGCTCCAAAACTACCGTCTGCCGGGTTGCGAACTCTATGTGACGCTCGAGCCTTGCCTGATGTGCGCCGGCGCGATCATGCACGCGCGCATCGCCCGTGTCGTGTTCGGCGCGCGCGATCCGAAAACCGGCGCGTGCGGCAGCGTGGTCGATGCGTTCGCGAATCCTCAACTGAACCATCACACGACGGTCAGCGGCGGCGTCCTCGAAGCCGAATGCGGTGCCGCGCTCAGGTCGTTTTTTGCCGAGCGGCGTCGGACGAGTCGCGCAGCCCGCGCGGCGGCGCGCGGCGAAACGGCTGAAGCGGCCGAAGCGGCCGTTGACACCGCCACACCCTCCAGCAGCGAACCGCCCCCAACCACGCCGCTCTAAAACAACAACGCCCAACGGGTCTCGCCATGACCGCATCTCGCACCATCGAACTGATTGCGCCATCCGGCTATCCGCATGATCCGGAGGTGCTGCATCGCGCGCTGCATCGGCTGCGTGCGCAGGGGCATCGAGTCGACGGCGAGGAGGCCGCGAAGCGCCGCTACCAGCGCTTCGCGGGCACCGACGGCGAGCGCGCGGCCGATCTGAACCGGCTCGCCGATCCATCGCGTGAGCTGCCCGATGTCGTGTTGGCCGTGCGCGGCGGCTACGGCGCGGTGCGGATTCTGCACGGTCTCGACTACGAGGGGCTGCAGCGGCGGCTCGCCGATCAGCCGATAGCGCTGGTCGGTCACAGCGACTTCACCGCGATCCAACTGGCGCTGCTCGCGCGCGCCGGCTTGAAGACCTTCGGCGGCCCGATGCTGATGAGTGATTTCGGCGCCGAGCAGCTCAGCGAATTCACGATGCGGCATTTCTGGTCGGCGTTGACGCAGCCGACCATCACGGTCGCGAGCGACACGCCGCAAGCGCAGAGCGTCGACGTAACGGGCACGCTGTGGGGCGGCAATCTGGCGGTGGTGGCGTCGCTTGTCGGCACGCCGTACATGCCGCCGGTGCAGGGCGGCATCCTGTTCGTCGAGGACGTCAACGAGCAGCCGTTCCGCATCGAGCGGATGATCTATCAACTGCATCTGGCCGGCATCCTCGCGCAGCAGAAGGCGCTCGTGCTCGGTGATTTCTCGGGCGGCAAGCCGTACGACTACGACAACGGCTACGACCTGCACGCGATGATCGAGCAAGTGCGCTCGCTGATCGGCATTCCTGTCGTGACAGGGCTGCAGTTCGGGCACGTTCATAACATGGTGACGCTGCCGGTCGGCGCGGCCGCGCATCTGGTCGCCAATGCGCATGGCTTCAGGCTGACGGCGTCGGGCTATCCGAGCATTGGCTGAAGCCGTCGTGGGCGGGGCGGAGGCGGGCGGATCGCCCGCTTTTTATTGCATCAGTAACGCAACTAACTGTCAGTATTTCCACACTCACCACCTCCCACACCCATCGCCAATGTTGGCAGTTTTTGTTGACAAAAACTGGCTGCCAGTACTCGTCTTGGCATCGTCAAAACCGGGTAAGATTCCCGCCATACAGCCGCGCAGCTTGGGTCACAGGGCTTATGTTGACGCAACGCAGCACAAAAACTGTCGAAAATCGACGCAAAAATTGTTGACAATATTTGTGTCCGTCCTATGATGACCAACATACCGAGACGCCAATCATGTCCGACACCGAATCCGTCGCGAACAGTTCGAAGCCCGAAGCAATCGCCGAGCGCATCCGCGCGGCGATCCTCGAGCACCGGCTGGCACCCGGCGCGAAACTCACCGAAGCTCAGCTATGCGAAGTATTCGGTGTGAAGCGCGGCCCCATCCGCCAGGCGCTGTCGCAGCTGGCGAGTGAGCGCCTCGTCGATCTCGAGCCGAATCGTGGCGCGTTCGTCGCGAGTCCGTCGTTGCAGGAGGTGCACGAGGTGTTCGAAATGCGCCGCATCATCGAGCTGGCCGTCGTCGAAAAGATCTGTAGCGGACACGGCATGCGGCGTCTGAAGAACATCGGCGGCATGATCGGCCGGGAACGCAAGGCATTCGAAACGCGGGATTTTCCGGCATGGATCCGCTTGTCGGGCGAGTTTCATACGGAGCTCGCGAACCTGACCGGCAACTCAGTGCTGTGCGATTGCCTGAACGGGCTGGTCGCGCGTTCCACGCTGATTTCCGCGCTGTACGAATCGCTCGGACGCAGCCCGTGCTCGTTCGAGGACCACGAAGCGATTCTCGCCGCGCTCGACGCCGGCGATGCGAAGCAGGCGGCCGCGCTGATGTCGCGCCATCTGCAAAGCGTCGAGTTGAAGATGCTGGATCGCCCCGCGCGCGGGGCAGCGGATCTGCATGAAGTATTCGGCGCGCTTGCGTCGAAAGAAGCATCCACCTAGACAGCCGAAGCCGACTCCACCCCAGGCTGAGGCAAGCAGCAGGCGAGCGCCCGTTCGTGGTGCGCGCCGCACTGAATTGAACTGAACCGATAGATGCACGGCCAGGCGGCCTCGCGTGAGCGCCGCCGGCCTGAACACGCACGTCCGTCGCGAGACGACGGAGCTCGGGTAGCGACGCATCGCCGGAAAGCCGCGGCGGCTGGCGATGCGACAACCACAAGTACGTCAGTACGGAGACACGCGCGGCACGGTCCGGAACCACGACGCCGACTTCTTCGACCCACGCGGGACGAGAAGCGAGCAACTGGCATGGCCGATGCAATGTCCGTCGATGCTCTTTCGACGGTCCCTATCCAAAGGAGGAATCATGGCTCAGTTCAGTGCAGCGCCAGGCAGTCACCCCATCTCCAACTATCCGGACGGCACGGCTCAAACCGAGCCGTCGATGCCGGCCGGCTACAGCGAGCGGCTCTACAACGAGGACCTCGCGCCGCTGCGCGCGCAGAACTGGAGCGCGTACAACATCTTCGCGTTCTGGATGTCGGACGTGCATAGCGTGGGTGGCTATGTATTCGCGGGGAGTCTGTTCGCGCTCGGCCTGACGAGCTGGCAGGTGCTGGTGTCGCTGCTGATCGGCATCACGCTCGTGAACGTGCTGTGCAACCTGATCGCGAAGCCGAGCCAGCTGAACGGCGTGCCGTATCCGGTCGCGTGCCGCGCGACCTTCGGCGTGCTCGGCGCGAATGTCCCCGCAGTGATCCGCGGCCTGATCGCGGTCGCGTGGTACGGCATCCAGACCTATCTCGCGTCGAGCGCGCTCGTGATCGTCGTGCTGAAGTTCGTGCCGCAACTGCTGCCGTATGCGGATGTGCATCGGCATGGTCTGCTCGGTCTGTCGACGCTCGGCTGGGCGGGCTTCATGCTGCTGTGGGTACTGCAGGCGCTGGTGTTCTGGCACGGCATGGAGACCATCAAGAAGTTCATCGACTTCGCCGGGCCAGCCGTCTACGTCGTGATGTTCATTCTCGCCGGCTACATGGTGTATCGCGCGGGTTGGCGCAACATCGGCATCAACCTCGGCGGCGTCAAATATCACGGCATGGAAGTGGTACCGGTGATGATCACGGCGATCTCGCTGGTGGTGTCGTACTTCTCCGGACCGATGCTCAATTTCGGTGACTTCTCGCGCTACGGCAGGAGCTTTCGCAGCGTCAAGCGCGGCAACTTCTGGGGCCTGCCGGTCAACTTCCTCGCGTTCTCGCTCGTCACGGTGATCACGACCGCGGCCACGCTGCCGGTGTTCGGCGAACTGATCACGGACCCGGTCGAGACGGTGGGCCGCATCGACTATCCGATGGCCGTGATTCTCGGCGCGCTGACCTTCACGATCGCGACGATCGGCATCAACATCGTCGCGAACTTCGTGTCGCCGGCCTTCGACTTCTCGAACGTTGCACCGCGTCTGATCAGCTGGCGCGCGGGCGGCATGCTCGCGGCGGTCGCGTCGGTGTTCATCACGCCGTGGAACCTGTTCAACAATCCGGCCGTGATCCACTACACGCTCGACGTGCTCGGCAGCTTCATCGGACCTTTGTACGGCGTCCTGATCGTCGACTTCTACCTCGTGAAACGTCAGAAGATCGTGCTCCACGATCTGTACACGGTCGCGCCGAGCGGCTCGTACTGGTATCGCAACGGCGTCAACTATCGCGCGGTGGCCGCGTTGCTGCCGGCCGCGCTGATCGCGGTGATCTGCGTGATGGTGCCGGGGCTGGACGGCTGCGCGAATTTCTCGTGGTTCATCGGCGCGGGACTCGGCGCGCTGTTTTACCGGATGCTCGCACGCTGAGTTTCACGGGCTTTCGTCGCTGCAATAACGAGTCGAACAGGAGTCGCCATGCGTATCAAACTGATCAATCCGAACACGACGCGCCGCATGACCGAGGCGATGGGGCGCTGCGCGCGCGACGTCGCCGCGCCCGGCACCGAAGTGATCGCCGTCAATCCGACGATGGGGCCGCCGTCGATCGAGGGCTATTACGACGAAGCGCTCGCCACGCCCGGTCTGCTCGCCGAAGTCGCGGCAGGCGAACGGGACGGCTGCGACGGCTACGTGATCGCGTGCTTCGGCGACCCCGGTCTCTATGCGGCCCGCGAGTTGGCGCGCGGCCCGGTAATCGGCATCGCCGAGGCGGCGATGCACGCGGCGAGCGTGCTCGCGCCGGGCTTTTCGGTCGTGACGACGCTCGCGCGCACCTGCGGCATGGCCTGGCATCTGGCCGAGCGCTACGGCATGAAGCGCTTCTGCCGCAACGTGCGTGCGACCGACGTCGCCGTGCTCGATCTCGACAAGCCGGGCTCGGCGGCGCGCCGCATCATCCTCGACGAATGCCGGCGCGCGCTCGCCGAGGACGGCTCGGACGCGATCGTGCTCGGCTGCGCGGGCATGGCCGAACTGTGCGCGGAGATCGAGGATGCGCTTGGCGCGCCGGTGATCGAAGGCGTGACGGCGGCCGTCAAATGGACCGAGGCGCTGGTGACGCTGCGTCTCGCGACGGCCAAGCGCGGCGACTACGCGCGGCCGCTCGCGAAGCGCTACGACGGCGCGCTCGCGTCGTTCAGCCCCGGTCCGCTGCGGGTAAACGCCGAGTCGGCGGACTCGCACATACACTCGCTGTAACACGCACTATCTGCCCGGCTGTATGGGCGCACCGGGGTGTTTTCGCTACACTGGGTCAACTCGGCGCTGCGGTTTCCGCAGCCGCTGAAGCCGCCTGTTGCGTGGCTACACGTGTGAACCCCGCATCCTTGCCGAGGGGTTTCGAACCGCGTTCACGCGCATTCCTGGTCCCGTCACTACGCATCCGTCAAACCATGCCATTCGACCCGAACTACCCGCGCGATCTGATCGGCTACGGCCGCCACCCGGTGCATCCGAACTGGCCGGGGCGAGCGCGCGTTGCGGTGCAATTCGTCCTCAATTACGAAGAGGGCGGCGAAAACTGCGTGCTGCACGGCGATCCCGGTTCCGAGCAGTTCCTGTCGGAGATCGTGGGCGCGGCGGCATATCCGGCGCGGCACATGAGCATGGAGTCGATCTACGAATACGGCTCGCGCGCGGGCGTGTGGCGCATTCTGCGCGAATTCGAAAGGCGCGACCTGCCGCTGACGGTGTTCGGCGTCGGCATGGCGATCGAACGGCATCCAGAAGTTGCGCGGGCGTTCGTCGAACTCGGACATGAGATCGCGTGCCACGGCTATCGCTGGATTCACTATCAGGACATGTCGCCGGAGCAGGAAGCGCAGCACATGCGCCTCGGCATGGAGGCGATCGAGCGCGTGACCGGCGTGCGGCCGCTCGGCTGGTACACCGGCCGCGACAGTCCGAATACCCATCGGCTGGTCGCCGAATACGGCGGCTTCCTGTACGACTCCGATTACTACGGCGACGACCTGCCGTTCTGGATGGACGTCGAGGTGGCGGGCGGCAAGACCGTGCCGCAACTGATCGTGCCGTACACGCTCGACACTAACGACATGCGCTTCGCCACCCCGCAAGGCTTCAACACCGCGGACCACTTCTTCACCTACCTGCGCGACGCATTCGACGTGCTGTACGAAGAGGGCGACGAAGTGCCGAAGATGCTGTCGGTCGGCATGCATTGCCGGTTGCTCGGGCGGCCGGGGCGTTTCCGGGCGCTGCAGCGCTTTCTCGATCACATCGAACAACACGATCGCGTATGGGTGTCGCGGCGCGTCGATATCGCGCGGCACTGGCATGAAACTCATCCTTACCAGCAAGACAGCCGCGAGGCTGCGGCATGAAGGCGATGCAATACACCCTGGACCAACTCAACAGGATCTCGACCGACGCGTTCGTCGCGGCGCTGTCGGGCATCTTCGAGCACTCGCCGTGGGTCGCGGAGATTGCGGCGCGGGAGCGGCCGTTCGCGAGCATCGACGAGCTGCATCGCAGGATGTCGCAGATCGTCGAAACGTCTGGCGAGGACAAGCAGCTCGCGCTGATCAACGCGCACCCGGAACTGGCCGGCAAGGCCGCGGTGCGCGGCGAGCTGACCGCCGAGTCGACGCGCGAGCAAAGCGGCGCGGGTCTCGCGCAATGCACGCAGGAAGAGTTCGACAAGCTGCATGCGCTCAATCAAGCGTATCGCGAGAAATTCGGCTTTCCGTTCGTTCTCGCGGTACGCGGCTACGACCGCCACGGCATCATCGCGGACTTCGAATCGCGCGTGAACAACAGCCGCGCCGACGAACTGCGCGCGAGCCTCGATCAGATCTATCGCATTGCACGTTTGCGGCTCGACGACCTGATCGGCGCGTGACGCGCACTGCGTCACGCAGCGAGCCGTAACGTTTTTCCCGCACCAATCGATCTCAAGGACGACAAAGATGGCACTTCCGATTCTCGACCCCAACGCACCGGAATTCACGCGCCGTTACGTGAACCTGGCGGACCCGCGTCTGGGCGCGCAGGCGCTCGAGGCCAGCGACGAATTCTTCGCGCCGAAGGACCGCATGCTGAATCCGGAACCGGCCGTCTTCATTCCGGGCAAGTACGACGACAACGGCAAGTGGATGGACGGCTGGGAAACGCGCCGCAAGCGCACGACCGGCTACGACTGGTGCATCGTCAAGCTCGCGCGGCCCGGCGTGATCAAGGGACTCGACCTCGACACGAGCCACTTCACCGGCAATTTCCCGCCGGCGGCGTCGGTGGAAGCGGCGCGCGTTGCGGATGGCGAGCCGAATCAGGCGACGCAATGGACCGAGATCGTGCCGTCGACCACGTTGCAGGGCAATAGCCACCACTACCTCGAAGTCGGCGACGCGAGCGCGTACACGCATCTGCGCGTGAACATCTATCCGGACGGCGGCATCGCGCGTCTGCGTGTTTACGGTCAGCCGCAGGTCGACTGGGCCGGCGCGAGCCGCACCGAGCAGTTCGATCTCGCCGCGATGGAAAACGGCGCGTATCTGGTCGGCGCGAACAACCAGCACTTCGGCGCGGCCTCGACGCTGCTGATGCCGGGTCGCGGCGTGAATATGGGCGACGGCTGGGAAACGCGTCGTCGTCGCGAGCCGGGCAACGACTGGGCGATCATCGCGCTCGCGCAGCCGGGCGTGATCCGCAAGATCGAAGTCGACACCGCGCACTTCAAGGGCAATTATCCCGATCGCTGCTCGATCCAGGCCGCGTACGTGAAGGGCGGGACCGACAGCTCGCTCGTCACGCAGGCGATGTTCTGGCCGGTGCTGCTCGGCGAACAGAAACTGCAGATGGACAAGCAGCATTTCTTCGAGAGCGAGATCGCGGCGCTCGGTCCCGTTACGCATGTGCGCTTCAACATCTATCCGGACGGCGGCGTGTCGCGTCTGCGTCTGTGGGGTACGCTCGAATGAAAACGCTCGCCATCGAACCGCTGACGAAAGCGGCGTTCGCCGCCTTCGGCGACGTGATCGAACTCGAAGGCGCGAAGCAGATTCCGATCAACCTCGGCACGACGATCCGCTATCACGACCTCGCGAAGGTCGACGTGACCGACGAGCACGGCCGCACGCTCGTCAATCTGTTTCGTGGCCAGCCGCGCACGTTGCCGTTCGAAGTGAAGATGCTCGAGCGTCATCCGCTCGGCAGCCAGGCGTTCGTGCCGCTCAACGACAAGCCGTATCTGGTCGTCGTCGCGCCCGCGGGCGAACTCGACGCGACGAAGATCCGCGCGTTCGTCACCACTGGTTGGCAGGGCGTCAACTACGCGAAAGGCGTGTGGCACCATCCGCTGATCGCATTGGGCGAGACGAGCGACTTTATCGTCGTCGATCGTGGCGGCGAGGGGCTCAATCTGAACGAGCAGGATCTGGCGGAGTCGCTGTGGCTCACGGAAGATGCGCTGAGCGCGGTGGCGGTTTGATGGCGATGCAGCTGCCGGGTCGCCGGCAGCGTTGCGGTTCGAAGAACAGGCCCGCGACGTGCGTTACGTCGTGGGCTTTTTTGCATGGATGGCGTCACTTGCGCCTGCCAAGCAGCGGCGAATGCCCGATGACTTCCCTTGACCGTTCGGGCGGCTCCGGCGCCGAAAATCCCGCTGCTTCGATGGCCGGCTTGAGCCCCCTGAATTGCAGGCTTTTCTTCGGCGAGCGCAGCGATGTCATGCCGTCGTCCCATGCATGCAGCATCTGCTTGGCGACCGCACGCCACTGCGGTTCGTTGCGCGCTGCTTCGATCAACTCGTGGCCGACGTCGACAGCGGAGTCGCACAGCGCTTCAACCATCTGCGCATATTGCCGCGGGGCGATGCCCATGCGCGTGTTGAAAAATCGTTCCAGCGTTTTACCGGCTGCCCAGGTTTTGCGGCCGTCGACAGGCAGCCCGGGCGGATTGGCTGCGAAGCGCGGATAAGCCTGGGTCGTCACGACATCGTAGACGGGCGTGAACGCGACATCGTCGACCGAGGTATAGAACAGTGCGACGTTCTTGGTGTGGCAGTCCGCATTGCGCACGACGTAGTTCGTCAGCAAATGCCAGCCGAGCTGCTGGAGTTGCATCCGCATGGTGTCGCGATCGAGCAGATACGCTCTTGCCGCGTTGAGCATTTTCTCGCTCGTCGAATTGTATTTTTCGTGCGGTGGCAAGCCGAGCAGACCGCACAAGTCTTCGACGCCATACGCCGGCAGTCCCTGCGCGTCGACATCGAAGCGCTCGACGACGAGCGCCCTGCCATCGTCCGACATCCGCGTGCGCGCAACGTGCGCCACCCCCAGCCGCTCCAGCACCCGCATCGAATGGAACTCGTTGAAACCGAGAAAGGGCGTGTTGTCGTCCGAACCTTTGACGATGTGACGGCTCGTTCGAATCGTCGGCTTACCGAGCTGCAACGGTGTCGATGCGGCAGACTGCGCTTCCGGCGCGATGAACTTCGGCACGACGCCCGAAATGGCCGCTCGCGCGTATTCACGTACGAGTTGCGCGAAATGTTCGGCGGTGTTGTCGCCGTGCAGGATGTGCTGGACGTCGAGCGCCTGGAGTTCGGTGCCCGGTGCCACGCCTTCGGGCGTCACGGTGACCCGGCCGATCCCCATCGAGCCGACGACGGCGAGCAGTGACAGATCGGTTCCGTCGAGCAAGGGCCCGAATTGCTCGCGGATCAGATTCAGCAGATAGCCTTCGGGCAGGT
Organism: Paraburkholderia sp. UCT31; assembly: GCF_014397655.1. Classification (NCBI taxonomy): domain Bacteria; kingdom Pseudomonadati; phylum Pseudomonadota; class Betaproteobacteria; order Burkholderiales; family Burkholderiaceae; genus Paraburkholderia; species Paraburkholderia sp. UCT31. Next base: position 26,238 of record NZ_VZQP01000046.1, read on the forward strand.
TCTGCCGGAAAAACGGATGCAGGTCGCGTGGCCAGCGCCAAGGCTCTTCGCGCACCGGCATCGTCAGGCTGACGAAGTCGGCCGCGCTCGCATCGCCGTTATATTTGAGGACATAGTCGTCGCGCTCGCGAAACAGCGTGGCAACGTTCTTGCCTAGCACCTGAACGTCGAGCTTCATGGCTGCGCGTCCGGGCTGCGCTGTTCAGCGAGGATGTCTTCCAGCGTGCGGCCATGTCCATGCGCGACGAACTTGAGGTCGTAACCGGCAGCCTCAAGCAGGCGCACGAGCACGGACACGCTCATATCGTTCCTGGCGAGCGTTTCCATCCGCGCGACGGTCGTGCGGGCCACGCCCGCGCGGCGCCCAAGTTCTTCCTGCGATAGTTTGCTGTCCCGTCGCACGGCTTTCAGCATGTCCGAGACATCGGCGAGGTTGGTCATTTGTAGCCTCAGGGCGTCAAATTCAACGTATTTGACGTTTATTGTAGCCCAAGAGACACAACAAGGTTATTCGCATTTGTGTCTCTAGGGCTACATTTTATCTATCTTTGCCGATTTTTGTAGCCCAGGGGCGACAAAATCCGATTATCGATCTCGCTGACCGCGCACGTCACCCTCACAAACAACAACGGGCTTGCCGCTCTCGCGACAAGCCCGCTTCGCACGCCAGCCTCTGCCTCGGCACCGGCTCCGTGATCCGGACAGACGTCCTTACTTCGCCGCGCCGCCTTCGAACCACGCGGCGATCTTCATCCGCTCGTCGTCGGTCATATGCGTGACGTTGCCGAGCGGCATCGCCTTCAACGTGACCGCCTGCTGGTAAATGCGCTGCGCGTTCTGCGAAATTTCGTCGGGCGTATCCATCAGCACGCCGGCGGGCGCGCTGCCCATCATCGTCGGATGCGCGGAGTGGCAGGCCACGCAGCGCTGCTGCAGCACCGGCGCGATGTCGGCGACCTTCAGCGTCGGCGCGTTGGCGGCCTGCGCCTGCGGCACCACCGGACGCGGCATGGTCCACACGAGTGCCGTGCACATCAGCGCGACGCCGACGAGCGGCAGATACCACAACACCTGGCCGCGATGGCGCATCACGAAGAACTGACGGATCAGCGCGCCGGCCAGCATGATGACGACGAGCACCGCCCAGTTGTACGGATGCGTGTAGGTCATCGCGTAGTGGTTCGACAGCATCGCGAACACGACCGGCAGCGTGAAATACGTGTTGTGCACCGAGCGCTGCTTGCCGCGCTTACCGTAGATCGGGTTCGGCGTGTCGCCCTTCAGCATCGCGTCGACCATCTTGCGCTGGCCCGGAATGATCACGAAGAACACGTTGGCCGACATGATCGTCGCGAGCATCGCGCCCACGATCAGATACGCTGCGCGGCCCGCGAAGATATGGCAGGCGAGATACGCCGCGATCAGCACATAAACGCCGACGCAGATGCCGAGAAGTTTGTCGCGTGTGCCGAGAATGCGGCACAGCGAGTCGTAGACGATCCAGCCGGCCGCGAGGAAGCCGATCGCCGAGGCGACGGCGACCACCGGCCCCATGTCGAGCACGTTCCTGTCGATCAGGTAGGTGCTCGGCGAGAACAGATACAGCACGGTAAAGAGACCGAAGCCCGACAGCCACGTCGTGTACGACGGCCATTTCGACCAGTGCAGGTCTTCGGGCATTTCGGGCGGCGCGACCGTGTACTTCTGCATGTTGTAGAAGCCGCCGCCGTGCACATGCCACAGCTCGCCGAACACGCCGCGACGGCGCTGGTTCGGATCGGTCGGCGGCTTCAGGCTATTGTCGAGCGCGACGAAATAAAACGATTCGCCGATCCATGCAATGGCGGCGACGACGTGGAACCAGCGAATCGCGAGGTTCAACCAGTCGGTGATAAAGCCTTCCATGAAACTCCTCCACTTCTGATTCGTTGCGTGCGCGATGACGTTCGACGTCGTCGGTCATCGCGCCGACTGCGGATAGAAGACGCAGCGCGGGTTGTTATGGGTATCGCGGGGCGTTGTGCCTGTCCAGGTCTGTTCGTGCCGGTTCGGACGCGGCTCGTATCCAGCAGGGCTAGCTGCCCCGATACGTGCTGTACGAAAATGGCGACACCAGCAGCGGCACGTGATAGTGCGCGTCGGCATCGGCGACGCCGAAGCGCAGCACGACGCGATCGACGAAGCGTGGTTCCGGCACCTTCGTGCCGAGCGACGCGAAGTAGTCGCCCGCGCCGAACACGAGTTCGTACTCGCCCGCGACGAGCGCGTCGCCTTCGAGCAGCGGCTCGTCGCAGCGGCCGTCGTGATTGGTGACAGTGGTTTTGAGCGCGCGGCGCGAGTCGCCCGCGAGCGCGAAGAGTTCGACCTTGATGCCTGCGCCGGGACGGCCGTTCGCGGTGTCGAGCACGTGGGTAGTGAGCTTGCCCATTCGCAATTGTCCTTGTGTGAATGCGAGGTGTCGGCGGCGGCCCGATCCATTACGTTTGCGGCGGATCGAGGCTCCACGTCAGTGGCTACATACCCGTCGGCGAATCGAAGCAAGCGCCGTGGCAGCCATTGTAGAAAGGATGCTCTGTCCCGAGCGCGAGCGATAGGAAAGATAATAGTTCGCGCATGATGGACAGCCAGACGAAAGCCGCGCCGGCTCATCGGCCGATCGTACCGGCGCCAAAAATGCACCACTATATTGGCGGTGTGAAGTTGGGTATCGCAACCGCGCGGGTTGTCAGCGGGATTTTGGCTACCGAAGGTAAGCGCTGTGCGGCGCGACACACCCGTGCAAAGGCAGGCCTTTGGCACGGACAACCCCGAAGACGGCGACTCACGCTGGGTAGCCGGGCCAACGGCGTTCAACGGAACGCGACGGCACGGTGGCGTGCCGCCGCATCGCGTTCGAATGGCTTTGCATGCAGGCAATCAGGCGGACAGACGAATGACGATGAATGAAGCACTGAAACAACCCGGTAAAACGATGCTCGTGAAGCACGCGGACGTGCTGGTCACGATGGATGACGAGCGGCGCGAACTGCGCGACGCCGGGCTGTATATCGAGGACAACCGGATCGTCGCGGTCGGACCGACCGCGCAACTGCCGCAATCGGCCGACCAGGTACTCGACCTGCACGGCCATCTCGTGATTCCGGGCCTCGTCAACACGCATCACCACATGTACCAGAGCCTCACGCGCGCGATTCCCGCCGCGCAGAACGCCGAGTTGTTCGGCTGGCTCACGAACCTGTACAAGGTGTGGGCGAACCTCACGCCTGACATGATCGAAGTATCGACGCTGACCGCTATGGCCGAGCTGCTGCTGTCGGGCTGCACGACGTCGAGCGACCATTTGTATATCTATCCGAACGGCAGCCGTCTCGACGACAGCATCGCGGCCGCGCGCCGAATCGGCATGCGCTTTCATGCGGCGCGCGGCAGCATGAGCGTGGGACGCAAGGACGGCGGCCTGCCGCCCGATTCGGTGGTCGAGCGCGAAGCGGACATCATGAAGGACACGCAGCGTCTGATCGAGACGTATCACGACGATGGGCGCTACTCCATGCTGCGCGTCGTCGTGGCGCCGTGCTCGCCGTTTTCGGTGAGCCGCGACCTGATGCGCGAATCGGCGGCGCTCGCGCGCCAGTACGGCGTGTCGCTGCATACGCATCTGGCGGAGAACCTCAACGACGTCGAGTACAGCCGCGAGAAGTTCGGCATGACGCCGGCCGAGTATGCGCACGATCTCGGCTGGGTCGGCCATGACGTATGGCATGCGCACTGCGTGCAACTCGACGACGCGGGCATCGCGCTGTTCGCGCGCACCGGCACCGGCGTCGCGCACTGTCCGTGCTCGAACATGCGGCTCGCGTCGGGCATCGCGCCGGTCAAGCGCATGCGGCTCGCGGGCGTGCCGGTCGGGCTCGGCGTCGACGGCTCGGCGTCGAACGACGGTGCGCAGATGGTCGCCGAAGTGCGCCAGGCGCTGCTGCTGCAGCGTGTCGGTTTTGGGCCCGATGCAATGACCGCGCGCGAGGCGCTCGAAATCGCGACCCTGGGTGGTGCGCGCGTGCTCAATCGCGACGACATCGGCGCGCTCGCGCCCGGCATGGCCGCGGATTTCGTCGCGTTCGATCTGCGTCAGCCGCACTTCGCCGGCGCGCTGCACGATCCGGTGGCGGCTCTGGTATTCTGCGCGCCGTCGCAGGTCAGCTATAGCGTGATCGACGGCAAGGTGGTGGTGAACAATGGGCAGTTGGCGACGCTCGAACTCGGGCCGGTGATCGAGCGGCATAACGCGCTCGCGCGGCAGCTTTACGAGGCGGCCGCTTGAGCTCGAGCGGAACGGGCGGCACTCGCGCCGCGCCGCGCGCAAGCCGCGAGTCGCTGATCCGTGAGCAGCGGCGCCAGTGCGATCGGCGCCGCATGCGGCGTCAGGGCTTGTCGATCAACGTCCGGGTCGCCTCGCCAACCACGCCGCGCAGCCAGCGCACTTCGTCGGAGTAATGCACGCGCTCGTGCCACAGCTGGTAGTACTGCATCGGCGGAAAGTCGAGTGGCGCGGCCACCACGGTCAGCGGCAGGAACTTCGCGTAGTAGTCGGCAAAGAGGCGCGTCGTCGTGAAGATCAGATCGGATTTGATCAGCACGTACGGCGCGAGATTGAAGTAGGGCAACGTGACGACCACATGGCGCTTGAGCCGCTCGCGCGCGAGATGCACGTCGATCGCGCCGCGCTGGCCGACCGAATACGGCGTCGGCGCGAGATGTGGCGCGTTCAGGTACTGGTCGAGCGTGAGCCCGCCGCGTTTGGCGAACGGATGCGTGTTGCTCATCAGGCACACGATCTGATCGACGAACAGGTTCGACAGATGCAACTGCTCGGGCGGCTCCGGCCAGTTGCCGACCACGATGTCGAGCTTGCCGTCCTCGAGCGCGAGTTCGTAGTCGAACGCGGGGCCGAGCGAATGGAATTCGAGCGTCGCGTTCGGCGCGGCCTTGCGGAAACGTTCGACGACCGTCGGCACGAACAGCACGTTCAGGTAGTCGGGACAGCCGATCCGGTAGCAGCGGATCGACGTGGCCGGATCGAAGTTGTGCTGCTGGAACTTGATGCGCTCGATTTCGCGCAGCGCGTTCTGCACCGGTTCGAGCAGGCGCAGACCGTACTCGGTCGGCACCATGCCGGACTTGCCGCGCACCAGCAGCGGGTCGCCGGTGATGTCGCGCAGACGGCGCAGCGCCGCGCTGATGGCGGGTTGGGACTGGTTCAGTTTGACGGCGGCGCGGGTGACGCTGCGCTCCATCAGCAGCGTGTGCAACACGCGCAGCAGGTACGTGTCGATCGCCTCGCGTTGCTGGCTCATGGATTCTCCGAATATATGTGCTGGCTGATCGAACGAACGTGGGGGTATATGCGTTTTAATATGGACGAAAAACGGCGTCAAGGGCGACATACCCGCAGAGCTTGTAGCGGCGGGGGTTTGCGGGAATTTTGTCAACTCGACTGAGTGGGGCGAATTAGGTATTGTCATCCGGTTGTGGTGACGGATCGCCCGCCGGCGGCATGCAGGCGGCATGCAGGCGGCAAGCAGCGTCACGAACGCACTACGGAATCTCATGAGCGACACTCCACTTAGCGACGGCGCGCAACTCACCGGCCAGGCGGTGCCTCGGCTCGCAATGACGGGCATCACGAAGCAGTACCCGGCCGTGCGCGCCAACGACGACGTCACGCTCGTCGTCGCGCCCGGCGAAATCCACGCGGTGCTCGGCGAGAACGGCGCGGGCAAGAGCACGCTGATGAAGATCATCTACGGCGCCGTGCGACCCGACGCCGGCGAGATCCGTTGGGAAGGCGAGACGGTCGACATCGCGAGTCCGGCGGCCGCCCGCAAGCTCGGCGTCGGCATGGTGTTCCAGCACTTCTCGCTGTTCGAGACGCTGACGGTCGGCGAAAACATCGCGCTCGCGCTCGACGAACCGTTCGATCTGAAGACGTTGGCCAAACGCATTCGCGAGGTGTCGGCCGACTACGGGCTCGACATCGATCCGCAGCGGCATGTCCACAGCCTCACCGTCGGCGAGCGGCAGCGTGTCGAAATCGTGCGCTGCCTGCTGCAGAATCCGCGTCTGTTGATCATGGACGAACCGACCTCGGTACTGACGCCGCAGGCGGTCCGCAAGCTCTTCACGACGCTGCGCCGGCTCGCGGCCGAGGGCTGCAGCATCCTCTACATCAGCCACAAGCTCGACGAAATCCAGGAGTTGTGCGACACCGCGACGGTGATGCGCGGCGGTCGCGTGACCGGCCATGTGACGCCGAAGAACGAGACGCATGCGTCGCTCGCGCAGTTGATGGTCGGCCACTCGCTGCCGGACTACACGCGGCGCGAGCACAAGCCGGGCGCGGTGCTGCTCGATGTCAGGCAGTTGTCGGTCGCGAGCGACGATCCGTTCGGCACCTCGTTGCGCGACGTGTCGTTCAGCGTGCATGCGGGCGAGATCTTCGGCATTGCCGGTGTGTCGGGCAACGGGCAGGCGGAACTGCTCGCGGCGTTGTCCGGAGAGAAGCGCGCTGAAAAACGCAGCCTGCCGGCCGACGCGATCACGATCTGCGGCAAACCGGCCGCGCGCCTCGGCGCGGGCGGGCGGCGCGCGCTCGGCTTCGGCTTCGTGCCCGAAGAGCGGCTCGGCCGCGGCGCGGTGCCGGCGATGAGCCTCGCCGACAACGCGCTGCTCACCGCGCATCGGCAGAGCATGGTCAACTCGGGCTGGATCAAAACGGGTGTGATGCGCGCATTCGCGAAGCGCTGCATCGACGCGTTCGACGTGCGCTGCGGCGGCCCCGACGCGCTCGCGCAAAGTCTCTCGGGCGGCAATCTGCAGAAATACATCATGGGCCGCGAAATTTTGCAGGCGCCGAAGGTGCTCGTGGTCGCGCAGCCGACGTGGGGCGTCGATGTCGGCGCGTCGGCGTTCATCCGTCAGCAACTGCTCGATCTGTCGGCGCGCGGCGTTGCGATTCTGGTGATCTCGGAGGAACTGGAAGAGCTGTTCGATATCTGCGATCGCATCGCGGTGCTCGCGGGTGGGCGGCTTTCGCCGGTGCGTGCGACCGGTGCGACCAACGCCGAGGAAATCGGCCGCTGGATGGCGGGGCTGTTCGGCGACCGCGAGGGCGCGGCGCCCGCGGCGGATCAGCCGGCGCATGCATGAGGCGAGGCGTTGCCCGCCGGCCACGCCAACACGCTAACCACGCACGCGAATGCGGACCCTGAAGAACAGAACCCGAACAAATACACGCTACCCATGATGCTTCCCTATCGACTCGAAGCCCGCACGTCGCCGTCGCGCACGATGCAGCTCGCCGTGCCGCTGATCGCCGCGTTGCTGACGCTCGCGATCGGCTTCCTGATCTTCGGCCTCGTCGGCCGCGACCCGTTGCAGGCGATGCACGGGTTTTTCATCGAGCCGCTGTCGAGCATCAACGGCTGGTCGGAGCTGCTGCTGAAGGCGTCGCCGTTGTGCCTGATCGGCCTCGGTCTCGCGATCGGCTATCGCGCGAACGTGTGGAACATCGGCGCCGAAGGGCAGATGCTGCTCGGCGGCATCGCGGCGAGCGGCGTCGCGATCTATTTCGATCAGGCGAGCGGCTGGTGGATCCTGCCGACCATGATGGCGGCCGGCATCCTCGGCGGCATGGCGTGGGCCGCGATTCCCGCGTTTCTGAAGAGCCGCTTCAATACCAACGAGATTCTCGTGAGCCTGATGCTCACGTACGTCGCGACGCAACTGCTGATCTATCTCGTGAGCGGCCCGTGGCGCGATCCGCAGGGCATGAACTTCCCGCTGTCGGAGATGTTCAGCGGCGACGCGCTGTTTCCGACGCTGTATGGCGACTGGCACTGGAAATTTCTGCGTGGCACGCGCCTGAACGCGTCCGTGTTCCTCACGCTGATCGCGATTCCGCTCGTCTGGCTGTTCATGCGCAAGAGCTTCGCGGGCTACCGGATGAACGTCGGCGGACTTGCGCCGCTCGCCGCGCGTTACGCCGGTTTCTCCGACAAGAAGACGATCTGGACGTCGCTGCTGATTAGCGGCGGCCTCGCGGGCCTCGCCGGTATGGGCGAAATTGCCGGTCCGATCGGCCAGTTGCAGGCGACGTGGTCGCCGGGCTACGGCTTCACCGCGATCATCGTCGTGTTCGTCGGCAGGCTGCATCCGCTCGGCATCGTGCTCGCCAGTCTGCTGATGGCGTTGCTGTATCTCGGCGGCGAAGCGGTGCAGACCTCGATGCAATTGCCGCAGGCGCTCTCGGGCGTGTTCCAGGGGCTGCTGCTGTTCTGCCTGCTCGGCGCCGACCTGTTCGTGAACTACCGCGTGCGGCGCCGCTCGGCCGCAGCAGTGGCTCGTTAAGTTTGCCAATCAGCTCGCTAATCCGCTTTCAGACTCGATATGGATATCCAGCAAGCCAGCGCGCTCACGTCGAGCGCGATCACCGCGTCGATCCCGTTGATGTTCGCGGGCGCCGGCGAACTCGTCGCCGAAAAATCGGGCGTACTCAATCTTGGCGTGGAAGGGATGATGCTGATGGGCGCCGTCAGCGGCTACGCGGTCACGTCGATCACGGGCAGCCCGTGGCTCGGCGTGCTCGCCGCGATCGGCGCCGGTCTCGCGATGTCGCTGCTGTTCGCGTTCCTCACGCTGACGATGCTCGCCAACCAGGTCGCGACCGGCCTGTCGCTGACGATCTTCGGCATCGGGCTGTCCGCGTACGTCGGCAAGCCGTACACGTCGGCGGCGGTGCGCGCGACGATCGATACGTGGACGATCCCCGGCCTGTCGAACATCCCGGTGCTCGGCCCGGCGCTGTTTACCCTCACGCCGCTCGATTACCTCGCGTTCCTGATGTTCGCCGCGATCGGCTGGTTCCTCTATCGCACGCGCGCGGGACTCGTGCTGCGCTCGGTCGGCGAATCGCCGCAGGTCGCGCATTCGGTCGGCTTTCCGGTGGTCGGCGTGCGCTATGGGGCGGTCGCGTTCGGCGGCGGCATGGCGGGGCTCGCGGGCGGCTACTATTCGATCGTCAATCTGCACCTGTGGCAGGAGAACCTGACCTCGGGCCGCGGCTGGATCGCGCTCGCGCTCGTGGTGTTCGCGACGTGGCGCCCTGGGCGACTGCTGATCGGCTCGCTGCTGTTCGGCGCGGTGACGGGGCTGCAGTTCTATGCGCAGGCGATCGGTGTGCCGGTGCCGACGCAGTTTCTCGCGATGCTGCCGTACGTTGCGACGATCGTCGTGCTCGCGCTGATCTCGCGCAATCCGAACACGATTCGCCTGAATGCACCCGCGTCGCTCGGCAAGCCGTTTTTCTCGGCGGGCTGACGGCGACACAGGTTCTTGATCGCTCCGCTCAAACTATTCGCTCATTACGACAGGAAAAAAACATGAAGAGAAGAAATCTGCTGACCGCTTTCGCTTGGGGTGCGGCGTCGCTGGCACTTGCGGCGCCGCTCGCGCAAACCGCGCAGGCCGCTGACGTGCCGGGCGTCGCGTTCGTCTATCTCGGCAATCCGGGCGATGCCGGCTGGACCTACGCGCACGATCAGGGCTCGCGGGAAGCCGAAGCGAAGTTCGGCAACAGGATCAAGATCACGCGCGTCGAGAACGTGCCGGAATCGGCCGACTCCGAGCGCGTGTTCCGCGATCTCGCGAACAAGGGCAACAAGATCATCTTCGGCACGAGCTTTGGCTACCAGGACTTCGAGCTGAAGGTCGCGAAGGACTTCCCGGACACCATCTTCCTGCACGCGACCGGCTACAAGAAGGCGCCGAACTTCGGCACCTACGACGTGCGCATGTATCAGGGCGCGTATCTGGCCGGCGTCGCCGCGGGCTACGTGACGAAGAGCAACACGCTCGGCTTCGTCGCGTCGGTGCCGATTCCGGAAGTGGTGCGCAACATCAACGCGTTCACGCTCGGCGCGCGCTCGGTGAATCCGAAGGTGCATACGAAGGTGATCTGGATCAACAGCTGGTTCGATCCGGGCAAGGAAAAGCAGGCCGCCGAAACGCTGATCGGCCAGGGCGCCGACGTGCTGCTGCAGAACACCGATTCGAGCGCGACGCTCGCGACCGCGTCGGAGAAGCACGTGCACGCGTTCGGCTGGGATTCGGACATGAAGAAGTTCGGTCCCGATGCGCATCTCGGCTCGGTCGTCGCGCACTGGGGCGTGTACTACAGCGCGGTGATCCAGCAGGTGCTCGACGGCAAGTGGAAGAACGATCCGGTGTGGTGGGGCATTCCGCAGAAGGCTGTCAACCTCGAGGACCTGAACACCTCGGCGATTCCGGCCGATGGGCAGAAGCAGGTTGCCGCGAAGCGCGACGAACTCGCGAGCGGCAAGCGCGACGTGTTCACGGGCCCGATCAAGGATCAGTCGGGCACGGTGAAGGTGCCTGAAGGCAAGACGCTGACCGATGCGGAACTGCAGCGCCTGAACTGGTACGTGGAGGGTGTCGACGGGTCGCTGCCGAAGTAAATCGGGCGGTCCGTTGTTGAAAAAAAGCTGCGTCCAGCCCCGCCTGGACGCAGCTTTTCTGTTTGCGGCTTGCGCGTGGCAGCGGGCAAGCGTGTCGTGCGGTCGCCGCTCAGTCCTCGATGCGCAGGCCGACCTTCAGCGTTACCTGCCAGTACGCGACCTTGCCGTTCTCGATCTGGCCGCGCGTTTCCGTGACCTCGAACCAGTGCAGATTGCGCAGCGTTTCCGACGCTTTGGCAATCGCGGTGGTGATCGCGTCGTCGATCGATTTCTTCGACGAACCGGTCAGTTCGATCTTCTTGTAAACGTGTTCTGACATGAGTTCCTCCTTGGTGTGCGCCGCTGGTCAGTAAAACGCTGCTCGGAAACGTGCATGGAAAAAAGTATAGGCAACGGTTCGCGCAGTCCGACGGACATATGCGTCCTCGCCAGCGCAATCGCCTGCGCGGCGGACCAGACGTCGCCGCTCGAACCATCGATACCGCACATCGCATGCCCGGTATCGCGCGACTTAAGCGCCTGGCGCGGTCGCTATCATCCGTACGCAACATAAGCCATTCAATCTGATAACCGACGAGGTTCGAACGTGGAAACTGGTTTTTGCGGCCCCGGCCTGATGGGCGCGCCGATGATCCGGCACCTGCTGCGCGCGGGTCATAGCGTGCATGTGTGGAACCGCACGCGCGCGGTCGAGCAGATCGTGTTCGGCCCGGCGGGGGAGCGCCTACGAGACCGGCACGCCGATGCCGGTCGCGTCGACGGTCCAGCAATTGCTGCGACTGGGTGCGGCAATGGGGCTCGCCGACGCGGATTTCTCGGCCTTCATCGACATTCTGCAGACGCCGCGCGGCGGCTCGAGCGGGTGACGCGGGCCGCGCCGGAACAACTGTCCGGTTGAAAACTCCAAACCTGCTAAAATATTGGGTTTTTCGCCGATATCACATTCAAAGGGACGCGCTGTGCTGTCTACTGCCAATATCACCATGCAATTCGGGCCGAAGCCCCTCTTCGAGAACATTTCGGTCAAATTTGGGGGAGGGAATCGCTATGGCCTGATCGGTGCGAACGGCTGCGGTAAATCCACCTTCATGAAGATTCTCGGTTCGGATCTCGAGCCCAGCTCGGGCAACGTGATGCTCGAGCCGAACGTGCGTCTGGGCAAGCTGCGCCAGGACCAGTTCGCGTACGAAGACGTGCGCGTGCTCGACGTCGTGATGATGGGCCACGCCGAAATGTGGGCCGCGATGACCGAGCGCGACGCGATCTACGCGAACCCCGACGCGACCGACGACGACTACATGCACGCGGCCGAGCTCGAAGCGAAGTTCGCCGAGTACGACGGCTACACGGCCGAAGCGCGCGCGGGCGAGCTGCTGCTCGGCATCGGCATTGCGATCGAAGACCACAACGGCCCGATGAGCAACGTGGCGCCCGGCTGGAAGCTGCGCGTGCTGCTCGCGCAGGCGCTGTTCTCGAAGCCGGACGTGCTGCTGCTGGATGAGCCGACCAACAACCTCGATATCAACTCGATCCGTTGGCTGGAAGATGTTCTCAACCAGTACAACTCGACGATGATCATCATCTCGCACGACCGGCACTTCCTGAACCAGGTCTGCACCCACATGGCCGACATGGACTACGGCACGCTGAAGGTCTATCCGGGCAACTACGACGACTACATGCTCGCCAGCACGCAGGCGCGCGAGCGTCAGCAGGCCGCCAACGCGAAGGCGAAGGAGCGCGTGGCCGATCTGCAGGACTTCGTGCGCCGCTTCTCGGCGAACAAGTCGAAGGCGCGCCAGGCCACCAGCCGTCTGAAGATGATCGACAAGATCAAGATCGAGGAATTCAAGCCGTCGTCGCGGCAGAACCCGTTCATCCGCTTCGAGTTCGAGAAGAAGCTGCACAACATCGCGGTGGTCGCCGACAGCATCTCCAAGAAATACGAGCGCTCGATCTTCAATAACTTCAGCATCAGCGTGCAGCCGGGCGAGCGCATCGCGATCATCGGCGAGAACGGCGCGGGCAAGACCACGCTGCTGCGCTCGTTGCTCGGCAATCTGCAACTCGACCACGGCACGGTGAAGTGGGCGGAAAACGCCAACGTCGGCTACATGCCGCAAGACACGTACGAAGAGTTTCCGGGCGACGTCACGCTGATGGACTGGATCGACCAGTACCGCAAGGAAGGCGACGACGAGCAGATGGTGCGCGGCACGCTCGGCCGGCTGCTGTTCAATGCGGACGACATCCGCAAGTCGGTCAAGGTGCTGTCGGGCGGCGAGAAGGGCCGCATGATCTGGGGCAAGCTGATGCTGGGCCGCCACAACGTGCTGCTGATGGACGAGCCGACCAACCACATGGATATGGAGTCGATCGAGTCGCTGCAGATCGCGCTCGACAAGTTCGACGGCACGCTGATTTTCGTGTCCCACGACCGCGAGTTCGTGAGCGGCCTCGCGAACCGGATCATCGAAGTGAAGACCAATGGCACGCTGAACGACTTCGGTGGCAACTATGAGGACTTCCTGACGAGTCAGGGCGTGCAATAAGCGCTTCGGTTCACGCTGATCGAATCGCGTCACAGCAAAAAGCCCGCTTCGTCGAAGCGGGCTTTTTTATGGTCGCGTCAACGTGCGATGCGCGCAACGAACACCCTCACACCTTGTCGTTCTGAAACCGCATCGCCGTGCCTTCCCGTTCGATCCGAGTCCAGATCGCGCGCTTTTCCTCGTCGCTCAGAAACACCCAGTTCGACACTTCGGTGGCGGTGCGGCCGCAGCCTTTACAGACCTCGTCGAAGAGCGTGGAGCAGACGCCGATGCACGGGCTGTCGGGAAGATCGTGGAGATTCGAAGTCATCGGAAACCTTGAGGCGGGGAGGCGAAGTCCCGCTATGTTAACCGATGCGCGCCGCGCGCCTTGCATGCGTCGCTCAGCGTCGTGCGAACTTCATGTCAATTGCGCTGACCTTTGCGTCTGCGATCACGCCGAAGTCGCCAGTTGCCACATCAGCGCGCCATTGAGCGCAATGATGAACGCCGCCGACAGCCATGACAGCACGAGCGGCACGCCGTGCACGCGCCAGCCGCGCATCAGCGCCGCATCGGACGCGCAGCGGATCAGCGGCACGACCGCAAGCGGCAATTGCAAGCTCAGCACGACCTGGCTCGCGACCAGCAACTGATTCGAGCCATGCTGGCCGAACACGCCCACCGCGAGCAGGGCCGGCCCGATCGCGAGCGCACGCGTGAGCAGCGCGCGTTTCCAGCGCGGTAACCGCAGCCGCAGGAAGCCCTCCATCACCGTCTGACCGGCCAGCGTGCCCGTGACGGTCGCGCTGAGTCCGCACGCGAGCAGCGCCGTCGCGAACAGGATGCCGGCCCAGCGGCTGCCGACGAGCGGCGCGATCAGCCGATGCGCATCGGCCAGATCGGTCACGTCGCGATGACCGCTCGCATAGAACACGGCCGCCGCGACGATCAGCAGCGCCGCGTTGATCACGAACGCGAACGCAAGCGAGCCGAAAGTATCGAGATTGACGACGTGCAGCGCGGCTTTGATCTGCGCGTCGCTGCTGTCGGGCGCGTGATGCTTGACCAGCGCCGAATGCAGATACAGGTTGTGCGGCATGACCGTCGCGCCGACGATGCCGGCCGCTAGCCACAGCATGCCCGCGCTTCTGATCAGCTCCAGGCTCGGCGCGGTGCCGGCCAGCGCCGCGTGCCAGTCGGGCCGCGCGAGCTGCACGACGAAGCACAGGCCGACGAAGCCGATCAGCGAGGCGATCACCGCCTCCAGCCTGCGGCCGCCTTTCTGCTCCGGCAGGCGCCGGCGCCGGTCGGGACGCATCGCGAAAGGATTGGTGTTCATCGTGCCAGAGCTTCCGGGAAACGCATCCTGTTGCAAGTCACATGCCCATCGCACGCGCGCAGCGGCTGGCCGGCCGTCGCGCGACGACGTCGCGCAATACGCATCAAAAGATCATGATAGGAGCATTCGTGGCGGCGCCGCGGCGCATGAAAGGCGCGCTGGACGCCGACGCGGCTCTGCACCGGCAAGCACCGTCCGGCACTCGCGCGCGCCGGAGCGGCGCACCGCCCAGGTGCGAGCCAACGCCGAGCTGACAACCAGATAACAGCGACGCGATGAAACTCTCGCAGCCTGTGCCCAGCGCGGATAAAGCGCGGCCGACGACCGCGTATTTTTCGGTAGACACGGGCCGATAACCCGTTAAAATTTCGGCCATTTTGCAAGGGTGCGGCCAGAGCCTGTACCGTTTGCGCGACAGCTCCGGGTTTTTTTTTGTGCGGGCAATAATTGGTGGTAGTTTTCGGGGTTTTCAGGGGACCGTGCGGGCGACGGCGCGGCTTGAGTGACGAGAGATCGGAGAACGGGATGAACAAGCGGATAGTGGGGCATATGGCGGCGCTGATCTTGTGCGCGGCGCCGTGGTTGACGGCCGCTGCGAAGGATACGCAGCTCAACGTGTATAACTGGTCCGACTACATCGCGAAGGACACGATACCGAACTTCACCAAACAGACCGGCATCCAGGTCAAGTACGACAACTACGACAGCGACGACACGCTGCAGGCGAAGCTGCTCACCGGTCACTCGGGCTACGACATCGTCGTGCCGACCAGCAACTACGCGGGCAAGCAGATCGCCGCGGGCATCTTCGAGCCGCTCGACAAATCGAAGCTGCCGAACCTGAAGTACCTCGACCCGTCGCTGATGGCGCTCGTCGCCGGCGCCGATCCGGGCAACAAGTACGTGGTGCCCTGGGCGTACGGCACGACCGGCCTCGGCTACAACGTGACGAAGGTCCAGCAGATCCTCGGCAAGGACGCGCCGCTCGATAGCTGGGACATCCTGTTCAAGCCGGAAAACATCTCGAAGCTCAAGGCCTGCGGCGTGTCGGTGCTCGACGCGCCGGACCAGATGTTCGCAGCCGCGCTGCACTACATAGGCAAAGACCCGATGAGCACGAACCCGGCCGACTACCGCGCCGCGCTCGCGATGCTGAAAAAGATCCGCCCGTACATCACGCAGTTCAACTCGTCGGGCTACATCAACGACCTCGTCGGCGGCGACATCTGCTTCGCGTACGGCTGGTCGGGCGACGTCGTGATCGCCAAGCATCGCGCGATCGAGGCGAACAAGCCGTACAAGATCGAGTACTTCGTGCCGAAGGGCGGCGCGCCGGTGTGGTTCGACGTGATGGCGATTCCGAAGGATGCGAAGCACAAGGAAGCCGCGCTCGAGTGGATCAACTACATCGAGACGCCGCAGGTGCACGCCGCGATCACCAACGCCGTGTACTACCCGAGCGTCAATATGGAAGCGCGCAAGTACGTGGACAAGGACGTCGCGAACGATCCGGCCGTGTACCCGTCGCCGGAAACCATCAAGACGCTGTTCCTGTTGAAACCGCTGCCGCAGGAAATCCAGCGGCTGCAAACGCGGCTGTGGACCGAGTTCAAGTCCGGCCGCTAAGCGCGACAACAAACAGATAAGCAGCCTATGAAGCCCTCGGTGTTCACCGGGGGCTTTGTTCGTCAAACGCCGGAGTGAAGCAGCATTATGATGAGTAGTGACCAGCCGGGCGCGCTGGCCGGGACGGCCGTGCCGTCGACGGGCTCGAACGCCGTGACGGGCGACGCAGCGGAGCAGTTCATCCAGATCGTCGATGTCGTGAAGAAGTTCGGCGAGACCGTCGCGGTCAAAGGGGTCAATCTGACGGTGAAGAAGGGCGAGCTGTTCGCGCTGCTCGGCAGCTCGGGCTGCGGCAAGTCGACCCTCCTGCGCATGATGGCCGGGCTCGAAACCGTGACGTCGGGCAAGATCCTGATCGATGGCGAAGATCTCGCGCAACTGCCGCCGTATCGCCGGCCGGTCAACATGATGTTCCAGTCGTACGCGCTCTTTCCGCACATGACGGTCGAGGCGAACGTGGCGTTCGGCCTCAAGCAGGAAGGCGTGCCGAAGGCCGAGCTGAAAGACCGCCTGCACAACGCGCTCGAACTCGTGCAGATGGGCCGCTTCGCGAAGCGCAAGCCGCATCAGCTGTCGGGCGGGCAGCAGCAGCGCGTTGCGCTCGCGCGCTCGCTCGTCAAGCGGCCGAAGCTGCTGCTGCTCGACGAGCCGATGTCGGCGCTCGACAAGCAGATCCGCCAACGCACGCAGATCGAGCTCGTCAACATTCTCGACCAGGTCGGCGTCACCTGCATGATGGTCACGCACGATCAGGAGGAAGCGATGACGATGGCCAACCGCCTCGCCGTGATGAGCGAAGGCCAGATCGTGCAGCTCGGCACGCCGCATGAAGTCTACGAGTACCCGAACAGCCGTTTCTCGGCGGAATTCATCGGCTCGACCAATCTGTTCGAAGGCCGCACGGTCGAGGACGAGCCCGATCACGTGTTCATCGAAACGCCGGATCTGACGTGCCATTTGCACGTCAATCACGGCATCACCGGTCCGCTCGGCATGCCGGTGACGATCTCGGTGCGCCCCGAACGCATCGCCCTCACGCGTAAGCCGCCGGAGGGCGCCTACAACTGGGGCAGGGGCGTCGTCACGAATATCGCGTACATGGGCGGCTATTCGCTGTATCACGTGAAGCTCGACGGCGGCAAGACCGTGATCGCGAACGTGACGAGCCTGGCGCTCACCGAAATCGATCCGCCATCCTGGGGCGACGAAGTCTACGTGCGCTGGAGCGCATCGGCCGGCGTGGTGCTGACGTCATGAAAGAGGCGCTTTCGTCGTTTTTCGCGTGGCCCGTGCGGCGTCTGAAGTTCAGGGGACGCACCGCGGTGGTGGCGGGGCCGTTCATCTGGCTGCTGCTGTTTTTCCTCGTGCCGTTCCTGCTGGTCGTGAAGATCAGCTTCGCCGATTCGCAGCTCGGCATTCCGCCGTACACGCAGCTCGTCACCTTCGCGGAAGGCGCGCTGCACATCACGCTGGATCTGTCGCACTACGCGTTTCTGTTGACCGACAGCCTGTACTTCGCGACCTATGTGAATTCGGTCGTGGTCGCGGCGATTTCGACCGTGCTGTGTCTGCTGATCGGCTATCCGATGGCGTACTACATCGCGCGCTCCAATCCGGCCACCCGCAATCTGCTGATGATGGCCGTGATGCTGCCATTCTGGACCTCGTTCCTGATCCGCGTGTACGCATGGATCGGCATTCTGAAGAACAACGGGCTGCTGAATAACTTCCTGATGTCGGTCGGCCTGATCCATTCGCCGATCGAGCTGTATCACACGAACACGGCGGTCTATATCGGCATGGTCTATTCGTACCTGCCGTTTCTCGTGATGCCGCTGTACGCGCATCTCGTGAAAATGGACCTGACCTTGCTCGAAGCCGCCTACGACCTCGGGGCGAAGCCGTGGAAGGCGTTCTGGCAGATCACGCTGCCGCTGTCGAAGAACGGCATCATCGCGGGCTGTCTGCTGGTGTTCATTCCGGCGGTCGGCGAGTACGTGATTCCCGAGTTGCTCGGCGGCGCGAACACGCTGATGATCGGCCGCGTGATGTGGAATGAGTTCTTCGACAACGCCGACTGGCCGATGGCGTCCGCCGTCACATGCGCGATGGTGTTGCTGCTGCTGGTGCCGATGGCGCTGTTCCAGCATGCCCAGGCGAAGGCATTGGAGGAGGGCCGCCAATGAAGCCGAATCGCATGCTGCAGCTGATCGCTCTGGGCATCGGCTTTCTGTTTCTGTATATCCCGATCGTCAGCCTCGTCGTGTATTCGTTCAACGAATCGCAACTGGTGACGGTGTGGACGCGCTTCTCGACGCGCTGGTACGCGGCGCTGTTGCAGGACGGCGAGCTGATCACGGCGGCGTGGCTGTCGCTGCGTATCGGCCTGCTCACGGCGTTCGCGTCGGTGATCATCGGCACGTGGGCCGGCTTCGTGCTCGCGCGCATGGGGCGCTTTCGCGGCTTCACGCTGTACACCGGCATGATCAACGCGCCGCTGGTGATCCCCGAAGTGATTCAGGGCATCTCGCTGTTGCTGCTGTTCATCGAAATGGCGCGCTGGATCGGCTGGCCGGCCGAACGCGGCATCTTCACGATCTGGATCGGTCACGTGATGCTGTGTATTTCGTACGTCGCGATCATCGTGCAATCGCGCGTGCGCGAACTGCATCCGTCGCTCGAGGAAGCCGCGCTCGACCTCGGCGCGACACCGCTGCGCGTGTTCTTCTTCGTCACGCTGCCGCTGATTTCACAGGCGCTGGTGGCGGGCTGGCTGCTGTCGTTCACGCTGTCGATCGACGACGTGGTGCTGTCCGCGTTCCTGTCGGGTCCCGGCTCGACGACCTTGCCGCTCGTCGTGTTCTCGCGCGTGCGACTTGGTCTGAACCCGGAGATGAATGCGCTCGCGACGCTGTTCATCGCGGTCGTCACGGTCGGCGTCGTCGCGGCGAACTTCTTCATGCAGCGCGCGGAGCGCAGGCGGGCCGTGATGGCGGTTTGAGCTTGCGCGACGCGCGGGCATCGCGCGCCACGCGTGATCGAACTGGAAATCGCGGCCCTCACTTCTTCTGACGATAGCGATGATCGAGTCCCTTCTGCGCGTGCTGGACTGGCAGCCGCTCTATCGGCTGTGGGAACTGATCGTGATCATCGTGAAGTTTCTGTGGGAGCTGTTGCAGTTGCTGAGCGGCGGCGGGTAACGAATGCGCCGGCCCATGCCCGCGGCGCCGGATTGCCATTGTGCGGACTCAACGCGCGAAGCGGTAATCCTGCGGCCGCACGCGGCGCGTACGCTTGCGAAAGCTGAACGTGAAGCCGGGCCAGATCGCGGTGACTTTGCCGCTCTGCGTCTGATACCAGCTGTGGCAGCCGCTCGTCCACACCGCGTGCCGCATCTCCTGTTGCAAACGCGTGTTGAAATCGCGCTGCACGTCGGCGCGCAAGGTCATCGTGCGCGCATTCTGTTTGCGCAGCACGCGCAGGCAATCGCCGATATACCGCAGTTGCGACTCGATCATGTAGATCATCGAGTTATGGCCGAGCCCCGTGTTCGGGCCGACGATCATGAAGAAGTTCGGGAAGTTCGCGATGCTCGTGCCGAGATAGGCCTCGGGGCCATCGCGCAGCCATAGCGTGCTGAGGTCGGTGCCGTCGAGGCCGGTCACTTCGAACGGCGCGGGCACGTCGTTGACCTGGAAGCCGGTGCCGCAGATGATCGCGTCCGCGTGGTGGTGCACGCCGTCGTCGGTCACGATGCCATCCGCGACGATCTCGCGGATACCGCTCGTCACGACGTCGACGTTCGGCTGACAGACGGCCGGGTAATAGTCGCTCGACAGCAGCACGCGCTTGCAGCCGAGCCGGTAGTTCGGCGTGAGCTTCGCGCGCAGCGCCGGGTCCTTGACGCGTCGCTGCAGATAGCTGAGACCGAACTTCATCGGCATCTTCATCAGCTTCGGATTGACGACGAACGCGATCCCACGCGACTCGAGCTGCCAATAGATCGCGCTGCGAACGAAGCGCTGCGTGAACGGCAGCGTACGGAACAGCCATTGCGCGCGCAGGCCGATCGGCTTGTCGCGCTTCGGCATCACCCACGGCGCGGTGCGCTGGAACAGAGCAAGATGCGCGACGCGCGGCTGGATTTTCGGCACGAACTGGATCGCGCTCGCTCCGGTGCCGATTACCGCGACGCGTTTGCCGTCGAGCGGATAGGCATGATCCCAGCGCGCCGAATGGAACAGCTTGCCCTCGAAACGTTCGATGCCGGCGATGCGCGGCAGCGCGGGACGCGACAGCGGACCGTTCGCGGCGATCAGCACGTCGGCCTCGACGATTTCGCGCGCGCCGTTCGTGTCAAGTTCGACGAGCCAGATCTGCCGCGCTTCGTCGAAGCGCGCGGCGCTCACTTTCGCATTGCAACGCACGTAGCGATCGACGCCGTACTTGTGCGCGCAGTGCTGCAGATACGCGAGAATTTCGGCCTGGCTGCTGAACGAGCGCGACCACGCCGGATTCGCCTCGAACGAGAACGAATAGAGATGCGAGGGGACATCGCAGGCCGCGCCGGGGTAGGTATTGTCACGCCACGTGCCGCCGATGCCGCTCGCGGCCTCATAGACCGTAAACGACGTGATGCCCATTTGCTGCAGACGGATGGCCATGCCGATGCCGGCAAAGCCACTGCCGACGATCGCAATGCGCAGCGCGGTGGATGAAGCGGAAGGGGCGGGCGTCACGGCGGTCTCCGGCACGGGGCGAAAGCGGCGGGTGAAACGATAGCGGCTACGGCGCGCTGGACTCGCGCGGCGCGACGGGCAGGGGCGAAATCGCGCGTCTACAGCTGTCTACACACGGCTTAACGCGCAGGGTAGACAACTGTACACATCGCGTCAAGATCGTTTAGAGTGCAGCTATTAAACGCGCATACCGCGCGACGATTGAACGTCACGATGACGACCGTCCCCGAAGCAGCGTCCGTCGCCGGCCCGCAGTTGCCGCCCGGCAAGCGCAAGCTGATCGAGGCCGCGCTGCGGTTGACCGCCGGCGGCCGCAGTTTCGCGAGCCTCGGCTTGCGCGAGCTCGCACGCGAGGCGGGGCTCAATCCGAACACGTTCTACCGCCATTTCAGCGCGCTCGACGAGCTTGCGCATGAAGCCGTCGCCTCGGTGAGCCGACGGCTTCGGCCGATGCTGCGGCGCGAGCGCTGGCTCGCCGCGCACGACGAACCGCACAGCGTGCCGCGGCGCGCGTGCGTCGCGTTTTTCGCGTTCGCGCTCGCGAACCGCGAGGCGTTCCTGAGCGCGCTGGCCGAATACCACGGCACGTCGCCGGCTTTGCGCGAAGCGGTGCGCGCGAACCTGCACGAGGTGTCGGCGGAGATGGCGGACGACGTCGTGCAGCTCGAATTGATGCCGCGACTCGCGCGCGAGACCGTCGACGAAGTCTGCACGCAGATCGTGCTGCAACTGTTTCATCTATCCGCTGAATACATCGATGCGAACGCCGCGCGCCGCGACGCATTGATCGATTACGCGGAACGTTTCATCGTGCGGCTGTTTGCGGGGGCGGTCGTGCTCGCGCAGCACGAGGGTAGCCACGCGGAGTCGGCGCGGGCCTGACTTGAACGAAGGCGGTACACAAATCCGGCAGGCAAAAAACAGGCTCCGCGAAGGAGCCTGTCTTTTCATTCGACGCGGATCGATCGGGTTCGATCAGGTATCGGTCCAGCCGCCGGAATCGTCGTTGCTGCCCGTGTCGATGCCGCCGCCGCTGCCGTCATCGTTCCAGTCGTTCGAACCCTGACCCAAGTCGAGGCCGCCGCCGTTTCCGCCGTCGTTGCCGCCCC
This sequence comes from Paraburkholderia sp. UCT31, assembly GCF_014397655.1. NCBI lineage: Bacteria > Pseudomonadati > Pseudomonadota > Betaproteobacteria > Burkholderiales > Burkholderiaceae > Paraburkholderia > Paraburkholderia sp. UCT31. The sequence continues at coordinate 48,117 of NZ_VZQP01000046.1, forward strand.
GGCGCAGTTCGTCGGGGTCGACGATCACGTCGCGCTCGACTACGCGGTCACGCCCATGACTGAGCGCCTCGCCAAGCAGCACGCCGGTCAGCAGGCCGCCCATGCCGCCACCCATGCCACCGCCTTGCTGCACGATGACCTGCGGCTGCTGCTGATAGGGACCCTGTTGCGGATAAGGCGGTTGCGGGTTGCCGAAGCGCTCGGCCTCCTGCGCGTACGTCGATTGCTGAGCGCTGCCCACGGACGCGGCGGTCGGATCGGGCCGGCCGTCGGCGCGCGCGCGCAGGCTCGCGATGCGCTGCTCGAACTCGTCGAGTGCATAGGGCGGCAGCGGATTCTTGCCGTTCGACAGCGTTTCGACGGCGCCGCGCAACTGCTCTTCGGTCGCTTCGACGTCTTTCTCGAGCAACTCGTGACCCGGCGCGGTGGATAGCTTCACGTCGAGCTTGATCGAACGCACCGCGTTGAGCATGTCGGTGGCGCGCTTCAATTGCGCGCGGCGGTCCTCGTCGGCGCGCGTGTCTTCCTGGCTGCGCGCGCGGCGCAAGGTCCAGCGCAGCACGAGCGCGATCACCGCGATCAGAACAATGATACCGATCCACATACCCACCCCCGGACCATGCCGTTGTTGCGCTTGCGACATCATCGCCGACTGTTGCTGCACAGCAGGCGCATTCTGCTGCGCGAACGGATTCGCGGCGTGACGGGTGACGTTGCCGCCCGCGCGTTCCGCGTCGCGGCGCAGGCGCGCTTCGGTTTGCGCGAAGCGGCTCGGGTCGGTGAAGCGGATCTGCGGATCGAGCGTCTTTGCCTGTTGGAGCTGCGCGAGCGCCTCGGCGGAACGGCCTTCGCGATCGAGCACCTGGGCGTACAGATAGTGCGCGTGTGCGTTGTTCGGATGCGCTTGCAACACTTCGGTGAGGCCGGCGTCGGCCTGCTGCCAGTTGCCCTGCGACATCGCCGATTCGATTTGCTGGGCGGTCGGCACCGCGAACGCCGCGGCCGACACGAGCAGCAGCGAAGCGAAGGCGGTTGCGAAAAGTTTTTTCATTTGCGGACCGGGCGGGGCGCGCCCGTCTCCATCAGTCGATTGCGGTGGCCGCCTGTGGCGGCCGGTATGCCGGTGCGTTCAGAAGCGAGCGCACCGGCATGTACTGCTACTGCTGTTATTGCTGCGTGTACTTGCTGCGAGGAAGTACACGCATCCGGCATTTACTGCGCCGGCGTATTGAGCTGCTTCTTCAGCGCTTCGAGCCGATCATCGACGGACGGGCCGCGGTTCAGATCCGCGAGCTTGTCGTCGAGCGCCTTGCCGCTTTTCTCGTCGGCGGAGTTCAGACGTGCGTCGGAACGCGCGTTCGACAGCGCGACTTTATCTTCGAGCTTCTGGAAATCCTCGGACAGGTTCGTGCCGCCGATGCCGCCGAGTGCGGTGGCCGCGGTATCTTTCGCCTGCGCGATCTGCTGCTTGGCTTGCAGGATGTTCGAGCGCGCGTTCAGGTCGTTGCGGCGCGTGCGCATGTCCTCGATCTGGCTCTTCAGTTGCGCGACCGACGGCTCCAGCGAAGTCAGTTCTTTGGTCAGCGCATCGCGTTCGGCTTCGGCCGTGGCCTGCGCGCCGAGCGCTTCACGCGCGAGCGCTTCGTCGCCGGACTGCAGCGCACGGCGAGCACCGTCTTCATACTTCTTCGCCTTGTCCGCGGCAACATCGCGCTTGCTTTGCTGGGTGGCGACCTGCGCCTGAATCTCGATCAGCGAGTTTTCGGCCTTGCCGATGCTGTCGTCGAGTTCGCGCACGATCTGGCGCGAGTCGCGCGACGGATCCTGCACCGAATCGGCCGCATCGTTCAAAAGACCTTTGAGCGTGCGCGAAATGCTGTCAAAAAGCGACATGAAAACCTCCAGAGAATGTGAGCGGCGCCGACGATGCGTGCGCGCCTGACTGCCTTGAACTACTGCTACTTTACGCCGCCGTGCGCCATGCTGCGCAACGTTCGGACCGGAGTTCGGGGCGCACTTGCCAATTGCAATGGCGCGGTCCGTTTTTGTTGAGGCGCAATGCCGGTTGAGGATTGCCTCGATGATGGAAAGCCGCGATGGGCATGGACTTGACGGCGGATCATGGACTTGACGGCGGATATTACACCACCGGCTGTCTTAAAGATGGCTTAATCGATGCGGCTTCCCGAAGGCTCGAAGGATGCGCGAAAAGCCGCTGTTTGCGGGTGTGGGCGGGCGTTACCGAGCGGCGTTTCACGCAGGTGTCACTGATGTAACGATATGCAACGGGGACTCGTTGCGTACGCTCGCCTGCTCGCTCGGATGCAGTGATTGCGGCTCGATGCGCAGTAATTTTCCGTCACGCTTTGCGTCACGCGAAACGGCCGCCTTCGGCGCTCGGGTCGCTGTGCGGTTCGTCGTCGTCGGAGTCCTGGTCGTTGGGGCGGCGCTTGAGTGAGTTGCGCAGACGCGCCGACGGGCCGGGCAGCCGTTTCGACGCGGCGTTGTCGATTGCGTCCGCTTCGGCGTTTTCCGCGTTTTCGGCGGCTCGTGCTGCCGTCAGACGCGCGACGGCTTCGGCGGTGGCCGCGGCCTGTTCGTCCTGCTCGGCGGCGAGCGCGGCGGCGACGCCCGCGGGAAGCAGCGGGGCGGGGGCATCCACAGCGTCGGTCACGGGAGCGGGGCGACCGGCTTGCTGCATCGAGGGCGAATCCACGGCCTCGGCCGCGCCGGCAGCCGCCGGAGCCGCCGCGTCTTTCTCATCCGCTTGCAGCGCTACCGGCAGCGCGGCGCGCGCATAGCGCGTACCGCGCGCGACGCGCTGCAGCGCCGCGTTCAGCGGATCGGGCGCGCGCGGCGCGCGCAGCCGGTCGACGATGCTCGCGGCCTTGACCTGTTCGCTGGTCGCGCCGAAGCTCAGCACCGCGCGCCGCATCAGTTCACTCACGCTGATGCCCAGATCCTCGGCAGTCGCGGTGATCGCACGTTTCTGCGCGGTCGTGACGAATACGACGATGCGCTCACTGGGCTTGGACATGATCGACTCGCAGTCTTGTTAGCATGGGCGGATCGGCGCGTGCCTTCGGATACGGTGTCGGAACCCGTCATCGGAACTGCCGTTGGATCCCGCCGCTGGGGTCCCCGTCACGCGCATCGAGGGACGCGCGCGGGGTTCATCATATGACGAGTTGCGCCGCCACGGAACAAGCGCGGTGCGAAAATCCCGTGGCATCAATGAGTTGTAGTGTTTGCGGCCGGTTTGTCCACAGCCCTTTCAACAGAAAATGTTGATAACCCCGCATAAGCTGCGCGTCGCGCGCACGCTGCAATGCGCGCTGCGCGAAATTACAGACCCTTACCAGGAAAAGGCGGCCGGCAAAGGGAATTCTTACAAAAAAACTGCGTTGGACCGCCGCCGATTTCTTTAAAATGCGCTGTTACGTTGCGCCGGACATGGTCCGAGGCGTGCCGTGCGGCCGGCCGGGGGCAAGGTCCGCAGGGCGGCGTACGTCCCGGCCAGGATGTCGAACACGACCCATGCGCGCGCCGCGAGCGCGTGCAGACAGGCGCGCAGTTGCGGGCCCATTATTCCAGTCATGCCAATCATCAAACGACCGCATTCCTCGAACTCTCCGGCCGGTGAAGACCGGGACTCCCACCAACGCACCCCTGGACGCAATGCCGCCTCGCGCGAGCCCGAGCGCGGCCGTCGTTCGATCGGCGCGTCGCTCGTGCTGTGGTGCTTCGGCCTGATCGCGACCGTCGCCGTGGTCGGGGCGCTGATTGTCGGCTATGCGCTCGTCGTGATGGGGCCGCAATTGCCGTCGCTCGACGCGCTGACCGACTATCGCCCGAAAGTTCCGCTGCGCGTCTACACCGCCGATCACGTGCTGATCGGCGAATTCGGCGAGGAGCGGCGCAGCCTCGTGCGCTTCCAGGACATCCCCGACCAGATGAAAAAAGCGGTGCTCGCGATCGAGGACTACCGCTTTTACGAACACGGCGGCGTCGACTTCGTCGGCATCCTGCGCGCCGGTTTCGCCGACCTTGCGCATGGCGGCGCGTCGCAGGGCGCGAGCACGATCACGATGCAGGTCGCGCGCAACTTCTTCCTCTCCAGTGAGAAGACGTACACGCGCAAGATCTACGAGATGCTGCTCGCGTACAAGATCGAGCGCGCGCTGACCAAAGACCAGATCCTCGAGCTGTACATGAACCAGATCTATCTGGGCGAGCGCGCGTACGGCTTCGCCGCGGCCGCGCGCGTGTACTTCGGCAAGGACCTGAAGGACCTCACGCTGGCCCAGGCCGCGATGCTCGCGGGCCTGCCGAAGGCGCCGTCCGCGTATAACCCGGTCGTCAATCCGAAGCGCGCGAAGATCCGTCAGGAGTACATCCTGCGACGCATGCTCGAGCTGAACTACATCACGCAGCAGCAGTACGACCAGGCCGTGAAGGAAGAGATTCACACGAAGAATCCGGGCAACGAGTACAGCGTGCACGCCGAGTACGTCGCCGAAATGGTGCGGCAGATGATGTACGCGCAGTACAAGGACGAAACCTATACGCGCGGCCTGAACGTGACCACCACGATCGATTCCGCCGATCAGGACGCCGCGTATCGCGCGGTGCGCAAGGGCGTGATGGACTACGAGCGGCGCCACGGCTATCGCGGACCGGAAGGCTTCGTGCAGTTGCCCGAGGCGGGCGACGACCGCGACCAGACGATCGACGACGCGCTGACCGATCACCCGGACAACGGCGAGATCATCGCCGGCGTGGTGACGGACGCGAGCGCGAAGCAGGTGGCCGCGCAACTGGTCGACGGCACCCAGGTGACGGTGTCGGGCGACGGCCTGCGCTTCGTCGCCGCGGCGCTGAGCCCGCGCGCGAACGCGACGCTGCGCATCAAGCCGGGTTCGATCGTGCGCCTCGTCGCCGACGACAAGGGCAACTGGCAGATCACGCAGTTGCCGCAGGTCGAGGGCGCGCTCGTGTCGCTGACGCCGCAGGACGGCGCGATCCGCGCGCTGATCGGTGGTTTCGACTTCAACAAGAACAAGTTCAACCATGTAACGCAAGCGTGGCGGCAGCCGGGTTCGAGCTTCAAGCCGTTCATCTATTCGGCGGCGCTCGACAAGGGGCTCGCACCGGCGACGATCATCAACGACGCGCCGCTGTACTTCCCGCCGAGCACGCCGGGCGGCGACGCGTGGGAGCCGAAGGACGACGACCAGCCTGATGGTCCGATGTCGATGCGCCTCGCGCTGCAGAAGTCGAAGAACCTCGTGTCGATCCGCATCCTGTCGTTCATCGGCACCAGGTACGCGCAGGACTTCGTCACGCAGCGCTTCGGCTTCGACGCCGACAAGACCCCGCCGTATCTGCCGATGGCGCTGGGCGCGGGCCTCGTCACGCCGCTGCAGTCGGCGGGCGCGTACTCGGTGTTCGCGAACGGCGGCTACCGGATCAATCCGTATCTGATCAACGAAGTGACCGACGCGCGTGGCGTGGCGATCTCGCGCGCGCAGCCGCTCGTCGCTGGGCACGACGCGCCGCGCACGCTCGAGCCGCGTAACGCATACATCATGAACAGCCTGTTGCACTCGGTCGCGACCGCGGGTACGGGCGCGGGCACCAACGTGTTGAAGCGCTCGGACCTGCAGGGCAAGACCGGCACGACCAACGACGCGAAGGACGGCTGGTTCGCCGGCTATCAGCAGTCGCTGGTGGCGGTCGCGTGGATGGGCTACGACCAGCCGAAGAGTCTCGGCAGCCGCGAATTCGGCGCGCAGCTCGCGCTACCGATCTGGGTCGAGTACATGCAGCGCGCGCTGCGCGGTGTGCCACAGGCCGAGCCGCAGCAACCCGACGGTGTGACGGTGATGAACGGCGAGCTGTTCTTTACCGACAAGTTGCCGGGGCAAGGCTTCGTCGCGAGCATCGGTCTCGATTCGGGCAATCCGATGGCCGGCGCGACCGATGCGGTGGGCGGGGTCGGCCCGGCGGGCATGACGCCGCCGGTGGTGCCGCCGCCGAGCGTGTCGACGACCGAGAAGAAGCAGATCATGGATCTGTTCGAGTCGAACAAGCCTTGATGTCTCGGATGGCGGGTGCGCGGGGGGCCACGGATTCTTAAGCGATACGGGCACCGGCCCGCTCTCGCCGCATACCGTCATGTCAGCGGCGAAACACCTCGACGCGAGGCACATCGTCGGAAAAAGCGGACTGAAGTGCCCACTCGTCGTAGCGTTTCGCGCCGGCAAGATGTTCCGATAACTTCATGGTCAGATCATGCCAGGCTGCATCGATCTGATAGCACGATTCAGTGATCGATAAACACCGTTGAGGCGCTGCAGAGCACGTGTACTGCGGCTTGCTTCTGATTCGTTTCGCACCGTACAAACAAATCGTATTAGGTTCAATGCGTTAGCCCGTTGTTCAGACAGTTTTCAACAGGCTCATCAACACGAACTGGGGATAAGTGCGCCGCGATCCGTACGGAATCCGAGATTTAGTTGGATGTCACCGTGTTCGTCGTCCCAACCGATGCAGGCGCAAAAGCCGAAGTCGCCGCAGCCGATGATGCGCCTGCCTGATCAACCGGCGGATTCCCCATCGCCTGAAACAGCGCGGCCGTATCCGTCAGCCGCGCGCTCATATAGCGGATCTCATCGAGCTGCGCGTTGCGCCATTGCTGCTCGCTCGAACGCGTCGCGGCGACGGGCAGCGCGCCGAGCCGATAGCGCGCCGAGGTCTCGTTGAACACACCCTGTGCCGAACGCGCGGCGACGTTCGCGGCGTCGAGCGACTGCGCGTCGTGCTCGAGTGAGGCGAGCGTGTCGGCGACGTTCTGAAACGCGGCCAGCACAGTCTGTTTGTACTGCGACACGCTCGCTTCGTACGTGTGCTGCGCCGCGCGGCGCTGCGCGAGCAGCGCGCCGCCATGAAACAGCGGTTGCGACAGCGACGCGCCGATGCTCCAGATGGCCCCCGCACCGGACATCGCGACCGGCCAGCTAAACCCGCCTTGTCCCATCGATGCCGACAGCGACAGACTCGGGAACATCTGCGCGGTGGCGACGCCGACATCGGTCGCAGCGGCCTTCAGCGCGGCGTCGGCGGCCTCGATGTCAGGCCGCGTGCGCAGCAATTCCGACGGCACGACGACCGGGACCTTCTCCGGCACATGCAACTGCGCGAGATCGATGTCGTCCGGCGCGGCATCGGGCGTGCGGCCGAGCAGCACCGCGAGCGCGTGACGTGTGGTGAGCCACTGCTGCTTCAGCGCCGGCAGACTTGCCGACACGCTCGCCGCGCTCTGCTGCGCGTTCAGCAGATCGGCATGCGATACCGCACCGAGCGCGAAGCGCCGCTCGGTATCGCGTGCCTGATCGTTGGCGAGGACCACGAGCCGCTCGGTCGTATCGATCTGAGCATGCAGCGCGGCGCTCGTGATCGTCGCGGTCACGATGTTCGCGGCGAGCGCGCGCCGCGCCGCCTCGAGCTGGAAGACCTGCACGTTCACGCGCGCGGCGAGCGCCGCGTTCGCGAGACGCGCGGCGCCGAACAGATCGAACGTGTAGTGCGCCTGCAACTGACCGACGAACACGTTGTACAGAAACGTGTTCGGTCCGATCTCGGGGATCGCGAGCGCGCGATTGCGGGTGACCTGGCCGCCGGCGTCGATGGTCGGCAGCAGCGAGCTGCCGACCTGCGCGCGCAATTGCTCGCGCGCGGCGGCGAGGCTGCGGTCGGTCGCGTCGAGCGTCGGACTATTGCGCAGGCCTTCGTCGACGAGCGCGTTCAGCGCATCCGAGCGGTACAGCTTCCACCATTCGGGCACCGGCTGCGCGCCGGTCACGAACTGCTGCGTGACGCCCTGCGCGGGCACGGTTTGCGTCGGTAGCGGCTCGGCACCGTAGTGCGCGGGCTGCGGCATCGCGGGCGCGTCGCCGTTCGGTCCGAACGAGCAGGCGCCGAGCATGCAGGTGATGCTGGTGATGCTCGCGGCAAGCGTGGTACGGGCCAGCGCGTCGAAGCGCGCGCGGCGGTGGCGGGAGAGGGCAGGAATAGTCGTGCTCGTGCTCATGCTCATCGTGCTCATGCTCAGTTACCCGTGTGCGTGGCGCCGGCACCGGACGGCGTCTGCGGCTCGCGCTCGTCGGCGCGTACGCGGAACGACGCGGCGTACAACGCGGGCAGATAGAACAGCGTGAGGATCGTCGCGCTCGTGATGCCGCCCATCAGCGCGGTCGCCATCGGCCCGAAGAAGTTCGAGCGCAGCAGCGGGATCAGCGCGAGCACGGCGGCCGCGGCGGTCAGCGTGATCGGCCGGAACCGCCGCACGGTCGCGCCGACAATCGCATCGAAGCGCTTGTGCCCCGACGCAATGTCCTGCTCGATCTGATCGACGAGAATCACCGAGTTGCGCATGATGATGCCGAACATCGCGATCACGCCGAGCATCGCGACGAAGCCGAACGGCTGGCCGAACAGCAGCAAGGTGAGCACGACGCCGATCAGGCCGAGCGGCGCGGTCAGCAGGACCATCAGCACGCGCGCGAGGCTTTGCAGCTGGATCATCAGCAGCGTGAGCACCGCGATCACCATGATCGGAATCTGCGCGTTGATCGAGGTTTGACCCTTGGCGCTTTCCTCGACGGAGCCACCGATCTCGATCCGGTAGCCGACCGGCAGCGTCGCGCGGATCGGCGCGAGCGCGCGGTCCACCGCGTGCGTGACGTCGATGCCTTGCGCGCCGGCCGACACGTCCGACTGCACGGTGATGGTCGGCTGACGGTTGCGTTCCCAGATCACGCCGAATTCGAGGTCGTTGCGCAGATGTCCGAGCGTGCCGAGCGGCACCGGGCCGTTGGGCGTCGGCATCGCGAGCGCGGTCAGCCGCGACGGGTCGACGCGTTCGGCGCGCGGCGCGCGCAGATCGACGCTGATCAGCTTGTCGCGCTCGCGATACTGCGTGACCGTGTAGCCGGACATCGTCATCGCGAGGAAGCTGGCGATGTCTTCGGACGTCACGCCGAGCTCGCGCGCGCGTTTCTGGTCGATCTCGAAGCGCACCGAGCGCTCGGCGGGTTCGTCCCAGTCGAACTGCACGTTGCGCGTGCCGCGATTGGCGCGCATCGTCGCGGCGACGCGTTCGGCGATCGAGCGCACGGTCGCGATGTCGTCGCCGCTCACGCGGAACTGCACCGGATAGCCGACCGGCGGCCCGTTCTCGAGGCGCGACAGGCGCGTGCGGATCGCCGGAAAGTTGTTGAGCAACTCCGGTTCGAGCCACTGCGCGAGCTTCTCGCGATCCTTGACCGACTTCGCGGTGATCACGAACTGTGCGAAGTTCGGCTGCTGCAATTGCTGATCGAGCGGCAGATAGAAGCGCGGCGCGCCGGTGCCGACGAAGCTGACCGAGTGATCGATTTCAGGCCGGCCTTTGAGAACCTGTTCGAGGCGCTGCGCCTGGCGCAGCGTTGCATCGAACGACGCGCCTTCGGGCAGCCGCACATCGACCAGCAACTCCGGCCGGTCCGAGCTCGGGAAAAACTGCTGCGGCACGAGCGAGAAGCCGGCCATCGCGAGCACGAACAGCAGCACGGTGATCGCGAGCACGACGAAGCGCCGCTCGATGCACCAGCCGATCCAGCCGCGCAAGCGCGTGTAGAAGCGCGTGTCGTAGATGTCATGTTCGTGATCGTCAGGCTCGTGCGCATGGCGCTTGCGCTCGGGCAGCATGTGATAGCCGAGCAGCGGAATCAGCACGACCGCCGCGAGCCACGACGCGATCAGCGCGATCGCCGACACCTCGAAGATCGAGCGCGTGTACTCGCCGGTGCTCGACTTCGCGAGCGCGATCGGCAGGAAGCCGGATACGGTGACGAGCGTGCCGGTCAGCATCGGAAACGCGGTGCTGGTGTACGCGAAGGCCGCGGCGCGCGTGCGGTTCCAGCCTTGCTCGAGCTTCACCGACATCATTTCGACCGCGATGATCGCATCGTCGACGAGCAGGCCGAGCGCGAGCACGAGTGTGCCGAGCGATACCTTGTGCAGGCCGATATCGAACAGGTACATGCACAGCGCGGTGACCGCGAGCACCACCGGAATCGAGATCACGACCACCATGCCGGTGCGCACGCCGAGCGACACGAGGCTCACGATCAGCACGATCGCGACCGCTTCGGCGACCGCTTCGAGGAAGTCGTTGACCGAGCGCGCGACCGCGTGCGGCATGCTCGATACTTCGACGAGATTCAATCCGGCGGGCAGCGCGGCGCGCAGTTGGGTCATCTGCTGATCGAGCGCGCGGCCGAGGCGGATCACGTCGCCGCCCGGCTGCATCGTCACGCCGATACCGAGCACGGGTTTGCCGCCGAAGCGCATCTGCGTGACGACCGGGTCGTCGTAGCCGCGCTTGATCGTCGCGATGTCGCCGAGACGGAGCGTGCGGTTGTTGATGCGGATCAGCGTGTCGGCGAGCGCGCCCACGTCGTTGAACTGGCCGCTCGGGCGCACGAACACGCGGTCGTCCGTGGTGGTCAGCGTACCCGCGGGAGCGATCGTGTTCTGCGCGTTGATCGCCTGCCCAAGCTGTTGTGGCGAGATGCCGAGACGCGTCAACTGCGTGTTCGCGATCTCGATGTAGATGTGCTGATCGGGATCGCCGAAATAGTCGACCTTGCCGACGCCCGGCACGCGCAGCAGCACCGAGCGTAGCTGGTCCGCGTAATCGTGCAGTTGCGCGGCGGAAAAGCCGTCGCCTTCGAGCGTGTAGATGTTGGTGTAGACGTCGCCGAATTCGTCGTTGAAGAACGGGCCCTGGATGCCCGGCGGCAAGGTCGACGCGATGTCGCCGACTTTCTTGCGCACCTGGTACCACGTCTCGGGCACCTGGCTCACCGGCGCCGAGTCCTTCATCGTGAAGAAGATCAGCGATTCGCCGGGACGCGAGTAGCTGCGCACGAAATCGATGTACGGCGTTTCCTGCAGCTTGCGGCCGATGCGATCGGTCAACTGCTCCTGCACCTGGCGCGCGGTGGCGCCCGGCCAGAACGTGCGGATCACCATCACGCGGAACGTGAAGGGCGGGTCTTCCGACTGCGCGAGCCGCGTGTAGGCGAGGATGCCGAACGCGGTGGCGAGCGCGATCAGGAATACGACCAGCGCCTGATGACGCAGCGCCCACGCGGACAGATTGAAGCGTCCTTCTTCGTGCGACGTGCTCATGAAGCGAAGTCCTCGGGATGCAGCGGCGCGATCGCGCGGACTTTCTGGCCGGCGCTCACGGTGTGCACGCCCTGCAGCACGACGCTTTCGCCATCTTTCAGGCCATCGCTGACGACGAACGTGCGCTCGTAGTAGCGCGTGACGGTCACGCGACGCAGCTCGAGCGTGTTGTCCGCGGCGCGCACGACCCACACGGCCGGTTCGCGCCCCTCGTGAAACAGCGCGGTGACCGGCAGCGTGAACACGCCGCGCTGCGCGGCCGCCGCGGCGAGCGGCACGGCTGGCGTGACGTCGGCGGTCATGCCGAGGCGCACGTCGGCGCCGGCATCGAGCAGGGTCAGACGCGCGCGCCAGGTGCGGCTCTGCGGATCGGCGGCCGGCGACAGCTCGCGCACGCGTGCGCCGAGCTTGCGGCCCGGCAGCGCGGCGAGCGTGACGCTCGCGTTCCGGCCGACCGCGAATGCGGCGAGCGCGCTTTCGGGCACGTCGCACAGCACGTCGACGTCGCCGCTCCACGCGAGGTTGTAGACGGCCTGACCCGCCGACACGTTCTGGCCCGTGTCCGCCTGTTCAGCCGTGATGACGCCCGCATGACCGGCGACGAGCGTCGTGTACTGCAGCTGGTTCTTCGCGAGTGCCGCCTGCTGCTGCGCCTGATCGCGCTGCGCGAGCGCGGACGCGTAGGCGTTGGTGGTCTGTTCGAGCTGCGCGGGCGCGATCAGGTTTTCTTTGGCCTGCGCCCTGTCGCGTTCGAGCTGCTGCTGCGCATAGACGAGGTTGTGCTGCGCGGCGTCGAGCTGCGCCTGCGTGCTCGCGGCGTTTTTCTGCGCATCGGCCGGGTCGAGCAGCGCGACGACTTCGCCGCTTTTCACCGTGTCGCCGAGCCGGACCCGCCGCTCGATGATCTTGCCGGCGACGCGGAACGACAGCGGCGTCGAATAGCGCGCCTGCACTTCGCCGGGCAGCGACGCCGCCTGCAGCGCGTGGCCGTCCGCATGCACGGCGAGCGCGACCACCGGGCGCGGCGCGGGCGCCGCGGCTTCCTTCTTCGAGCAGGCCGCAAGCGCGAGCACGCCTGCCAGCGCCAGCGCGCAGGTCTGCCTGGAGAAACCGCGGTGAGAGGATGGGGGAGACTGCTGGCGCATCGCTGACGATGCGGGAGAACCGGGACGCTTCACAATTACCCCAACTTGAGACAGCGAACGAACACGGCAAGCCGCGCGGCCCGCCAGCGAAGACCCGCATGCCGCGTCATGCTAATGGCATACAGGGATGGCTTTGAATGAAGCAGCGCATTCTAATACACTCATGTATCTGAATGCATAGATGGATTTGAATTCTTTTGGGTGCTAGGCTTGCGGCCATGAAACGTCAAAGACTGACAAGAGAGCAGAGCAAGGACCAGACGCGGGAGCGGCTGCTCGATGCCGCGCAGGCAATTTTCATGAAGAAGGGCTTCGTCGCGGCGAGTGTCGAGGACATCGCGGCGGCGGCCGGCTATACACGCGGCGCGTTCTATTCGAACTTCCGCAGCAAGACCGAGCTGTTTCTGGAGCTATTGCGGCGCGATCACGAAGCGATGCAGGCGGGCCTGCATGCGATCTTCGAAAGCGCGGCGTCGCGCGAGGAGATGGAGGCGCGCGTGCTGCGCTACTACAGCTCGCTGCATCGTGAGAACAAGCGTTTTCTGTTGTGGGTCGAGGCGAAGCTGCTGGCGGTGCGCGACGGCCGTTTCCGGCTGCGCTTCAACGCGTTCATGCACGAAAAGATCGAACAGTTGAGCGCCTATGTGCGCGAGTTCTCGGAGCGCGTGGGCACGCCGATGTCGATGCCGCCCGAGCAGCTCGCGATCGGCCTGATGGGTCTGTGCGACGGCGTGCAGTTCTTCTACACGGTCGATCCGCAGAATGTCCCGGCGGAGATGGCCGAAACGGTGCTGGCGGGGTTTTTCTCGCGCGTGGTGTTCGGGCGCGATGCGTAACGGTAGGCGTTGAGCCTGGAGGCGCAGATGCGCGAATGCGCGACCCGGAGGGATCGCGCATCAGATACGGTTCAAGGCGGAAAAATCATTCGACCGGCAGTTGCGCGCAGGCCTCGGCGGCGGGCGCCGTGCACGCGAACGCGTATTGGCCGCTGGCGTCGAGGAATTTTTCCCCGGCGTGCAGGGCAAGCTTGATATCGGGGCAGCGCTCGTAACCGATATAGGCCGAGCTCGCGGCGGCCGACCAGCAAACCAGCGAAAACGCGATCTTTTCCAGCAGACGAAAACGATGTGGCATGGCGATGTAGCGGTAACTTTCTTTGGCCGCCATCTTACCAGCAAACTAGGGTTTATACCTAGCTAAAATCCACGATAGACGCCGTAATAGTGGCGCGATGGACACGCCGCGCCGAATCTGACCGGAATGTCATGTCTGGGTCAGGGTTGGGACATGTCCTATCGCTAGAATCGGTTGCGTTGGGCGGACCCGCGCGCGCCCATGCGGCGCGGGTCGACACAGGCGGCAACGGTTGCGCCGGCCCGGCTTTACCGAGGCAGGAGTCGTCCCATGAATCAACTGCAGTCGATGCGCGTGTTCGTCAAGGTTGCGGACCTCGGCAGTTTCGTCGGCGCGTCGGGCGCGCTGGATGTGTCCACCGCGGTCGTCACGCGGCACGTCGCGGATCTCGAAGCGCGGCTCGGCACGCGACTGCTGAACCGCACCACCCGCCGTCTTTCGCTGACCGAATCCGGCGCGACCTATCTGGAGCGCGTACGCCACATCCTCGCCGATCTCGAAAGCGTCGAGCAGATGGTGGTGGCGCGCAATCACGAGCCGGTCGGCACGCTGCGCATCGTCGCGCCGGTCGTGTTCGGATTGCACAGTCTCGCGCCGGTCGTGCAGTCGTACGCAGCGCGCTATCCCGACGTCGTGCCCGACGTCACGCTCGCCGACCGCCACGTCGATCTGGTCGAAGAGGGCTTCGACGTCGGCATCCTGGCTGCGCGGCACATGCGCAGCGCGAGCATCGTCACGCGGCGGTTGACGACCGGCTACATGACGGTTTGCGCGACGCCCGAATATCTGGCGCAACACGGCACGCCGAAGCGCCCCGAGGATCTGCTCAGGCATTCGTGCCTGAGCAGGCCGGCCGAGCAGGGCGGCGAGGAGCGCCTGTTCAATGGGCCGGACGGCGAAGTGCGGGTGCGGCCGACCAACGCGATCGCGGCGAACAACGCCGAGATGCTGCGGCAGTTCGCGCTGCTCGGCATGGGCGTGGCGATCCTGCCGAGCTACCTGATCGGCAGTGATCTGACGGCGGGGCGGCTCGTGCGTCTGCTCGACGCGTACAGTCTGCCGCCCATCGAAATCACGATTGCGTATCCGAGCCGGCTGCATCTGCCGGCGAAGGTGCGGACGTTCATCGACCATCTGGTCGAGCATTTCCAGCCGGACAGCGCGCAGGCGCGGGATTCCCGTCGCGTGGCGCCGGTGCGGGTGGTGGCCGGGGTGAGCGGGTCCGACGCTCCGACGGTGCGCGAGATCGCCGACGACGCGCTCGAAAACGGCCGCACGACGCGCCGTGTGACGCGGGTGGCGCGCGCGCGGATCGCGGCGTCGTCGCAGTTCTGACGTGTGAGGTGAGGCGAGGCTGAATCCGGCTTCAGATCCCCAGGCCCGGGCCATAGTTGCCGCCGATCAGGCGCGTGACCGACTCGATGTCGACATAATCCTGCTCCGGCATACCATCGAGCATCGCCAACACCTCGTTGCTCGCGCCGGCTTCGCGCGCGGCGTCGACGAGTGCGTCCTTGTTGGTCGGGAATTCGACTTCGCTGAGAAAATCGGCGATCTGCAGATCGATCGATTCGCCGGGGATGTCCGAGGCCGTCATGCGCATGCTCCTGGTGAGCTTAAGTTAGCCACGTTGTTATTGCTGCCACGAAAAGCCAGCGCCTCGCCGCGATGAGTTTCTCGCAGTCTGTTGCAATCCCGCGCGCATCGCCACCCCATCGTCATGACAGCCGGCGCAAACCGGGCAGGCGCGCCGTCGTAGCCGCGCCGCCGCCCGCCGTTGCGGCGGCCCTCACGTGGTCAGATGCTCGTTCTGCCCGGTCAGGCTGCGTTCCAGATGTCGGGACTTCGGCAGCGCAATATGCTCCCAGTGCTGCGGACGGCTGGCGTCGGTGCTCGACACGTCTGGGGCCGGAGGCGCGACCGGCGCGGCGTTCGCGCGTTGCGCAAGCGTGATGGAATCCGTGCTGTCCGAGGCGGTGTGAACCGGCGCGGCAAAGCACGAGGCTGACAGCGTCACCATGATTAACAGTGTCGAGGTTTTCATCGCCCGACCTCCTAAAGCTCATGCGGCGCTGACAATCGAGCAAACCCTGTGCCGTCCCGCGTCGAGAGGACGGTGCAAGCCGAGGACGGCATGGCGCTGCGCGGCCCAGGCTCCTTACCATCTTAGATGGCAAATACTGCAACGCGCGCACATTTGCGGCAAAACCGTATTGTAGGTTCCATCATGGCACGAACAGGCGCGCGCGTCCGCCATGCGCTAGCGCAGCACCTCGAAGCGCGTCCACGGCCACGACGGCCGGTCGCGCATATAGCCGTTCAGCCAGTTCCACTGCGGATGCCGCTTCATGAACGCCTGCGCGTCGAACGGCCGGCCGCACGGATGCCCCCAGCGCGCGGTGAAGGCCATCTCGCGGGCCATTTCGCTGTCGACCACCTTGCCGTCGTTCGCGCCCCACGGATTGAACGGCCCGTGATCGGTGCCGCCGAAGCGCGCGTCGTCGAGCTCCAGATGCCCGCAGATCGTGCGCGAGCACGGGTTGTCGTTGCGATCGAGATAGACGTCGTGATGATCGGCGATCATCTGCTTCGCGAGCTCGACGTCGATGCTGCCGCGATGCAGTTCCTCGAGCTGCATGAAACGCAGACGCCGCGCGCCGTTCTTGCGCACGTCGGTATAGTCCTCGCCTTCGCCGATGCATTCCTGGTTGCGGATCTTCAGATCCGTCGCGGTGTTGTAGCCGCTGTAGAAACCGTCTTTGGTGGTCTCGAAGCCCGCATAGTGCAGCCCGAGTTCGTAACGCGCGATCTCGCCGGTCTTCGTGTCGCCGAGCAGCCAGCTGTTCGCGTAGCCGCCGTTGTTCGCGAGCGAGAACATGTCGCACCATTCCTTGATGCTGTTCGCATATTGCGACGCGCGCCGCGAGCGATAGAACTCGGGCGCGCCGGCCGCGTTGTAGCCCGCGAAGTTCGAGATCGTCGTTTCGGTGATCATCAGGCCGGCCGCCGTGACCCAGAAATCGGTCAGGCTCGAGATGCAGCCCGGCAGGCCCTGCATCAGGATGCGGTTGCCGCGGTCGGGCACGATGTCGAACACGACGTTGAACGCGTCGCCGGCCGCGTAGCGGTCCCACGAGTTGTGCGCCATCACGATGCGGCCGTCGCGCGTCGCGTTGCCGGTCGCGATGAACGCGCTGCAGTGGTGACCGCGCCGGCCGCGCCACAGTTTCGCGCCCAGATGCGGCTGCGCCTGCGCGGCGTGCGTCGGCCACCAGCTTTGCAGCAGATCCATGTAGCCGTTCCACGCGAGCACTTCGGCGAACGGCAGCTTCGCGCCGTCGGCGATGCCATGGATTTCATCGGCGAATTCGGTGTCGAGCTTGCTCGCGAACTGGCTCGTCGCGGCATTGACGAAGGTGTCGAACTCCTCCCCGGTGTCCCATTTGGCGAGATAGCGCGCGGTGCGGATCGCGTTTCTGATTTCGTCGGCGAGCAACTGGCCGTGCTGCTCGCCGCGATCGTACGGCTCGCCTTCGATATGCACGAAAATCCAGCCGGCCTGATCGCGGCGTACGGCCTCGGGGGACGGTTCGCTCATCTTCGCTCCGACGATACGGCGGGCGCTGTCGCTGCGCCCAAGCTGGGCTCACGCGTGCCGGCCGCGTGAAGGGCCGGCGGGTCTGTCCATTGTAGAGAATCCGCGGCGCTTTGCATCGCGCCCCGCGAAGCCTTCGAAAGCTCTAGGGTCTGTTTACATATGGAACGCACGTGCGAATGCCCGCTATCGGCCGTCCCCCAAGGGGACTTCCTTCGGGGCGCAAGGCAAGGAGTAAGGAGCGCTGCGTGGCCGCGCCACGTAAGCGACGCACGACGCCGCCATGCGGCCGATAGCGGGCATTCCCCTGGAATGAAATTCAGAACTGGGGTTGCCGCGAGAAGGGCCGCTCGCTGCGTCATGCTCCTTGCGAATACGTCGAGTATTCGCGGCGTCGCAATCCTTGCGAGCGGCCCTTCTCGCGGCAACGCACGTGCGTTCCATATGTAAACAGACCCTAGCGCGACGGACTCATGCGGAAGTACGCATCGAGCAACGAGGTCTTGTAGACGACGCCGGCGAGCTTCGGATGCGCGGTGCTTTCGATCACCGGCAGCCGCTCGCCCTGAAACGCCATGAAGTGCTGTAACGCGATGGCGAGCGACATGTCCGGCGTCAGCACGTCGAAATGCGGCTGCAGATAATCGGCCGCGGTTTTCATCGACGTGTCGCGCCGCTCGAGCAGATCGGACGTGATGTCCTTCAGCGCGACCACGCCGAGAAACGCGCCCGAGTCGTTCGCGACGTACAGATACTTGACCGGATACTCGAGGAACACGCGCGTCATGTCGTGCACGGTCGCGTTCGGCGACACGACGGTCTGCGCGGGGCGGATCAGCTCGCGCATCTGCGTCGCGCGCAATCGCGAGCGCTCCTGCTCCTCGCGATTGCGGCGCAGCGTGATCTCGTACATCGAGGTCTTGCCGATTGCGCGCGCGATGAAATACGCGACCACGCACGACAGCATCAGCGGCAGCACGACCTGATAGCTCAACGTCATCTCGAAGATCATCAGGATCGCCATCAGCGGCGCCTGGGTCGCGCCCGCGAGGAATGCGCCCATGCCGACCATCGCATAGGCGTAAGCGGCCGACGTCGCATGCGGCCACAACGCGTGCATGCCCTGGCCGAACAGCGAGCCGACCGCCGCGCCGACGAACAGCGTCGGCGTGAACACCCCGCCCACCGCGCCGGAGCCGGCCGTCGCCGCGGTCGCCGCGAGCTTGCAGACGAGCACCAGCAGGAGCGCAGACCATGTCCACGGCGAATGCAGGATCGAGTTCACGACGCTGTAGCCGTTGCCCCACACCTCGGGCTCCGCGACCGAAATGATGCCGACCACGAGACCGCCGAGCGCGAGCCGCACCGGCAACGCCACCGGCAGCTTGCGAAAGGCCGCCTTCGATGCGTCGAGCAGCCGCAGAAACTGCGGCGCGGCCGCGCCGCACAGCGCGCCGAGCGCGACGAACAGCAGCACCTCGGGACCGGTCACGGTCGGAAACTCCGGCATCTCGTAGGGCGGCTTGTAGCCGGCGAACTCGCGCATCGTGATGTTTGCGACGACCGCTGCGACCAGCACCGGCCCGAAGCTTTCCATCGCGATCGAGCCGAGCACGATCTCGGTGACGAAAAACGCGCCCGCGATCGGCGCGCTGTACGCGGACGTGATACCGGCCGCCGCGCCGCACGCGACGAGCAGGCGCAGCCGTGGCGGATCGAAGTGGACCCAGCGGCCGATCAGCGACGAGGCGAGCGCCGCGAGCTGCACCATCGGACCTTCACGACCGATCGAACCGCCGCTCGCGATCGTAAACAGCGACGACACGCTGCGCCACAGGCTCAGGCGCACCGGCACGACGCCGTCGCCGATCGCGACCGCTTCCATGTAGTCGGTGTGCCTGTTCGTGTCGGCGTGACGCTGCGCGATCAGCAGGAAAATGCCGGCGACGAGACCACCCGCGGCCGGCAGCCAGATGCGCATGGTCCACGGTAGGCTGCGCGCCATGTCGACGAAGCTGCCGGAGCGGCCGGCAATCGCCAGTTGCAGCAGTTCGATGCCCCTGCGAAACACGATGGTCGCCAACGCGCCGGCAATGCCGACCACAACGGCCCAGACCAGCACCGTATGGGCTTCTGAGAGGCGGAAAACGCTTTGGGCGCGGGTGCGCAGCTTCAGCAGGAATGAAAGCACGTCGTCGGTACGGGGCGTGAAGGAAGGTTGAAAAAACCGCGGCGCAACAGCAGCGCGCCCGCCTCGAACGGCGGGCGCGCGGCGGCGAGCGGGCGGGGACGGGCGGCGCGGTTCAAGTCGCCGCCTTGTCGAGTTCAGGATAGTGCCGGAAGATGCAGCTTTCGTTATGGCCGATGCGCCGGTCCGAGTCCAGATACGCGGCGATGTTCGGTCTTGCGATCACGGCGTCGTGCAGCGCGGCGAGCCGCGGATAGTGCTCGCCGAAGCGCTTCAGCGCGCGCGGAAACGCGTACAGCAGACCGTCGATCAGCTGGAACATCGACAGGTCCACATAGGTCAGCGTGTCGCCGACCATGAAGCTGTCGCCGGCCGGATTCTGCGCGAGCACGCGCTCGAAGTACGACATGAACTTCGGAATCCGATGGTCGATGAAATCGTGCGCGCGCACCTTCGCCGCGTCTTTCTGCTCCTCGTAGTAGAGGCCGCTCGCGAGCGGATGGTGGGTGTCGTGCGCTTCGGTGACGACGTCGGCGATCGTCAGCTGCAGGCCGTTCGCGACATAGCGCAGGCTGTCCACCGCCGGCGCCAGCTTGAGCCGCGGGCCGAGATAGAACAGGATGTTGGCGGTCTGCGCGATCACCAGATCGCCGTCTTTCAGAAACGGTGGCGCGAACGGCGGATACGGCTCGTCGGGGCTTTGCATCACCGCCATCATCGCTTTGGTGCCAAGACCCTTCGAAGGCTTGCCGCGCGCGACTTCGACATAGTCGACGCCGGCTTCCTCCAGCGCGAGCCGCACGAATTCGCCGCGGCCTTGCAGGCCATCCCAGTAGTACAGTTCCAGGCTCATCGATCGATCCTCATTCCGGTCGCCCGGACGCGTCGCGGGAAGGCGGTTTCACCGCTGCCATCGGACGTCGCGCACGGGCGGGTTGGGGGGCAAAGTTCGCAGCAACGAGTATGCCGTGTGATCGGCCCGGATGGGGCGCCAGAAAGCGCAAAACCCCGCGCGCGGCGGGGTGTCGGGGAAGGCGGGAGAGCCGGCGACGGCTTAGTGGAACAGGTGCTGGACGGTCCATGTGATGCCGAGTCCGCCGGCGATCAGCCATACATACAGAATCAGGCCGGTGGTCAGCGCGCGCGGACCCGCTTCGCGAATCTGCGAGAAGCGCGTTTCCATGCCGAGTGCGGTCATCGCCATCGTCAGCGCGAAGGTGTCGAACAGGTTCAGCGTCGAGGTGGCGCTTTCCGGCAGCACATGCAGCGAGTTGATCGCCACGCAGGCGAGGAAGCCGAGTGCGAACCAGGGGATCGCCAGCTTGCGCGGGGCGGCGCCGTCCGTGCCGCCATCCTTCGCGCCGCGCGTCGCGCGGTTCACCCACAGGCCGACCACCAGCAATACCGGCACGAGCAGCATCACGCGGGTCATCTTGACGATCGTCGCGATGTGCGTCGCTTCTGGGCTCACGTTGCTCGCCGCGCCGACCACCTGCGCGACCTCGTGGATCGTGCCGCCGAAGAACAGGCCGGCGCCGACCGTGTCGAGATGCAGCCAGCCTGCGTTGAACAGCACCGGGTAGAGGAACATCGACAGCGTGCCGAACAGCACGACGCTGCCGACCGCCATCGCGCTCTTGTGCGGCTTCGATTGCAGCGTCGATTCGAACGCGAGCACCGCGGCCGCGCCGCAGATCGCGCTGCCGGCCGCCGTCAGGAGCGCGGTGTCGCGATCGAGCTTCATGATTTTCATGCCGGCCCAGGTGCCGATCACGAGCGTGCTGACGACGATCAGCACCGACTCCGCGAGACCCGGCAGGCCCACCTGGGCGATTTCCTGCAGGCTCACACGCAAGCCGAAGAACGCGACCGCGATGCGCAGCAGCTTGCGCGCCGAGAAATTCACGCCGGCCGCCCAACTGGCCGGCATGCTGTCGCGCAGCGCGTTGCCGTAGATCGCACCCGCGACGATGCCGACGATCAGCGGACTCAGGCCAAGGCCGGCAATCGCCGGAATCGCCGCGATGCGCGTGACCGCGGCGGCGAACAGCGCGACGAACAGTACGCCGTTGAGCTGGCCGCGGGTGGACAGCGCGGGGGAGGCG
>NZ_VZQP01000047.1:0-68697 GCF_014397655.1 Paraburkholderia sp. UCT31
ACCATGCGCACGGCTTCTATCATGAATTCCTGCGTGTACCGTGCTCTCGGATTACCCATCTTTCCTTCCTCCTCGCGTGAGTTTTACACACTCAGCAAGGGATCCATTTTTTACGGGCAAGCTCAGACTGCTGGTTTGGACCATCGCGCGACTATGGAAACAGAATAAGTGAAATGACATTTAATTCAATCAATTCGTCAAACTGTTATAAGACAAAGGGTGCGAATTAAGCGTGCTCCATCAATTCCTTTCATTCCAGATCTTGACTTCTATCCCGCGACAAAGATTGGGCTGACCTGGTTACGGCCTGACTGGCTTCCGGCACGAAGGCGGCGCGTGCCCGTCTCCAGCACGATCACGGTGGCAAGCGTTTGTCCAATGCCGGGTACTGGAGTAAAGAGGGCGCAGTCCGCGTGTGTGCGACGTTTTCCCGAAGGCGCTTTTCCACGATGGCGATCCGTGCGGAGAGCGTCGTAATGACCGCGACGTTCGCGCGGACCGCGAGCGCAACGTCGTCGGCGAGATGCAGCTGGTCGACAGGCGCTTCCACCCCCTCGGCGCCGAGGCTCTTGCCGAACAGAACGAGCGGGAGTCGACGCCCGCAATGGAAAGGCAGCGCGGGATCGCGCACGTCATTGTCGATGCGCCGGAGCTCGCGATCGTGCGGCTGCATGGCCGCAACGCGCAGACTTGGAGCGGCGCAGACTCGGCCGCCGGCCGGTTCAACCAGGCGTACTCCGAGGACGATCTGCGCGCGCTCGCGCCGGAAATCGAGGCAGTAGCGAAGAACGTCGGGCGCACGCATGTCTTGTTCAATAACTGCTATCGGGATGTCGCTCGGCGCAACGTGGGAATGATGATGCGGCTGCTCAACGCCGAACGGTAGGGGCTCGGAAGGCGCAGTTCGGCCGGGAGTTGCCGTTCGCGCAACACACAAAGTCGTCATTCCAACGGCTGTTCACCTGGCGGATTGCTGTCGGTGGCGGGAGCCTCCCGAGGGGTAGCTGGCCAGCAATGCAGAGCAGCGCTCGCGCAGGAAGGCATTCAACGCGCTGATCGTCGGTGTCAGTTGCGCACGGTGAGCACAAATCAAGTGCAGCGGCGAAGGCTCGCAATACGCCGGCGGAAACAACTCCACCAGTCGACCTGCCTTCAGATCGTCGATGAGGTCCAGTCGCGACTTGTAGACAAGGCCTTCCCCGGCTATCGCCCAGCGACGAACTGCATCGGCATCGTCGCTGATGCGATTACCCGTGACTGCCACTGTGCGTTCGCCGCCAGGCGGGGTAAAGCGCCAGATCCGAGACCCTGACCTGGTGGATACCCTGAATCGGCGACATTTTCAGAAATTGCGCTTGCGCCAAAATTCGACTTCCCGCATCTTGTCTAGACAAGATGAAACCGCGATTGGCTCGCTACCGGGGCGGTCGGTACTTGAGGCTGGCGTCGCGCGGCGCCGCGCAAATCGTTCACGGTGCAACCAGGACAGTCATGACTGAGGCGGCGCGGGCGGGTGGAGAGGCGAAGCGGTTGAAGCTGCAGCGCAAGCTTGCGCCAGCATACGAACAGATAAAGCGCTATGCAATCGAGCGCATAGCCGATGGCACCTGGAAGCCTGGAGACGCAATCCCTTCGGAAACCGAGTTGGTCAAGGAGTCCGGAGTCGCACGCATGACCGTTTCGCGCGTGTTGCGCGAGTTGAGCGCACAACGTGTGCTCACGCGGCGGTATCTTTGAGGCCGAGCTTCGCCAGGTTGAATTGGCCTTTGCGAATGCGATGCGTCAACTCAATGCCTGCCAGAGTGATCGCGGCGTTCCTGAAACGGTTGAAGCCGAGCATGACATTCGTCCGGGACTTGATGTTGCGGTGGTCCTGCTCGACGTCGGCCCTCATCTCCCGCACAGCACGGTGTGAGGCGGCATAGCCATCGAGCGTAATGGTCTTTGGCGGCTTGCCCTGATGTTTGGTTGCCAACACTTTAATCGATTCACCTTCACTATTTGCGCCAGAACCAGTCGCTGTACATTGTGTCCGCCGTTGCCGTTTCGTCCGCATCAACATTCGCCGCCGCCTGGCAATACAGATTTTTCTCTGCTTATACTCACTGTCACCTGAACGGCTCACGCCCAGGTCCCACGCTGCACGCCGACAAAAAACCACGACGTCAGTCGACAACACGGCACGCGACTCACGTTTCGCAACCGCAGTTCTTACATATCAGGTGGGACCTCTTATGCTAAATCGTGCTTTTGGTGCAGCGATTTCATCGTTGCTCGTGGCAGGCGCGGCAGTTGCACCGGCCATCGCGCATGCCGACGACAGCTTCGCGCAGGACGACGGCGCGTCGCATGGCCGGCCGGTCAAGGTGATGATCATTTCGATGTTCGGTCCGGAAGGCCAGGTGTGGCTCGATCATCTCGGCCCGTGGCAGGACATCACCGTCGCGGGCCTGTCTCCTGACTACCCTGCCGTACACTGCAATCGCAAGGAGGTCTGCGTGATGACGACGGGCATGGGGCACGCGAATGCCGCCGCGTCGATCATGGCGCTGACGTTCTCGCCGCGTTTCGACTTGCGTCATACGTACTTCATGGTGGCGGGCATCGCTGGTATTGATCCGCTTCAGGGCACCGTCGGTTCCGCTGCGTGGGCGAACTGGCTCGTCGACTTCGGGATTCAATGGGAAATCGACGGACGCGAAATTCCGCCGGGCTGGAATACCGGCTATCTCGGCATCAACACGACGGGCCCGACGCAGAAGCCGCCGCTCGACTATCGCACCGAAGTGTTCCAACTCAATCCGGCGCTTTCGAACGCGGCATTCGCGCTGTCGCGCAACGTGACGCTGACCGACGACGCACAGGCGCAGGCTGCCCGCGCCAAATACAACTATGCGCCCGCGAACCGTCCGCCGACCGTGATCCAGTGCGACACGCTGGCGGGCGATACCTGGTGGTCGGGCACCGATCTCGGCGAGCGCGCGCGGCAATGGACGAAGATCCTGACCGACGGCAAGGGCACCTATTGCACGACGCAGCAGGAAGACAACGCCACCTTCGAGGCGCTGACGCGCGCGGCGACCGTGCATCGCGTTGACCTGAACCGTGTCGCGGTGCTGCGCGCTGGCTCGGACTTCGACCGGCCGTACGCGGGCCAGTCGAGTGCGGACAATCTGCTCAACTACTCGTCGCAGGGCGGCTTTACGATCGCGATCGACAATCTGTTCCTCACGGGCAATCCGCTCGTGCAGGACATCGTCACGCATTGGGGCGAGTGGCGCGACGGCGTACCGCAGCGGTAGCGCGTTTGCGGCGTGGTGGAGGGTACCGCGTGCCGGTCTGCACAGCGATCGTGTCCACCGTTGTCGTCAGTTGCCGCGGCGCGAGCGGTGGCCGCGCCTACGCCAACGCAGACCGGTGGTGTGCTCGGAGCACCGGCATGCGGCCTCACGGGATCTGACCGCGCCATCTCAGCATTTGTGCTCCTACCTCAGCGTGGAGGTACGTTCGGGTGGTCTGATCCGGCGAACGGCCGCAACTGCGCAAGGCCCGAACTGAGTCCTGCGGGCGCGCTGGCTGCGGCGGCCGCTGCGCGGGCGGTGGCGGCTCCGCGCGCGGCATGATGCGAACATAAGGCCGCGATGCGCCATGCTCATCGGCGTCCCCAGAACCTGCGCTGCACCTGCATCACTTGTTCCTCGACCTCGGCCACGGGCCCAACCAGTTCAATGCGCTTCTGGCAATGGTCGAAGACATACCGCGACGACACACTCATCGTGGGATTCTCTGCATGATTGCCCGTGGCTCGCAGCAGGCGCTCTTCCGTCATTGCAAAAACCACCCGCCCAATGTTGGCCCAATATGCCGTGCCTGCGCACATGCAACATGGCTCAACCGTCGTATAGAGCGTGCAACCCCACAAGAATTGCGGCGTAAAGTTGAGCGCGGCGATACGCGCGAGCACCGCTTCCGCATGATTGACGGAATCGACATTGCCCTGTTCTATTAGAACCGACTCCTGATCGGGCCCGACGAGTATGGCGCCAAACGGGTGACGGCCCAACAGCATCGCACGTTCTGCGATGACGCTTGCATGACGCAGATGGCGGACGATCTGCTCGCGTGTCGGCGCGAGCCCCTGCTCAGGGAACGCCGACGCGTTCTGTTTCGGGGAAATGACAAGGCTCAAAGTGTGTCTCCTCCACGTTGGCTGAGTTACTTCGGCAACGTGCCCTCGACCCCCTGCACGAACCAGTTGAGCCGCAGCAACTCGGCGTCGGGCAGCGACGTGCCGGCTGCCACCTTGATCGCGCCATTCTGATCCCTGATCGGTCCGGAGAACGGATCGAATCTGCCCGCGATAATGTCGTCGCGCTTTTGCGCCAGCGCCTTTTGCGCGGCAGGCGATACGGCTGCAGTGTTGATGTCAGCGAGGTCGATTGCTTTTTCCTTGAGACCCCACCACGTCGGCGCGTTGGTCCACGTGCCGGATTGCACCTGTTCGATCAGGTGAGAGTAGTAGACGCCCCAGTAGCTCACGCATGCACCCAGTTGGGCATTCGGGCCGAACTTCTTCATGTCCGAGTCCCAACCGAACGCGTGCACTTTCCTCTGCTCGGCAGTCTGCATTGTCGCCGTCGAATCGGTGTTCTGGATCAGCACGTCGGCTCCCTGGCCAATCAGCGTTTCGGCCGCCTGTTTCTCCTTGCCTGGATCGAACCAGCTATTGATCCATAGGACCTTTACCTTCGCATTCGGATTGATCGAACGCGCACCCATTGTGAAAGCGTTAATGTTGCGCACCACCTCCGGGACCGGCACCGAGGCGACGAAGCCGAGCGTATTCGTCTTCGTCGTATAGCCGGCGACGAGCCCAGCCAGATAGGCGCTCTGGTACGTGCGCACGTCATAGGTCGCAAAGTTCGTGGCCTTCTTGTATCCGGTCGCATGCTCGAAGACGACGTCGGGATAATCCTTTGCAGTCTTCAGTTCGAAGTCCTGGAATCCGAAGCTCGAGCCCACGATAATCTTGTTGCCCTTGTTCGCGAGGTCGCGAAACACGCGCTCCGAGTCAGCGGATTCGGGTACGTTCTCGACGCGCGTGACCTTGATCTTGTCACCGAACCTCGCTTCGATCGCCTTCACACCCTGTTCGTGTGCGTAGGTCCAGCCAGCGTCACCGGGGTTGCCGAGGTAGACGAACGCGACGCCCATCGGCACCGCGGCGGTGGCAGTGGGGCTCAACGCGACATAGATGCCAAGCGCGGCTAAAAGCGTAACCGCAGGGCGCAGTGAGCGCACCACCGCGCGAGCGAAGTTTGTTCTCATGGAGTCTCCGAAGATGGGGAACTGGAAGGAGACGACGCCAGTCGTCCAGACGACTGGCTGCGTCGCGTCAGCGATGATGGTGAGTCAATATCAAGGCCGAAATATTGATTCGTTATGTGTTGTATAACGGAATGGATATGAAGCCATTGGGAAATTGGCCTGCGGATCGCGGAGTTCGAATAGGAGACCGCGCCAAAGCAGGGGCACTACGCCGCGGTATGGCGAGGGTTCTGGTGCAAATAGACGGTCTTGAAGAGATGGTTCCTATAGAAAAGATTTCTTATCGGCCTTCATCTCCCGCACAGCACGGTGTGAGGCGGCATAGCCATCGAGCGTGATGGTCTTTGGCGGCTTGCCCTGATGTTTGGTTGCCTCGCTGAAAAAGGCTTTGGCCGCCTTCACGTCACGTTTGGCCCTGAGCAGGAAGTCAACCGTCTGACCCGCCCGATCCACCGCCCGATAAAGATAGACCCATTTGCCGCGGATTTTCAGGTAAGTCTCGTCGGCACGCCATGATCTTGCATCAGGCGAAGCGGTTCACGACTCGTTACCATCACACGCAGAATTTCGCTTGCCGCTACGAGTGCGTCGACGATCCGCGCGACGGCGTCGATCACATGCTCGGCGTTATCCAGCACGAGGAGCAGACGTTTGCCGGAAACCGCCGCAGCCAGTTGCGCAATGTCGACTGCAGCATCGAGCGTGGACAGCCCGCATGCTTCGGCGACCTCGCATAGGACCGCATCTTCGGTTGTTGCCGTGGCAAGTTCGACAAAACACACAGCGCGGGAAGAATCGTTCGATGCCTGCCGTGCTACCGCTATAGCCAGGCTCGTCTTCCCTATACCGCCGGCTCCCGTGAGCCTCAATACCTGCGTAGTTTGGATCAACGTGCTGATCTGCCGAACGGCTGCGTCGCGGCCTGTGAGCCGGGTTTCGCGTAGCGGCAGGCTACGTCTGAAGGGTCGGGACTCGACCGCAGGAGCCCGGCTCTCAACAGGTCGTTGTCGCAACTGATACCCGCGACCAGGGATCGTGACAATCAGGTTGCGATCCTCACCAAGTATTTTGCGTAACGCGGACAGATGGACCTGGATATTGTTTTCTTCGACGACGGTTTTCGGCCAGACACTATCCAACAATTCGTCTTTCGTAACGAGTCGTCCAGCGGCCGACACGAGCACGGCAAGAATATCGAAGGCGCGAGATCCGACAGGTACGAGCGTGCCGCTTTGGTGCAGCGTCCGCATCTCCAAATCGATCTGAAACCGGCCCAGGTCGATCATGCTGGTGCCGCAATTCGCGGGTCGCTCGGTAACCGTCATGTTTGTGCTCGCATTGATCGAGGGGAGTTGCGCGCCGGCTTTATGCCGATGTCAGTCGCATTCCGGCTAAGCAGAGTAGTTGCCCGCCTGGTCTGCGCAAGCCTGAACGTCGGGTCGTATGTCTCCAGAAACAGCCTGTTTGATTTATCAAATCTCCGTGACATTGGAGAAAGTTTTGTCTCACCAGACTCGACAGCGCGCCTGCGCCCTCCGGCGGCTGCATTCCCTCGCGAAGGAATTGAGGATTCTGACGGACCGAGTCTGCCAGCTTTACTTTTGTTCACAAACCGGTCTATAAACAAAATTCTTTTGAAAGAACATCAAGAATGAATATCACCCTCGACGAATTGGCGACTTTCATGGCCGTGGTCGATACCGGCTCGATGACGGCAGCTGCCCAACATCTCGACCTGACAGTGTCGGCGGCCAGCCGGACGCTGGGGCGCCTCGAGGAAAAGCTGAAAACGACTTTGATGCGCCGGACCACGCGCAGGATGGAGCTGACCGAGGAAGGGCGCGCGTTCCTTCAACACGCGCGCGCCATCATCGATTGCGTGGAAAGCGCGGAGGAACAGATGGTCGCGCGGCGGGAAAACCCATCGGGGCTCCTGCGGATCAATGCAGCGTCGCCTTTCATGCTGCACGTGATCGCACCGCTTGTGCAAGGCTACCGCGTGCGCTATCCGCACGTTCACCTGGAGCTGAACACGAACGACGGCATCATCGATCTACTCGAGAGCCGCACCGATGTCGCTATTCGAATTGGCCGGCTCAAGGATTCGACGCTGCATAGCCGGCTTGTTGGCAGTAGCCGCATGCGTGTTCTTGCGAGTCCCGACTATCTTGAGGCGCACGGACATCCGCGCGAGGTCGCTGACCTTGGCAAGCACGTACTGCTGGGCTTTACACAACCGGAGTCGCTCAATGTCTGGCCGTTGCTCGGTGCCGACGGTGAGCCGTACCGAATCGAGCCGGTGGCAAGTTCATCGAGCGGCGAGACGCTTCGTCAACTGGCGCTCGAAGGCGTGGGCGTTGTCTGCCTGTCGGATTTCATGACCGACCGGGACCGCGAAACAGGGCGTCTCGTGCAGATCCTCGCCCGTCAGACCAAGGACGTCCGTCAGCCAATCCATGCTGTCTATTACCGCAATACAGCCGTTTCTTCGCGAATAGCGTCGTTCATCGATTATCTGATGGGCGAGATTGGAGGCAACGGGGCGACTCAGCATCAGACTGCGTGGGCGCGTCAAGCTTAGCCCGGATCGACTACAGCCCGTGCCTGGCTATTTGCGAGGTTTAACGTTTCCAGTCGCTTGAACGTCCGTTACGGAGAAATCCAACTGTCCCTTGTGGGCCGTGGACGATGGGCCGCAACAAGAAGGATCCGAAACCCCTCGACACGTCGGCGTTCAACACGCTGGTGAAGACCGCCTCAGAAGTCCTGCGCCGCCATGAGCAGCAACTGCGTGCGCAACTCCATAAAGAAGTGCGGGTGGCGAGCGCGGATGGTAACGACGAACTCGACATCACGCTGGACATCGTTGCGGACGACATCGAACCGTACGCGCTGCTGACCGCGCTCGACACCTTCGGCGAGCAGTTGGCGCAAGTGCAGGTCGCGCCCAGCTTCAAGCTCAGCAAGGCGAGCGCCGTGGCCTGGGTCGAAAACGAATTTCGCCGCCCGGGCTGGAGGCGGGGCAGGCCGGCTGACCAGGCTGACTCAAAAATTACTAAAGCCTGTCAAGATACTTTCATATTAACTTCATAGAATCCTCGCGTCATAGCGGCGCGAGCGTGAACCATGTGGTTTGGGGCTGACTGCGTGCCGGCTGTGCATTCACCCACGCTACCCGAACCCTGGATCACGACAACATGGCAGAGCCGTTCGACATTTCCCGCCGCAAGGCCCTTAAACTACTTGCCGGTGCGCCGATGCTGCCGCTAGGCGGCATCGCCACGGCGTCGATGCTGACCGCTTGCGGCGGCGATCTGGCGACTCCGTCGGCCAATTCCGCCACGCCTGCTACGCCTGCCACCCCGGTCGCGAACTTCACTTCGGCGTCTTTCACCAGCATGCCGGCGCCGTCGCTCGCCAACCCGTCGCTGATGGCAACCACCACGGTCGGCTCAGGCCTGACGGTTTCGTATTCCGACGGCTCCCAAAAGGCTTACAAACTCGCGTACCAGCCGTTCTTCATGACCGGCGATCTGGTCCCGGACGGCAACGGCGGCACCGTGCTGGCAGGCGGGTACTTCGACATCAACAACCAGCCGATCGACGACGATTCGGTGCCCGCGCAACGGCGCCAGTTCTTTTCGGACTCGCCGGACGGTACGTCGCTGCTGAAGATCGATGGCGCGAAGGTCGCCGGCGTAAAGGGCAACACGGTGTTCGCTGTGGTCCAGTTCGAATACACGACGCGCTCGCAGTCCGGCAGTGACATGTATGGCCGCCTCCCGTCGCCGATCGCGGTGCTGACGCTGGATCAGGATCCGGCCACCGGCAAGTTGACGCTCGTCAAGTATCACAACGTCGACACGTCGCCCGCGAATGGACTGTGGATCACCTGCGGCGCGAGCCTGTCGCCGTGGAACACGCATCTGTCGAGCGAGGAATACGAGCCGGATGCGTTCACGGCCAGCTCGAGCAATCTGGCGCAGTACAAGGCGTTCAACGATAACCTGTACGGCAACACGAACATTGCTTTCAACCCGTATCTCTATGGTCATCTGCCGGAAATCACGGTCAAGGCGGATGGCACCGGCTCGGTCAGAAAGCACTATTGCCTCGGGCGCATTTCGCACGAACTGGTGCAGGTGATGCCGGACAACCGCACGGTCCTGATGGGCGACGACGCGACCAACAGCGGCCTCTTCATGTTCGTGGCGGACAACGAGAAGGACCTGTCGGCCGGCACGTTGTATGTGGCGAAAGTGGGCGCGGGCTTCTCGGTCGATCCGGCCGCGGCGGGCGCGGACCTGACGTGGATCAGGTTGGGTCACGCGACGAGCGCGGAAGTCGAGGCCATGGCGAAGTCGAATCGGCCGCAGGACGTCATCGACGTCAAGTGGACCGATCCTGCCGACGCTAACTACCGGAAGATCTTCGCCGGCGGCACCGCGCAGTGGGTCAGGATCATGCCGGGCAAGGAGAAGGTTGCGGCTTTCCTCGAAACCCATCGCTACGCTTACCTGGCGGGCGGCAGCATGGGCTTCACGAAGATGGAAGGGACGACGGTCAACATCAAGGACAAGATCGCGTACTCCGCTTTGCAGAACATCGTCGACTCGATGGTGAAGGGCAACGCGAAGGGCTGGAACGCGGAGAGCAACATTTCCGTCGACGCCGCGATCAACGCCGGCGGCGTGCTTCAGCACAAGCTCGCGGGCGGCCAGAAGGATAACCAGGGTGCCGCGATCAACAGCGAGTGGGTGCCGGTGCACACCAGCGCGCTGCTGGTCGGCAAGGACATCGCCGCCGACGCGCTCGGCAACAAGGCCGACCCGGAGTTGGTCGCCAACCCGGACAACCTGAAATTCTCGGAGAAGCTGCGCACGCTCTTTATCGGCGAGGACAGCGGCTACCACGTGAACAATTTCCTGTGGGCGTACAACGTCGACACGAAGCAGCTCACGCGTCTGCTGTCGACACCCGCCGGCGCCGAATCGACCGGTCTGCATGCGGTCGACGAACTCAACGGCTGGACCTACATCATGAGCAACTTCCAGCATGCCGGCGACTGGGGCAGCCAGCATACGCAGGCGCTCAGGGACACGCTCGATCCGCTTGTGCGCGCGAATTACAGGGATCGCTTCGGCGCATCGGTCGGCTATCTGACAGCAGACCCGACATCGATCAAGCTGGTGTGACGGCAAGGCTCGCAGAGATCCTCGCAAGTCTCATTGTGGGGAAATTGATGGCGCGTTGATCCGATACGAAAAGCACGGTTCGCGAGCGGTTCATCGCCCCCTCTCTGGAGGGGGTTTTTTATTGGAGCCGGGAGGCAAGGTTGTGTGTTCGCAAGACACTCTTCGAACTGTGACATACACCTGCATTCAGGCAACTGCGTGGTGATAGTCAGCGACTACGGGGCGGATTGCGGTCGGCTGGCTCTTCGCTTCCCGCCTTACGCGCGATATTTTGGCGCGCTCGGGTGACGCGGCCTGTGGCGCAACGGCCCTCGAATGGAGCCTTGTCGTTGAGAGTTGTAAAGCGGATGAGGCACTACGCGGGCAGACGAATGAAAGCTCTCCGCAATAGACTGTACTTCTCGATCCTGATCTTTGCGACGGCAATGCCGCACCAATCCATGCCCCCATTCTTTGATCGCTGTGTGCGTCTCGTTGTCGGCGCAACGCTCTCTGTTTCACTTGCCGCCTGCCACCATGAAGAGCCGTGGAAGCTCACGGACGTCCAGGGGCATTTGCCCGATCTGGATTTCGCGCTGACCTCCGACGCCGGCAAGCAGATTAGCCAGGCGAACCTGGCAGGTGATGTCACACTCGTCTACTTCGGCTATACGCATTGCCCGGACGTATGCCCGGAGACGCTGGCCAAACTGGCCCAAGTGACGCATCAACTGGGCGGCGCCGCACAGCATGTGAAGGTCCTGTTCGTGAGTGTCGACCCGGCGCGGGACACGCCCGCAGTGATGCATGCGTATGTCGATGCGTTTGACGCAAAGCACGACGTCGGCCTGACCGGTTCCGACAGCGCGATCAAGGCGCTCGCGCAACGCTATCGCGTCGCGTACCAGGCTGACAAGCCCCGCGCGAACGGTGGATACGAGGTAACCCATAGCTCGGCGATCTACATATTCGATGCGAAAGGACACGCGCGCCTGATCGGTGCGGACGACGATCCGGTCGACGCATTTGTGCACGATCTGCGTCAATTGGCCGACGAGGCCTGACGACAGGCGCCCGCGACGGTGCGGAAGAGGCCGCGAACGAGCCCGCGCACCCACGGTGTTTTCAACAGATAGAGTCGGACGTACGTCGGAGATTCCGGCCAGATTCGCCCGGAGGAGCGCTTGTTGTCGCCGCCCGAAGTTCCACGCATACCACCGCGTTCAGCTGGTCAATAACCGGCTACGACCAGAATCCCTATGCACGCTCAACGCAAGGTTTCCCGGCATACAAGTGTGTGGCGCCAGTAGCATCGTGGATCACGCCACCGCTTGAGCAGGCTGGACCTCGACCGTGACATGGGACAACCCCTTAAAGCGCTGGAGCACCGCATGATGCCATCTTCGAAGATGGAAACGGCAAACACACCGGACGGAGCGAAGATCTTCTGCGCCTCGTCTTCGTAACCATGCCCGTGATGGTCGCCGAGCAGCCACGCGCTCGCCAGGTTGACCAACAGGCCTACCACCGCGATGGGAATCGCTTCGCCGAAATGAATCGATACTGGCGACAGAAAGCGCGACACAGCCTCGTACCCAATCAGCACTGCGATCATGGCAAGCACGATGGCACTCGTGAAGCCCGCGAGACCGCCAAGCTTGCCAGTACCGAAAACGAAGCGGGGGTCGGCAGCATGCTTACGCGCGTATATGTACGCGAGGGCTGCAATCAGCATTGCTCCAGCGTGCGTCGACATGTGCAGACCGTCTGCAACAAGCGCCAGTGAGCCAAACATATTGCCGCCGATGATTTCAATCAGCGTCATCGCGCTGCACAGCGCAATGACCGCCCAGGTCCTGCGCTCGTTCTGCTCGTGAGCCGCGCCCAGAAAGATGTGGTCGTGTCCTGCGCCGAACGCCGAGTCTTTGAAATCACTCATGTGCTGCTCTACTTGAAATAGCTGTGAACGACTTCGATGAGCTGGTCAGTCGCGCTGCCGGCCGGCTCTTTGTGGGTTTCGGCATCGACGAGATGCGTGCGGATATGCTCCTCGAGCACTACCGCCAGCAGGCCATTCATCGCGCCGCGCCAACTGGTTATCTGCTGCAGGACGTCGATGCATCCACGCTCTTCCTCAAGCGCCCGCTCGATGGCTTCCACTTGCCCCTTGATGCGGCGGACCCGGTTGAGAAGCTTCTGTTTCTCACGAATGGTGTGGCTCATGAATGACCTCCGATATATCGCAGGAGAGTATATGTATGCCAGATAGGGTGGAGGGGTATGCTAGTTCTCCCCGGTGAACGAAGGCGAATTGAAAGAATTTGACTGCATTAGACCCGGCTTCGCCTTTCGGGCAGCGGCCTTTAGGGATGGACTTTGTTTGCGCGAGGACGGCACGTGCGGGCGAATCCACGATACGCGATAGGGCGTCACCGTCCCACCGGGACGCGCCAGGCACGCGATCATTGCGATTGGCTCGTGCCGCGTTGGCGTCCGGTCACCAGGAAGAACCAGGCATACGTTGTCCTGACGTGATCGGCTGCTTCTGGCCGGACACAGCATCGTGTGATAAGAATATGCGCCGCGTGCTTCAGATGCTGCGAGCGACGCTACGCGAATCCGCCGGCCAACAAGTGACGTTCGCGAACGTCACTTTCAGTCGTTTTGTCCGCACCGGGCAGTCTCGGCCTGCTGCCACACGGAGCCCATTTATAACGTGACGCAGGATACGGCCCACCTCACTGCCCCGTTACTCAGCGTACCGTATGGACGCCCGCTCGCGTTTAAGTTCGTGTGCGTCACGCTGGCGGTGCTGCTGGGCGGCTACAACCGGATGATCCACTTGCCGCGCTCGCAGGCCGCGACGGCAGATGGCGGTCCCGCTTACCCTGACGCTCAACGCGGCTTCGACCGTCTGCTGGCCGTCGAAGCCGTCGCCATGCTGGCGGTACTGGCGGCCGCCGGTGTGCTTGGCCACACGGCGCCCTCGGGCGAATAGGCCTGGTTACGTTAGAGCCATCGCTCGCATCACCCGGGTATCCGAACCCCGACAGTCCGTCGCTTCGACGAACGCGGATCAGGCTCACTAATGATCGAGAGCCGGCAGTTCGCGCCAATGAACGCGCCTTCTAGTGTGAATCCGCGCCTTTCAGGCCAGCATCAATGGTCTATTCTTGATGCCAGTAGCCGTTGAAGGCGAGGTGACGGCGCGAGGGGTGTAAAGGCGCAAGGAGGCTAACGTGAGCTACAAACTCGACGGCAGTATTCTGGAAGTGTGTAATTGCAACGTACTTTGCCCTTGCTGCATAGGTGAGGATGCCGACAATGGCAGCTGTTGCGCCGCGATCGCCCACCACTTCGACAAGGGCTCGATCGATGACATTGAGGTCTCTGGATTGACGGTGGCCTGTGCCACCTTCATTCCTGGCAATATCCTGCAGGGCAACTGGCAGGTAGCCGTGTACATCGATGACCGGGCCACCGATGTCCAGTTTGAGGCGCTCTCCAGCGTCTACCGGGGCGAGCGCGGCGGCCCGCTGGCCGACTTCGCCCATATGTACGGAAAAATCGTCTCGATCGAGCGCGCGCCCATTATCTTCGACCTTCAGGGCGGTAAAGGCAAACTCGATATTGGCGTGGACATTCATGCGGAACTCGAGCCGTACTGGAGTCCGAGCGGCGCCCCCGCGGTGCTTCTCGGTAATTCCATCTCGACGACACCATGCTCCCCGGCGATCATCAGCAAAGCGAGCGCTTACCGGATGAAAAACCCTCTGCTCAAGGTCGACCTCAACCTGACGGGTCATAACGCCACCCAAGGCCATTTCAACTTCCAGGCCTGACTCTCCTCCAACGGCCACCGAGCCTCGCGATGAAGTCCGCTTCGCGCTCAGGGCTTTTTCCGCCATTGCTAGCCGGGCTGATGCTTTCGGCCTGGCTGGCACTGTGGGGATTGGATGAAGGACCGTATTCACGCTATCTGAACCATACCGGTTGAATCCGCCAACCCGTCGCGGCCGTTCGACCTGGCTCCGATCGAAGGGCTATCTTGATGGTGCAGCCGCCATCGCTCGGTTGCGGATAGCTAATCGCCCAATTCGACCCTTCGTACATAGCCTTTTCGTCGCGCCTGGGTCCCGGCCACGTTAATGTGTCGAGAACCATTGGTCGACTTCGATATCCCGATGGCCCCTGGCATGAGACGGGCAACGGTGGCATTTCCGTGCATGCGGCGGTGCGCCATCTATAGGCGACGTGACTCTTTGGAATGCAAAAATGCAGGCATCCGAGTTGACCGACGACCAGGTCGCGGAACTGGTAGAGATGTTCCGGCAGATCGGCGATCCGACCCGCCTGAAAATAATTGCAGCATGCCTTCGCGCGCCGATGTGCGTTTCCTACATCGCGGCACAATATGGCTTGGCGCAAACGCTCGTCAGCCATCACCTGCGGCTTTTGCGAGCAGCCCGGGTGCTGCGCGCCGATCGGTGCGCAAAACAGATTTTCTGTGTAGCAACTGACGAGCACGTAGAGCGTGTCATCAGCGACATGGCTGAACACGAGTGTGAGCATCCGCCGTCCGAATTTGATGAGCCACCGAAGGAGGAATGACGCGTTTTGCAGCTGACCCGCAAGGCAAGCCCCGATGTTTTCCGGCTATCGAACCCACCGCGCCGGTTAATTAAAGCACAGACGCGTTTACTTCATCGGGGGTATGGCATCATCTAGACGGAAAAAAAGGGCGTTGACTTCGGCGTGCGTAAGGAGGATCGCTTTAACATCTGGCCGGATTAACCGTTGCCCATTGGGGGCACGCCGCGAAGCCCACGTCATGCGTTCACTATCACGTGAGTCGAGGAGCACCACTATGAGCACCTGCAACGAACCGCATCATGCCCATCATGACCATCAGCATGGTCCGAACTGCGGACACACTGCGATCAGGCATGGCGATCACACTGACTATCTGCACGATGGCCACCTGCACCATCCCCATGGCGATCACGTGGACGAACACCGGCTGGAGGTGAGCGCAAAAAATCCGGATCAATGTACTTCCAACTGCGGCGGTCATGAGTCGGGACATGTCCACGGGCCGGCATGCGGCCACGAAGCGGTACCGCATGGCGATCACGTCGACTACCTGGTCAACGGCCACCTGCACCATCCGCACGGCGATCATTGCGACGACCACGGCCCGGTTGAGCTCGCCTGAGTGCCCGGCGCCAGGCAGGCGACGTACCTCAATACGATTGAGTATGTATGGTGCCAGGTTACTGCGTGGGTGGACACACCTTACTGCGTCCACTCAGGGAACGGGTCGGTAAATTTGTGCCACTCGACTTCATCACGGGCCAGTTCGTCCTCGCTTAGCAGGCAGGCATCAAAGGACGCGCGCAAGGCTGCCTCGTCCATTCCGGTGCCGATCAGGACCAGCTCCTGTTGACGATCCCCGAAACGCTCATGCCAGCGGCTTCGGATGATAGCCTGTGCTTCGGGCTCCTGCGGCCAGGCGTGCCTGGGCACGGCCGCCCACCAGGTCCCGGCGCGTCCGTGACGCGAGACCGCGCCGGCTTGCGACCATTCGCCGACCGCATGGTTGCGCGAGGCCAGCCAGAAGTACCCCTTTGAGCGCACGACGCCCGGCCACTCGCTCTGAATCCAGTCGAAGAAACGCTGCGGATGAAACGGACGGCGCGCGCGGTAGACGAAGCTGGTGATGCCATATTGTTCGCTTTCGGGAATGTGTTCGCCGCGCATCTCCTTGAGCCACCCAGGCGCTTGCGCAGCGGCTTCGAAGTCGAACAGGCCGGTATCGAGAACCTGCCCGATCGGCACCTGGCCAAAGCGGCTTTCGACGATCTTCGCGCGGGCGTTCAGCACCCGCAGCACGCCTTTGAGCAACTCCAACTCGCTTGCGCTCACAAGGTCCGTCTTGTTCAGCACGATCACGTCGCAGAACTCGATCTGCTCGGTCAGCAGATCGACCACGGTGCGGCGGTCTTCCCCGCCCATCGTTTCGCCGCGATCCGCCAGGAAGTCGTGGGAACCGTAGTCGCGCACAAAGTTATAGGCGTCGACGACCGTCACCATCGTGTCCAGGCGAGAGATATCCGAGAGGCTGTGACCTTGTTCGTCGCGAAACGTGAAGGTTTCCGCCACCGGCAAGGGCTCGGATATGCCCGTGGATTCGATCAGCAGATAGTCGAAGCGCTTCTCCCGCGCGAGCCGCTGGATCTCGATCAGCAGGTCCTCGCGCAATGTGCAGCAAATGCAACCGTTGCTCATTTCGACGAGCTTTTCGTCGATGTGCGAGAGCTGGCTGCCGCCGTCACGAATCAGCTGAGCGTCGATGTTGACTTCCGACATATCGTTCACGATTACGGCCACCCGCTTGCCTTCGCGGTTATTCAGGACGTGGTTCAGGAGCGAGGTCTTGCCCGCGCCGAGAAA
The DNA here is from genome assembly GCF_014397655.1 of Paraburkholderia sp. UCT31. Taxonomy (NCBI): domain Bacteria; kingdom Pseudomonadati; phylum Pseudomonadota; class Betaproteobacteria; order Burkholderiales; family Burkholderiaceae; genus Paraburkholderia; species Paraburkholderia sp. UCT31. The sequence continues at coordinate 16,956 of NZ_VZQP01000047.1, forward strand.
GCCGGACAGTACGGTGACGGGGAGCTTGTGCATGGGAAAAGTGGAGCCTCAAACATGGTGAAGAAGATCGCATGAATCGACACGGCCAGCCTGCTGGCCGAGGCGGGTGCGCGGCAAGCAGGCGCGATCCTTCGTGTCAGTTCTGCAGGACTTCGCCAACCATACAGTTGTCGAGGCCCGCCTTGAAAAGATCATGTGGCAACTGTTTGCCGATGAAAACAATCCGGGTTTCGCGCGTTTCATTCGCGCCCCAGGACTTACCGATATCCGCGCCAAAAATCATATGTACGCCCTGGAATACTGCGCGACGGTCGACACCCGCCAGGTTCAGCACACCCTTGTAGCGCAGCATCGCGGCACCATGGATCGCAACCGTGGCGCTGAAGAACGCCTCGAGCTTGTCCCGATCCAGAGGCGCAGTAGCGCGGTAGACGAAGGACGTCACATCGTCGTCATGCTCGTGCGAAACGTCTTCAAGGAAATCGGGCTCGATGTCGACAATGGCATCCAGACTGAAGCTTCGGATGTCGAGCAGTTGCTTCAGGTCCGTCTCGCCAAAATGTGCCGGCCTGATCGTCGCGCGCGGGTTCATCTGCCGCAACCGGCGCATCAGTTGCTGCGCCTGCTCTTCGCCAACGAGGTCCACCTTGGATACGAGGATACGGTCCGCGAATCCGACCTGCTCCTGCGCTTCGTGATGTTCGTCGAGCTGCTCGCCGCCATGCCGTGCGTCGACCACCGTCACGATGGCGTCGAGCAGGTATTTCTCCTGCACGACATCGTCAACAAAGAACGTTTGCGCGACGGGCGCCGGATCGGCAAGCCCCGTTGTCTCGATGATGACCCGCTCGAACGCGAGTTCTCCTGTCTCCCGTCGCGCGGCGAGCGTCGAAAGAATGCGCACCAGGTCGCCACGCACCGTACAACAGATACAGCCGTTGTTCATTTCGACAATCTGCTCGTTACTGTCCTGCACCAGCAATTCGTTGTCGATGCCCGCTTCGCCGAACTCGTTTTCGATGACCGCGACCCGTCCGCCGTGATGCTCGGTCAGGATGCGGTTGAGCAAGGTCGTTTTTCCGGCGCCGAGGAAGCCGGTCAGGATGGTCGTCGGGATACGCTGGAAGCCGGTTGCATCTTGCATTGCATTCTCCTGTGAGCGGCACGCGCTCAAGCATGTTCGCCCGTCGAGGTGCCCGGGCGCCGAGCAAATGGTTACGGTCGAGATGGCCCCATGCGGTGACAGCCCGCTTCGCTGATGCCACGCTCCGGGACGGCCAGTCTGTCTGCCGGGAACGCTGGACACCACATGTGTTATGTTATAACGTATCTAATCCTATCGGATTGTTATTTTTCGTGCCAGGAACGCCAATGAAAAAAATCGCCGCCAGGCTTTGCAACTCCGTTCAGCACCGCGCATCCTGGAGTTCAGGACAGCCAGACCGGTTTGTTTGGCGCGCCGCACTAAAGCCCATTGGTAGCCTTTCGGCTGCATTGGTACTGCTTGCCGTGCATCAGGGAAGCGCCATGGCGGCATCAGCAGCGGCTGGCGTAATCAACGCCATCGGTGTCGAAAACGAGTACGCCGACGTCATCGCCCAGATCGGCGGCAAGTACGTTCAGGTGAGCGCGATCGAAACGGATCCCAATACGGATCCACACACGTTCGAGGTCAACCCGAAGGTGGCAGCGCAGCTTGCTTCCGCCGATCTGATCGTCAAGAACGGCGTGGGATACGACGCCTGGGCCGACAAGATCATCGCAGCCGCGCCCAATAGCAAACGCAAGGTCATCGACGCCCAACACGTGCTCGGCCTGCCCGACAGCACGCCGAACCCGCATCTCTGGTACGACCCGAAAACCATGCCGGCGGTTGCGAAGGCAGTGGCAGCGGACCTTTCCGCATTGAACCCCGCGCAGGCAGCCTACTTTCAAGCCAACGTGAAGAAGTTCGACGCATCACTCAAGCCCTGGCTGGCTGCAATTGCATCGTTCAAGGTGCACTACGCGCAAACGCCTGTCGCGGTGACGGAGCCGGTCGCCAACTACATGCTCGAAGCGGTCGGCACCGATATCGCCACACCCTTCAGCCTGCAGGCGGCGATCATGAACGGCACCGATCCCTCTCCGCAGGACGTGACGAAACAGAACAGCCTGTTCACGGACCACAAGGTCAAGGTGTTCGTCTACAACCAGCAGGTCACGGATGCGCTCACACAGTCGTTCCTCAATCTGGCCAGGAAAAATGGTATTCCGGTGGTCGGCGTCTACGAGACCATGCCAACCCCCGGCTTTACTTACCAGTCGTGGATGCTGGCGGAAGTCAATGCGCTGGAAAAGGCAGTGACTTCCAAAGTGTCCACCGAAACCTTGCAGGCTGTGCAGTGAGCGGCATGTGCCCTGGCAACGAGGTCCTTGCGGTCGACCGGGTGAGCGTCTCTTTCCCGGGGCACAGCGTGCTACATGAGGTGAGTTTCAGGCTGGATGCGGGAGAGTTCTGCGGCCTTATCGGTTCGAACGGTTCGGGCAAGACCACGCTGCTGCGTACGATCCTCGGCTTCCAGGTAGCGAGTGCAGGTAGCATCAGGATCAATGGTGCGCGCAGCCTGACCTCGGCGGGTTACGTCCCGCAGAAGATCGCGCTCGACCCCTACCTCCCGATGCGTGCGCGGGATCTGGTGTCGCTCGGCCTCGAGGGCCACAGGCTCGGCTTGCCGTTACCGTCGAAAAAACGCCGCGAGGCGGTCGACGGGATGCTCAAAGCCGTGGATGCAGAGCCTTTCGCGGACCAGCGCATCGGGGAACTGTCCGGAGGCCAGCAGCAGCGGGTACTGATCGCACACGCTCTGGTTCGCCGTCCGCGGCTGCTGTTGCTGGACGAACCTCTGGCCAACCTCGACATGCGCAGCGTCGCCGAAATTGTCGCGCTGTTGCGCCGCCTGAGCGTCGAGCACGGGCTTGCGGTCCTGCTTTCGGCGCATGACATGAATCCCTTGCTGCCGGTGATGGACCGGATCGTCTACCTCGCCAACGGCCACGCAGCGAGCGGGGCGACGGACGAAGTGGTGCGTACCGAGGTCCTGAGCAGACTGTACGGCTATCACATCGATGTCGTCCGCGTGCACGGCCGCGTGCTGGTGATTGCCGCCGGCACCGAGGCCGAAATGCTTGCCGCCGTTCGGCGAGACCCCGCCCACATTGTGCAGGTTCCCTGATTCAAGATGGATTCCCTGCTCACCCTCATCTTTGAACCGGGCTTCTTTAGCAGCGAACCGGTGCATACCGCGATGGTAGTCGGCGGCGGCGCCGCAGTCGTGTCCGGCGTAATTGGCGTATTCACCGTCATGAGGAGCCAGTCCTTCGCCGGCCACGCGCTGGCCGATGTGAGCAGCGCGGGCGGTGCTGCGTCGTTCCTGCTCGGCATCAACCCGTTGCTGGGATTTCTCATCATGGCGGTCATGGCAGCGGGCGGCATGGAACTGGTGCGGGTGCGCCGCGCCCGTGAGCGCGATCTTGTGACCGGCGTCGTGCTGGGCGCGGGGCTTGGCCTTGCCGCGCTGTTTCTTTACCTCGACGTGACATCGAAAAGCACGACTGGAGCGGCGATCACCGTCATGTTCGGATCAATGTTCGCCATTCCGGCATCGATCATTCCGCTCGCACTGGCGGTGGGCACGGGGGCGTTGATTGCCGCGGGCGTGCTTTATCGTCCCTTGCTGCTCAGCTCCGTTGACCCAGAGCTGGCTGCGGTCATGGGCGTGCGGGTACGGACGGTCGGACTCCTGCACCTGCTGGTATTGGCGCTGGCCGTTTCCCTATCAGCTATTACGGTCGGCGCCATCCTGTCGACCGCACTCCTGATAGGTCCGGCGGCGATCGCCTTGAGGGCGGCAAAGCGGCCAGGCTGGGCCACGGGTCTGTCCGCGTTAATCGGCTTGGGCACGACCTGGGGTGGCATCCTCCTCGCGTACGACAGCTACTACTGGACACCCGGGCACGGCTGGCCAGTGAGCTTCTTCGTGGTGACGCTTATCTTCGCCCTGTATGTCATCACAGGTCGCGCCGGACCTGCACGGAAGCCCCCAACGGGCGCGCGGATCGCCCTGAACGCCCGTGAACCGGGTGAGGCCTGACCATGTTCTCCAGCTTCATGACCAACACGTGGATCGTGGCGAGCATCGTGGCAGCAGTCGCCGGATTCATCGGTTTCTTCGTGGTGATTCGAGGCGCCTCGTTCGCCGCGCACGCCTTGCCGCTCGGCACCTTTCCGGGTGCTGCAGCGGCAAGCCTGCTCGGTATCAATCCGCTCTTCGGCCTGATCGTCTTCGCTGGTCTCGGCGTGATCGGAATCAGTTGGCTGAGCCGGCGCGGAAGACACGAAGTCGCAACCGCCCTGTGCCTCGTCACGCTGCTAGGCTTCGGGGCGCTGTTCCTGAGCATGACGAGCGAGTATTCACAAGCGGTCTATGCCCTTCTCTTCGGCGAAGTACTGGGCGTGAGCAACACCGATCTCGCGCCGGTTGCCGCGATCAGCGGGTTCTCGATTGCGGTTGCGGTTGTGCTCTTCCGGCCACTCCTGCTCAGTTCGGTATCGCCCGATCTGGCGAAGGCGAGAGGCGTATCGAGCCGCGCGATGGAACTTGCGTTCATGAGCATCCTGGCGCTTGCGACGGCAATGGCGCTCCCGGTAGTGGGCGCGCTGCTAGTGTTCAGCCTGATGATTGGACCCGCGGCTGCGGCCCGCTCGCTGACTGACCGGCCGATTCTTGCGATATGCGTGTCGGTTGGAATTTCGCTCGTCACGGTGTGGACATCGATTGCCCTCTCCTATGTCTCCAACTGGCCAGTCGGTTTCTTCGTTGGCATGCTTGGGGCCGCCTGTTACGGAGTGGGGCAGGTGTGGACCCGGGCACGAGCCTTCGCGCGCCATCACGACGAACGGCCGGCCTCGGAGGCACCAGTCGGCTCACTGACGGGACCGCCAACCGGCGTGAAGCCGAGCGCATGAGACTTGGCCTCGATCGCGGCAAGCGACGTGCGGTCCTCGTCGAATGTGAGGGCCAGGCTTTCCTGGCCGTAGCTAACGTTGATGTCGGACACGCCTGGCAGCCGCTTCATCGCGTTCTCGATCTTCAATGCACAAGACGCGCAGTCCGTGCCCCCGACGCGCAGTTTCAGCGGCAGAGAAGAGTTGGGTCTGTTGCAATAGCGGAGGCTGGCATGCTGCGGGACCTAACAGAATGATGTGAACGGCAATGAAGGCGCTGAGTCCGGCGGTAGCCGAAGTGCTGAAGCGGTTGCACTATCCGCTCGAGATAATGTTGGTGCGCGTACGTTGGTACGTGGCCTACCCGCTGAGCTTGCACAATCTCGAGGAGATGATGGCCGAACGCGGGATCGCGGTCGATCATTCGACCGTGCATTGGTGGGCCATCAAGCTTCTGCCAGTGCTTGAAAAGGCGTTCCGCCGCTGCAAGCGTCCGGTCGGCAAGAGCTGGCGGATGGACGAAACCTATGTGAAGGTCCGCGGCACATGGAAGTATCTCTACCGCGCCGTCGACAAGGCAGGCAACACGGTCGACTTTTTGCTGCGAGCCAAGCGGGACAAGGAAGCGGCCCGACGGTACTTCGAGAAGGCCATCGATCAGAATGGCGCGCCCGAAACCGTAACCATCGACAAGAGCGGTGCCAATCTGGCCGGGCTGAACGCCGTGAACGCCGGGCGTGAGACGCCCATCAAGATCCGTCAGGCCAAGTATCTCAACAATATCGTGGAACAAGACCATCGGGCGATCAAGCGCCGTACCCGACCCATGTTGGGATTCAAGGATTTTCGCTGTGCCCGCATCTTGTTGAGTGGCATTGAACTCATGCCTATGATCTCCAAGGGGCAGACGGTGCGGCGGGGTCGCGGGTCTGATGTCAGTCTGCTGAGTGACCTGGACGGAGCGGTGTGCAATGGGTCGCAGCAATAGCGCTGGCAAAATTTCGCGCTATTATTTCTGGATTGGGGGCCAGTAGAGGACAAACATGGATGCGTCTTCAGACAGTACCGATCGCCCATGGAGCGTGTCGCTGATTCAGACCAAGATGCTCCCGCCCCGTCTTCCGTCTGGCTGCGTGCAACGATCCGTGTTGCTTAAGTGGTTGCGTAAGCAGCCGGTTCGCAGCATCACCGTCGTGACCGCCCCGGCGGGGTTCGGCAAGACGACATTGCTTGCTGGTTGGTGTGAAGCGCTGTCGCAGCGAAAGCATGTTGTTGCATGGCTCAGCCTCGACGCAGAAGACGATGATCCGCAGCAGTTCTGCGCTTACCTGGTGGCCGCATTCGCCAGGGCCTCGGCGGAAATTGCCTCGCAAGCGCAACAGATCCTTAATAACGATCCGCTGACTCCTATCAGAACGGTCATTTCACTACTCCTGAACGGGATCGCTGCATCCGGCAGGCGCGTTTTCCTCGTGCTGGATGACGCCGACCGTCTGACTGCGAAACCAGTTCTTGCGATTACTTCCCGTCTGCTTCGCTATGCCCCCGAGAACATGCATATCCTGCTCGGGGTGCGAGGTGAACCGGCCTTGATAGTTGGTCAGTTTCGAGCTCCAGAGGAACTGGTTCGTATTGATGTCGACGATCTCCGTTTTTCGATCGCCGATGCGCAGGCATTTTTTGACCGGACAGGCACCGTGCCGCTTGACCGGAACAGTGTTGAGTTGCTGAACGAGGCAACGGAGGGGTGGGTCGCTGGCTTGCAACTTGCTGCTCTTGCGCTACGCGATGTGGGCGATGCGGCCAAGGTCGCCGGTGCGCTGGTCGGAGTCAGCTCCGGAATCGATTCGTACCTGAACGATACCGTGCTCGCACATCTGCCGCTCCATATGCTGAAGTTTCTGCTGTACACGTCGATTCTTGAACGACTCGCCCCTGAGTTGTGCGATGCCATCATGGGCAAGGGAAGTGGAAGCGGGGGCGAGCTCGACTGGCTCGAGCGGCACAGCGTGTTCATCCGGCCGCTGGATGAAACACGGCACTGGTACCGCTATCATGCGCTCCTGTCCGACGCACTTCGTCGGCGCCTTCTTCGCCAGATGCCGCAACACGTCCCGTTGCTGCACCGTCGTGCGTCCCAATGGTTTGCAGGAGCACGTCTTTGGCCCGAGGCAGTCAGACATGCCTTGGCTGCAGGCGAACTCGAGCAGGCGGCACAGTGGGTTGAAAACTGTGCGACGGAGATGCTCGAGCGCGGTGAGTTGAACACGTTGCTAGGATGGATCGGAAAACTGCCACCGGATGTCATCCAGAGACGGCTTCGTTTGCGCCTTACGAAAGCATGGGCGCTCGTGTTCTCGATTCAGCCGGACGCCGCCTCGAGGGAGGTTGCTGCTGTTACCAACGAATTCTTTCGGGGGCGTCGCAAGGATACCCGCATGGTAGAGGAAGCGGCATTGGCGGAGATCAACGCGGTCAGCGCACTGATCGCCACTATGGTAGAGGACAGCGAGCGGGCACTCGAACTGGGCCATGCTGCTCAAACCTCAGTGGCGCCTACGGCGCCTTGGGTGCAGCGCTGCGCGCAATACGCGCAACTCTTCGGCTTGATGCACCGGGGCAGGTTCGACCAGATACGTGAAATACGCGACGCCGTCGGCGAGCGAGTTGAACAGGGTCAGGAGCCCGACTACTCGGATATGTTTCGGCGCTCGTCGTTCGGTGTTGCTGCATTTGTGCATGGCGAGCTGTCTGAATCAAGGCGAATTTTTGAGGCGATGTTCCACCGCATCGAAAAAGCATGGGGCCACTCGTCATCCTGCGCGACCTGGGCGGCCAGTTGCCTTGCTGCGATCTACTATGAGTGCGACGAACTGCCTGAAGCGCGGAGGATGATCGCGGGCCGCACGACCGCTGCACTGGAAACCTCGCCGCTAACTGGTTTGATGCGCCATATACTGTCTGCAGCACGCTTGCTGTGGCGCGACGGGGAGATGGGTTCGGCGCTGGCTATTCTCGAAGACGGTCGACAGGCCGCCGTAACCCGACACTGGCTACGTCTGAAGTTGGCGCTGGATGCCGAAACGGTAAGATTGCTCCTTGTAGAAGGCAACGTTGCTCAAGCGAGGCAGATCGCCGACGAGCTGAGCAAGAGCGTGCCAATGATGTGCGAAGGGCGGGCTGGGTGCGCGGTAGACACCTGGACAAGCTATTGTCTCCTGCAGGCTCGCGTACTGATCGCCGGGGATCGTGCAGATGAAGCCGTCACGCTTCTCACACCTTTGCTTGATACTCTGGCTGCTACGGGCAGGCGCTATTCGGAGGCTGTGGTTTCCTTGCTGTTCTCATGCGCGCTCGCGCAATGTGGAGCGTTCGAAAAGGCGCTTGGTGCGCTCGAACGAGCGCTACGGCTCGGAAGGCAGAGCGGCATGATTAACAGCTTCGTGGATGAGGGGCCACCCGTGCGCGCGTTGCTACAGCAATTTCGCTTGGCTTCAGCGAATGTTCCTACGGCAGAAACGGCGTATGTCGACAGGCTGCTTACAGCTTTTGATGCCTTCGGCAATTCATCGGCTGCGTCGCCCGCGCATGTTGAGGCCGTGCCGCTGTCACCGGATGTTCTTAGTGCGAGGGAGTTTGAGGTACTCGAGTGCGTTGCCCGCGGTCTTTCGAACAAGGAAATCGGCCGGTCGTTGAAACTGGCACCCGAGACGGTCAAGTGGCATTTGAAAAATATCTTCGAAAAGCTCGACGTAAATTCGCGAATTGACGCCGTACAGAGAGTTTTTGGACATGGGGTAGGAGAGCGCCGCGCGGCCATGTAGTGGCGAGCCATATGCAATAGCCCTCACCAGATCCGGCGCGGACATCCCCAGATCGCCTGGACTTTTTTCTCAGATCACAAGCGCAGCCGCTTCCGCCAGCGCCTTCTCCTTGCGCTGCAATTCCTTCTCAAGCTGCTGGATGCGCTTCTTGTCATCTTTCGACTGATGACGCTGCTCGCGCGCCTGCTCGGCAGCATTCGCGTCGGCCGCCTGGCAAGCAGCCCGCCACGCCGCAATCTGTTCGGGATAAAGACCTTTGCGGCGGCAATACTCGGCCAACTCCGCTGCGTTGAGCGGCGCGGTTTCCAGCACTACCGCAAACTTGTCTTCCGAAGACCATCCTTCGGGATTCTTCCCATCGCCCGGCACTGCGACTCCTTGTCCAGCGCCGAAACCAGCGCATTTTCTGGCGGCATCATGCGGCGCACTAACGCTTCTTTTCTTTCTGCTGAGTAGGCTTTCATTCATCCTTTTGCGACAGCAACGCTGTTCATGTCGCCCCCCCCCCCGGCGTCAGAATAGATACTGTGGTCCCCGTCAAGCATTTTGTAGTTCGGGATCGAAGCACTTGCCTGACCTGATAACACCGAATGCGACGTGAACGAGCTTGCGCAGCATCGACGCGGAATCGACGATCCCGGACAAGTAGCGTCCAGGGGTCTGCGTGTTACTTCTTGAATGTCCCGAGCAGTTCGGTGTGCGCCACGACATGGCCTTGCATCGCCTTTTCCAACGCCGCCTTTGTGGGCTTGTGAAGATCGGGCAGCACGGTGTCGAGCGCGTAGAGCTTATGGAAATACCGATGACGGCCAGTGGGCGGGCATGGGCCGCCATACGTGGTGCGATGGAAGTCGTTGGTGCCTTCAAGTGTGCCTGCCGGAAGCGCGCCCGAAGTGACGCCCTCCTGAACACCAGGAGCCGTCGTCGGGATGTTGTAAAGCACCCAGTGGACCCATGTCATCCGTGGCGCGGCGGGGTCGGGCGCGTCGGGGTCGTCGACGATCAGCACGAGGCTTTTCGCGTTGGCGGGTACCCCGGACCACGAGAGCGGTGGGGAGACGTCCGCGCCCGTGCAGGTGTAGCGCCGAGGAATCTCGCTTCCTTCGTGGAAAGCTTGTGAGGTGAGGGTGAAGGCCATGGTGCGCTCCTCGGCGTCAGCCCGCGCCGCCAGCTAGTGCTTGCGATGCATCCAGCTCATATGATGTGTGTCGAGCCACTGACTCAGGCTCTCTCCCGGGTGATCGCGCCTGTAGCGCCTAGACAAGGCCGATGCAACGACAACGAGAACCACAAGGCCAACCCAAAAACTGATCATTGATTGAGTCATGGCAGCCTCCTTGGGGAATGCGACGATCCCTGAATTGTAGTCATTGGCGGCCGAACTGGCTCAACTCGAGAAGGCGGGTTACAGCCCGAACGGCTACGTCGACGATCCTCCCAATCTCCAGCGTGCCGAAACCCGTTTTTGCGTGATCGCCACCGCATCTGTTGCAGTGCGGCACTCCCCAATCGACCCAATATGCGGGACGAGCCTGGATTGCCGCGCCGCTGCGCTGCCCCTACCATCGCCAGATAGTTGCACCAAAGCCCCGCAAAGGCACTCTCTAGCTGACGAAGGGCAGCTTCTCGTCGCGCGCAGTCGCGAGCATCGACAGCGTGATCTTTCGCACCTCGAGCTTGCTTTGCGTAATGTGAGCGCGCAGCAGGATGGCAGCCTCGCCAAACTTGCCGCGATCGATGAGATGGAGCATCGCCGAATGCTCGTCGTACGTCGCGCTCGTGCGATGCGCCTTGAGAAAATCGAGCCGCCGCACGATGCGGATGCGCTCGGTCACTTCGTTGTGCACGCGCAGCATCTCATTGTTGCCGGCAGCACTCACGAGGCCGCGGTGAAAGCCCTCGTCGAGCACGAACATCGTGGCCGGACGGCTTTCGCGTTCCCGTTCGTCAACGCACCATACGGCTCGCAACGCATCCATCGCATCGTGTGGGGCACCCGAGAGCCGCTCGAGCGCCGCCAGTTCGAGAACGATGCGCAGGTCATACAACTGGTCGAGTTGATTGAAGTCGATATCGCAGACTTTCCAGCCGCGCCGGAACCCCACCTCCAGATAGCCTTCGCGCGCGAGACGGAACAGCGCATCGCGCATCGGCGTGCGCGACACGCCGTGGTGTTGGGCAATGTCGTTTTCGGAAAAGCGGTCGCCGGGAAACAGTCGAAAACTGAAGATGTCCTGCTTGATGAGCTGATACACCTGCTCGGCAAGGGGGTTTGCGCTATAGGTCACCTTCGTGCCAGATGCTGCGGGTGCTTCGGCGGCGGCTTCGGTCAAGTCGTCCATGAGTCAGGTATCGATAACGTCGAGAGTGGTGCGGCGCGTCGGTGCAATGGTGGGCGACGGGGGCCAGCTCCCCATTATCCGCCCTTAAACGGGCTCGATGAGGCTCACGTGCGCCGCCACGATCGTCCAGCCGCCGAACATATCGTTCGCCTCATGCAGCCGCGCCCAGGTCTGCATCTGGCGGCCCGTCAAAGGCGTGGTGTCGCTCGTGAACTCAGTGCTCACCGTCGCGTAGTCGCCGCCAAACGTCGTGACCACGGTGCGGTGCAACCGCCGCGAGCGGGGCACCGGCACGCAGGTTTCCCGCCAGCGGAGGATCGCGTCGCCACCATGCTGGATTTCGGCGATGCCATAGCGCACCGTTTCGGGTGCGTCCCAGAACAGGGCGTTCATCGTCTCGACGTCGTTGTCGACGAGCGCTCGCTCGTAAGCCTCGAAAGCTGCCGCGACCTGCGCGACGATCTCGGGCCGGTTCACTTCCATCGTCATCAGTCTGCCCCCAGCAGGGCGTCGAGTGGAGCGGTCCAGCCGACGATGCCGCCCTGCGAATGAATCATTGCAATCGTCGCTTCACGAAACGCCGGTATGTAGCTTGCCGTCGCGTCCTCGACCAGCAGACACTCGTAGCCCCGATCGTTGGCCTCGCGCATCGAAGTCTGCACGCAGACCTCGGTCGTCACGCCCGCGAACACGAGATGCGTGATGCCTCGTATCGACAGTTCCTCGCCGAGCTGCGTTGCGTAGAAAGCGCCTTTGCCGGGCTTGTCGATGACGAGTTCTCCGTCGATCGGCGCGAGCGTGTCGATGATCGCGTTGCCGGGCTCGCCGCGCACGAGGATGCGGCCCATCGGTCCTGCGTCGCCAATGCGCGCATCTGGCATGCCGCGCATGCGTTTGGCCGGGGGGCAGTCGGAGAGGTCGGGTGTATGCGATTCGCGGGTGTGCACGACCTGCCATCCCGCCGAGCGCGCATGCGCGAGCAGCCGCGCGACGGTCGGCACGATGCCTGAAAGCAGCGATACGTCGTTGCCGAGCGCTTGGCCAAAGCCACCCGGCTCGATGAAGTCGCGCTGCATGTCGATCACGATGAGCGCCGTATAACGCGCGTCGAACGTGAACGGCGCGGGCTTTGCGCTGGCGATGGTTGTCATCGCGACATTTCTCCGTTTGCGTTGTGTATCGTTCGCGCGCCGCTCAGGCGCTTGCGTGCAGCTCGGCCGGCTCAGCCGTCTGCGGCCTGCCTTCGTCGCCATGGCCCGCCATGTGACGCCCAAGCACCACTCGATCCGCCTCGTTTGCTGCAGTCTCGTAGACGAGGCGTCCCTCGGCCATCACCACGATCCGGTCGGCAAGCTCCAGCAGTTCGTCGAGATCTTCGCTGACGAGCAGCACGGCCGCACCGGCATCGCGCGCCGCGAGAATGCGGGCGTGGATGTCCGCGACGGAAGCAAAGTCGAGTCCGAACACAGGATTCGCGACGATCAGCACGTTCACTGCGTGCCCAAGCTCGCGAGCCAGCACGGCGCGCTGTACGTTGCCGCCCGACAGCGCGCCGATGGCGCGCTCGGGCAGCGGAGGCCGCACGTCGAATTCGGCGATCAGCCGCTCGGCGCGCGAGCGCATGGCGCGACGATCGAGCCACCATCCGCCGCGCCGCAGCGGCGCGCGGTCGAAATCCCGCAGCGCCATATTCTCGGCCACGCTCATGCCTGCCACGCAAGCATTGCGCAGCGGCTCCTCGGGAAGGGCGAACACGCGCATGCGTGTCATCTCTACGCGCGTCGCGGCATAGGGCGAACCTTCCACGGCCATCGCGCCCGACTGGGCCTTGCGCTGCCCGACGAGCGCTTCGATCAGTTCCTTCTGACCGTTGCCGGAGACGCCCGCAAGCCCGAGGATCTCGCCCGCGCGCACGCTCAGCGACGCCTCGCGCACGGCAGCGTGCCCACGCTCGTCGACGACCGAAAGGCTCGATAGCGAGAGCCGCACCGGAGCGTCGGGCGAGTTCGGCCGGCGCGCAAGCCTGAACTCATCGGTGTCTTCAGCGGCGCCCTCACGCGTTTGCACGCTTGCGTCGCTGCCCATCATCCAGGCGGCCAGCCGGTCGCGGTCGGTGTCGGCCACCGCGCAGGTGCCGACGAAGCGGCCCTTGCGCAATACCGTGACGTTGTCCGAATAGGCCATTACCTCGCGGAACTTGTGAGTGATCATCAGCACCGTGAGGTCACCGCGCGAGGCAAGCGTGCGCATGAGGCCGAGCACTTCGTCGGCTTCCTGCGGGGTGAGCACGGAGGTGGGCTCGTCGAGAATCAGGAAGCGCTGCTCCAGATACAACTGCTTGAGAATTTCCAGCTTCTGCTTTTCTCCCGCCGCGAGTGACGAGACCGGCGCATCGAGTTCGAGGCGAAACGGCATGCGGCGCATGAAGGCGTCGAGCGCGTTGCGCTCGGCCGCCCAGTCGATCTTCCATGACAGGTTGCCGCGCGCAAGGAGCAGGTTCTCCTCGACGCTGAGCCCCGCCGCGAGTGTGAAATGCTGATAGACCATGCCGATGCCGAGCGCTTGCGCATCGCGCGGGGATGCGATGCGCACCTCGCTTCCATCGGCCACAATCGTGCCGTGATCGAGCGGGCCGTAGCCCACGAGCCCCTTCACGAGCGTGCTCTTGCCTGCTCCATTTTCGCCGAGCAGCGCGTGAACCGTCCCGGGTGCAACTCTGATCGAAACGTCATCGAGTGCGCGGAACGTCCCGAACGACTTGCTCGCGCCGATCACCTCGACGCCGAGCGCGCGTGTCGCGGTGATCATGGTCACTGCTCCAGGGCAGCGACGAGCGCCGCCGAACTGGACACCGTGCCGAACACGCCGCCCTGCATCAGGACCATGTTCAGCGCAGCGTCATGGTTGCCCTTATCGGTCGCGCCGCAGCAGTCCGCGAGCAACGTGCATTCGAAGCCGCGGTCGTTTGCTTCGCGCATCGTCGTGTGGACGCACACATCCGTCGTGATGCCCGTGAGCACGAGATTCGCAATGCCGCGCGTGCGCAGGATCAGTTCGAGGTCCGTCGCGCAGAATGAGCCTTTGCCAGGCTTGTCGATGATGATTTCGCCCGGCAGCGGGGCGAGTTCGTCGATGATTTCCCAGCCCGGCTCGCCGCGCACGAGTATCCGGCCGCACGGTCCCATGTCACCGATGCCGAGACCGTTCGTGCCCGCCTGACGGCTGCGCCAGCGCTTGTTCGCCGGCAGATCGGACAGATCCGGCCGATGCCCTTCACGGGTGTGGATGATCGTGAAGCCGAGTTCGCGCATCGGCCCCAAAACGCGCTTGATCGGCTCGATCGGGGCGCGCGTGAGCGAGAGGTCGTAGCCCATCTTGTCGACGTAGCCGCCGTAACCGCAGAAGTCGGTCTGCATGTCGATGATGACGAGCGCCGTGTTGTCGGGGCGCAGGTTCCCGTCGTAGGGCCAGGAATAGGGACGGGCTTCGATGGTACGGGTCATGTTGATTCTCCGGTCGCGCGCTACGCGAGCGCGGGCGATTCTGGATTCGGTCGGTCGGAAGCTGTCCGCGCTCAGCGCGTCAGGCTCAGCTCGCCGGGTGCGCCCGCCAGCGTGCGGTCCGGCCTGCAGTTGATGATCATGAGCGCGAGCGTCAGCACGTAAGGGGCGGCGTTGAAGAGGTAATAGCCGCTGGTCACGCCGATTGCCTGCAGGGCGGGGCCAAGCGCTCCGGCAGCGCCAAACAGCAGCGCAGCCCAAAGACAGCGCAGCGGTTGCCAGCGTGCGAAGATCACGAGGGCGACGGCCATCAGGCCTTGCCCGCTCGAAAGTCCCTCGTTCCAGCTGCCGGGATAGACGAGCGAAAGATAGGAACCGCCCACGCCCGCGAAAAAACCACCCACCGCCGTCGCGATGACGCGTATCCGCGTAACGGGATAGCCCATTGCACGCGCGCTCTCGGCGTTCTCGCCGACGAGCCGCAGCGTCATGCCCCAGCGCATCGAGCGCAGTCCCCACTGCAAAGCGACGGCAAGCACGATGCCAATCACGAAGAGCAGATTGATATGCAGCGCGTTGTGCACTTGCTGCGAGGCGGCCCACGCGCCGAGATCGATCGACGGGAGTATCGCTGCCTGCGGCTCGATGAACGGCTTGCCAAGATAGAACGCCAGGCCGGTGCCGAACAGCATGAGCGCGATGCCGAACGCGATATCGGAAACACGCGGCAGCGAGCAGACCAGCCCATGCAGGCAGCCGAGCACCAGACCGGCCGCCGCCGCCGCGAGCACGCCGATCCACGGCGAACCCGAGAGATACGAGCCCGCATAGCCGCACATGGCGCCGGAGACCAGGATGCCTTCGAGACCAAGATTCACGCGGCCGCCTTTCTCGGTGAGGCACTCGCCGAGGCTCACGAACAGATAGGGCGTACTCACGCGAATGGCCCCCGCAAAGAGCGAAATCAGCAGTACCGCAGCGGGCGAATGAAGGTCAGACATGGCGGGTACGCTCCAGTGAAGCAGACGAGGTGTCGAGCGCGACGGCCTGAAGTTTCACGCGCCAGGCGGCAAGACGGGGAGCAAGTGCCTCCCAGGCCAACAGGTTCGCGAAAAGCAGCCCTTGAAGCACGAGCGTGGCGGCGTCGGGCAGCTCGAGGTGTCGTTGCAGCAGACTGCCGCTCGCCTCGATGCCGCCGACCATCAGCGCGCACGCGATCACGGCGAACGGATTCTGGCGTGCCGCGAACGCGACAAGGATGCCCGCATAGCCGTAGCCCGAGAGCAGCGATGCATTCGCGCTGCCTTGCACGGCCGCAACTTCGAACATTCCGGCAAGTCCCGCCGATGCGCCGCCTAGCGCGCAGGCGGTGAGCGCGAGCGCGCCCACGGGCAGGCCGACGAGGCGCGCCGTGTGCACGTTGCCACCCGTTACGCGCATGGCGAAGCCGAGCGTGCTTTGGCGCACGAGCACCCAGGCAGCGAGACACGCGAGCACGCCCCAGAAGAGGCCCCAGTGCACGTCGAGTCCCGGCAGCGAGCCGATGGTCATGGCGTCGGGGAGGGGCAGCGTCGACGGTTTGTTGAGACTGGCGGGATCGCGCAGCGGCCCTTCGACGAGAAACTTGAAAACGGCGATGGCGATATACGACATCAGCAGGCTGCTGATGGTCTCGTTGACACCACGCCATTGACGCATCGCGCCCACTGCGCTGATCCACAGGCCCCCCGCGAGCATGCCTGCAATCGCCATCAGCGGCGTCGCGACGATCCACGGCGTAGCATGCGGCAGGCACTGCGGCACGACGGCGGCCGCGAGCCCGCCCAGCGCGAGCGCGCCTTCGCCGCCAATCACGATCAGGCCGACTTGGGCAGGCAGCGCGACGCACAGAGCCGTAAGCATGAGCGGTGCGGCGCGCAGCAAGGTGTTCTGCCATGCGAACGACGAGCCGAACGCACCTTCGCCAATGAGACCAAGGGCCTGGATGGCCGGCTGTCCCTGCACGAGCAGGAAGATGCCGAAGATCGCCAGAGTTGCCACGATTGCACATACTGTCGGCAACGCAGGCAACAGGGCAAGCAGCAGGCGCGCGAGGCTTGCAGGCAGCCTTCGCGACGGCCCGTGAGCGGGAGAAAGGGATGCGGACATCAGGACTCCTGGCGAGGACGCTTACAGTCCTCAGATCTGGCCAACCACACCGGCAACCAGATAATTCATGCTTTCGAGCGCGATATCGGTCTGTGCGTAGCTCGTGCCGGCCGCAATGGCGCTGCCGCCCTTGTTGTCCTTCATCGGTCCCTTGAAGATGACGTAGTCGCCCGCGACCATCTTCGCCTTCACGGTGTCGGCTTGCGTGCGGGCATCGGGTGTCACCTTCGCGCCATACGGAGACATCTTCACGAAGCCTTCGCGCAGACCGCCGCGAAGAATGTTCGGCTGCGGCTTGCCCGTCTGCGCGTTTGTGACGAGCAGCTTGTAGGGCGTCGCCCAGTCCCATTCGGCGCCCGTCAGATAGCCCTTCGGCGCCAGCGCCGCCTGGCTTGCGTGGTAACCGCAGCTCATCGCGCCGCGTTTCTCGGCTGTCTCGATCACGACCTTGGGTCCGTCCACGTGACACGTGAGCACGTCGCAGCCCTGATCGACGAGGCTGTTGGCGGCCTCCGCCTCCTTCACCGGCATCGACCAGTCGCCCGTGAAAATCACGTGCGTGGCGATCGACGGATCCACCGACTGCGCGCCCAGCGTGAATGAGTTGATGTTGCGCAGCACCTGCGGAATAGGCTTGGCCGCGACGAAGCCCAGCTTCTTCGTCTTGCTCGCATGGCCTGCCACGACGCCGTTCAGATACTGGCATTCGTCGATATAGCCGAAGTAGCTGGAGATGTTGGCCGGATTGCCGCTCTTCCAGAGACCGCCGCAGTGGGCGAAGCGAACCTTCGGATATTTGGCTGCCATTTTCAGCACATGGGGATCGAAGTAGCCGAACGAGGTCGCGAAAATGAGCGTCGCACCGTCCTGCTCGATCATCGCCTCCATGGTCTTTTGGGCGGCGACGGTCTCGGGCACGTTTTCTTCCTCGACGACCTTCACGTTCGGCAGCTTCTTGATGACAGCCGCAGCTTGCGCTTGTGCCTGGTTGTAGCCGTAATCGCCGCGCGAACCGACGTAGATGACGCCGACCGTAAGCGGCTCGGCACCGAAAGCGAGGTCGAATGGGAGCGCGCTGCCGAGGGCGAGGGCGCCAGCGCCCTTGAGAAAATCGCGACGGTTTGTCATGGTTGGACTCCTCGTGAGTTCAATGCATATATTCAGAATTGCCGATCGGATTGGGCTTGCGTTCCGGGCGCCGTTGCGAGCCATGCACGCCAGCCGCCGGATGCAGTGATGTCGTGTGCGCCGCTGCCTGGTGCGACCGCCGAGGGCTCGCTGATAAAGCCCTTGACGATGAGTCCATCGGCTGTCTGCACGCTGCCGATGCCGAGCGGCGCCGGCACGTGGGCAACGAATGCGCCGAAGCTGCGCAGCGGCACTTCCCAGAGCTCGATTTCGATGGGCTGGCCGGCCTCGTGCGGCGTACGCACCAGAGCGGGCTTGGCCGGCTTCGTACCGGCGAGCGCGTAAAGGCGGTAGTGCGAAGACGTGGTGGTGGTCTCGACGAAACGCGCACCAGCTTCGAGCAGTTGCCAGCAGAGGGGCTGCCCGCGCAGATGAGCGCCGACCACGGCGAGTGTCACCGTCGGCTCTTCGAAGGGCAGCGGTCGCGCGGCAATCCTGGCAGCGTCGTCGGGTGTAGCGTGCGCCATGAAGAGCGCCTGGATGCGTGCGCCGAGCACTGCCAGGCGCTGGTCCGCGCCCGCTGGGGCGATCAGCGTCACGCCGGCTGGCAGGCCGTCCGCGCGGCGAACGCCCGGCACCGCCAGAGCGCACAGATCGAGCAGATTCACGAAGTTGGTATAGACGCCAAGCTGGCTGTTCGCCCCGATCGGGTCCGCACGTACTTCGTCGAAAGTTGGATGCGTGGGCGTGGTCGGCACGATGAGGACGTCGATCGCCTCGAACAGCGTTTCCACTTCGCGGCGCAGTGCGGCGAGTGCATACTGTCCGTCGAACGCATCGACAGCGCTGTAGCCGTCCGCTTTGGCAATCACCTCGGCGACAACCGGATCGATGTCGGCGCGATTCGTCTCGAAGAAGGAACCGAGCGCGGCACGGCGCTCCGCTACCCACGGGCCGTCGTAAAGCAGCGCGGCAGTTCGCTGCATGGGTTCGAACGGCACGCTTGTTGGCGAAAGCGCAAGGCGCGAAGCGATCGTGTCGAGCGTGGCGGCAAAGGCCTGATGCGCCTGAGCGTCATCCTGGAAGGTCAACTGATCCGGCACGGCGAGGCGCAGTGGTGCATGGGGCAGTCCGAGTGCCGGCACTCGGCGCGCATAGCTGTCGTCTCCATCGTACTTCGCCATCTGCAGCAGGACCTCCCAGGCGTCGCCCACGTCATGCGCGAAGATTGACACGCAGTCCAGGCTCCGGCACGCCGGTACCACGCCGCGCTTGCTTACGATGCCAGGCGTTGGCTTGAGACCCACGAGGTCGTTGAAGCCGGCCGGAACACGCCCCGAGCCAGCGGTATCCGTGCCGAGTGAGAACGCAACCAGCCCAGCCGCAACAACGACCGCCGAGCCGGAGCTTGATCCGCCGGAGATGTGCGCATCGGATTCGAACTGTCGCACGCCGCCATACGGCGAGCGTGTGCCGACCAGGCCTGTGGCGAACTGGTCGAGATTCGTCTTGCCGATGAGGATGGCGCCGGCGTCGAGCAGACGATCGACGGCGAATGCCGAGGCTGCGGGCATGTACGCGAAGGCGTCGCAGGCCGCGGTGGTTGGCATGCCGGCGACGTCGATGTTGTCCTTCACCGCGAACGGTACGCCGAACAGCGGCATCCGCTCAAAGATCGCGGCGCCCAGGCGCGCGCGCGCTTCTTCGAGCGCGGCAGCCCGGCTGCCGAGATCGGCGGCACTCACGCGCGATATCCAGACTTCGGGGCGACAGGAGGCTTCGATCCGGGCGATCACCGTGTCGACGATGTCGCGAGGCGTCGTGCTTTTGGTGGCGTAGGATTCGAGCAGCGCTCGAACCTTGAAGAAGGCGTCGGGAAGCATGAGTTCAATCTTGAATACAAGTTTGAGCTCATGCTCGCAGCAACTGTGCCAGGCAGGGGAGGTTGGCAGGAAGTCCTTGCCCGGCAACGATTTTTACATTGGCGTAGACGCTGGTACTTGTCTACCCGTGATCCAGTGTGGGTCGCGATTGGTTTGGGTTGGTGCACGTGTCCCGCTCATCGTGCACCAACCAGAGGGAAGGGCGCGAGCGGTGGTTCGCTCGGCTATCGCCCCATCGTTGGCACCCACCGGATCCTGACGCTCGCAGGACTGAGCGAGCGGTAGTTAAGGCACTCCTGGCCGAAGCGAGGAAGCCAGGCGAAGACCATTACCACCGGCTCGGAGAGGAACTGGACGAGCATGACGGCCCACCGCCCCGCGAAGTTCACAAGTGGGTGTGTTTGGGCGGGCGATACGAAATCCGTCTCGAAATAAGACCCGCATATGCCCAGCCCGTGCCACCATCTTCGTGCTCCGGGTTTGGGACACAAGGCAAGACCGCTGATCAACGGGCGTGACCAGCCGGTCACTTTCCAAAGCTGCACGATCGGGGCACAAAAAAGAAAACGCCCGTGTTATTCACACGGGCGTTTCCGTGGCCCCGCTACCGCGCCCCAATGAACGATTTCTCGTCCGCTTCTGCATCAGGGGCCGGCTTCCGCGCGGCTCTCTTCAAGTATAGGGCGCCTGGCGGGATATCCAAGTCGGCGAGACCCGCTTTTTGCACGGAACGCGAGCGGATGATTCAGACGTTTGAGTACTCGCGCCGCCTCTGGACTCAACGCCGTCATTGAGCTTTCAGCCGTTCATGCCGTTCGGTACATGAAAGCGACAACCTTACTGCAAAGCCGGCTGGGTATTGCTGCTTGTTGGACGTGTTAGCGCTTACATTAACGCGCAAAACAGCGACCGCGGCAACGAGAAAATGACGTCATCAGGGAAACTCCCCAAAACAATTCATCGGACCGGCGATCGCGCTCCGCTCGCCCGCAGGATCATGCTCACCACTTCTTCCGTCGTAGCCTCGAAGCGCTTCGTCGAGAGCGCGCGTTTGCCCGAGAGGGCGCATATTTGAGCCTCGAAATCGGCGTAGTGCTGCGTGGTCGCCCAGATCATGAAGAGGAGCGTCCGAGGGTCGACGGGCGCGAGCAACCCTTTGGCTATCCATCGCTCGATCAGCTTCACGCGTGTGTCCATCCACGGCTTCACGCGTTCGAGCAGGATCTCTTGCATGTGCAGCGCCCCGCTGATTATTTCGTTGGCCCACACCTTCGATCCAAGTGGGCGGCGCCGTGACAGGGCCATCTTGGCGCGCACGTAGCCGCCAATCGCCTCGACCGGATCGTCGCTTGCATCGAACAGGTTGGCGGCGGCGTTCCATTCCTCGAACACATCGTCGAGTACGCGCCAGTACAGCGCCAGCTTGGTCGGGAAGTAATAGTGCAGATTCGCCTTCGGTAAACCCGCGCGCTCGGCGATCAGCGCCGTGCTCGCGCCTTCGAAGCCGCGTTCGGCGAACACGGCTTCGGCACAGGCGAGCAGATGGGATTCATTCGACGCACGAATGGAGGCTTTGCGCCGATGTGGCTTGTGCGATGTGTCGGCGGCTCGTTGCGCCTGCACGGTGCCGCGCGTCGCGAGGGGCGCGGCTCGCGTGGTGGGTTCGTCGTCGCGCATGTTCGGTCCATTCGGAAGAGAAAAGGAGCGCGGCGGCCGCGCGCATGCGGGAATCATTGTAGCCACGATGCAAGTGCGTCGCGAATTCACCGACATCAGGAGAAACGCGCAGCACGGACGGCTGGTTTTTTCACGCACTGCAGCATCAATGGCACGCTTTTCGCTCGTAACTCCGCATTGAATTCGCGAAGTTTCTCGTCTAAAACCTGTCCAATCGGACAGGATTCGAAGGGCTGGGTTTCAGGGACAGCGCAGTGCCATCGAGACGTGCACCGTTGTGATCCTTCGCGCCCCAACACGGTGGCATGCATGCACGTTTGACAAGCACGGACAGGAGAACACGCATGAACGCAGTAAGCGAAGCCGCGCTGACGACCGCGATCCACGTGAACGGTCAGCGATTGTGGGACAGCCTGATGGAGATGGCCAGGATTGGCGCCACGCCCAAAGGCGGCGTGTGCCGTCTGGCGCTGACCGACCTCGACAAGCAGGGCCGCGATCTCATCGTGCAATGGGCGAAAGAGGCGCGCTGCACGATCAGTGTCGATCAGATGGGCAACGTGTTTATGCGCCGCGCGGGGCGCAACAACGACCTGCCGCCCGTGATGACCGGCTCGCACGCGGACTCGCAGCCAACCGGTGGGCGCTTCGACGGTATCTATGGGGTGCTCGGCGGCCTCGAAGTGATTCGCTCGCTCAACGATTACGGCATCGAAACCGAGCGCCCTGTTGAAACGGTGATCTGGACCAACGAAGAAGGCTCGCGCTTCGCGCCGGCGATGGTCGCCTCGGGCGTATTTGCGGGTGTGTTTGCGCTCGAGTACGGACTGTCGCGCAAGGACGTCGACGGCAAGACCATCGGCGAGGAATTGCAGCGCATCGGCTACGCGGGCGCGTTGCCGTGCGGCGGCCGCAAGATTCACGCGGCGTTCGAACTGCACATCGAACAGGGGCCGATACTCGAGGCCGAAAACAGGACGATCGGCGTGGTCACCGACGCGCAAGGTCAGCGCTGGTACGAAGTCGTGCTCACGGGCCAGGAGGCGCATGCGGGGCCTACGCCCATGCCGCGCCGCCGCGACGCGCTGCTGGGCGCCTCGCGCGTCGTGCAGCTCGTCAACGAAATCGGCCTGCGTCATGCGCCGCTCGCGTGCGCGACGGTCGGCATGATGCAGGTGCATCCGAATTCGCGCAACGTGATTCCGGGCCGCGTGTTCTTCACCATCGATTTTCGCCATCCGCAGGACGAGGTGCTGGCGCAGATGAACGCAGAGCTGCGCGAAGGCATCGCGAAGATCGCGGAACAGGGCAAGCTCGAAGCCGACGTCGAGCAGATTTTTTACTACGCGCCCGTGCCGTTCGACGAGGCGTGCGTGAAGTCCGTGCGCGCGGCGGCCGAGCGCTTCGGCTATTCGAATCGCGACATCGTTTCGGGCGCAGGTCACGACGCGTGCTATCTCGCGACGGTCGCGCCGACCTCGATGGTGTTCGTACCGTGCATCGACGGCATCAGCCACAACGAAGTCGAGGACGCGACGATCGAATGGATCGAAGCCGGCGCGAACGTGTTGCTGCACGCCATGCTCGAACGCGCGAGCGAGCCCGGCTGACGCAATTTCGATCGAACGCAAGCGGTCTCAGCGCCGCGCTGTCTTTCCAACGATTCCCCACGTACCGGCCGCGCACGTCACGCACACGGCCGGCGGACCCGTGTTTCGCCGCGCAAGGAGCATCCGGATGTCCCAGACCACCTCGAATGCCGCCAACGGCATCGCGCCAGGCCGTCTCAGTGCCGAGCAACTGGGCTGCAATTTCGCCGACGTCGCGCCGCCGCTTTCCGCGAATGCGGCCGTGATCGCCGCCGACCGCTGTCATTACTGTTACGACGCGCCTTGCGTGAACGCGTGCCCCACGGGCATCGACATTCCCGGTTTCATCCGCAAGATCGGCAACGGCAATCTCAAGGGCGCGGCGCGCGATATCCTCAGCGCGAACCCGCTGGGCGGCATGTGCGCACGCGTGTGCCCGACCGAGATTCTCTGCGAAGGCGCCTGCGTGAGAAATCATCAGGATGGCGAGCCCGTTCAGATCGGCGCGCTGCAACGTCATGCCACCGACTTCCAGATGGCCCGCGAAGCCGCCGGTGCCCCTGCGCTCTTCAAGCGCGCCAACGAAACAGGCCGTCGTGTTGCCGTGGTCGGCGCGGGTCCCGCGGGTCTCGCCTGCGCGCACACGCTCGCGCTTGCCGGGCATCGCGTGAGCGTCTTCGACGCGCGCGAACATCCGGGCGGCCTGAACGAGTACGGCATAGCGGCGTACAAGACCGTCGACGACTACGCGCAGCGCGAAGTGCGGTGGCTTCTTTCCGTTGGCGGGATAGAACTGCGCCAGGGCCAGCGACTGGGGCATGACGTGACGCTTGCGGAGTTACGCGCGGCGTATGACGCGGTGTTCATCGGCGTGGGCCTTGGCGGCACGCATACGCTCTCCATCGAAGGCGAACTGCTCGACGGCGTGCTCGATGCCGTGGATTTCATCGCGCGCGTGCGCGAGGCCGACGATCTGGCCAGCGTGCCCGTCGGTCGCAAGGTGGTGGTGCTCGGAGGCGGCAATACGGCAATCGACGCCGCCGTGCAGAGCCGCAAGCTGGGCGCGGAGCAAGTGACGCTCGCCTATCGTCGCGGCGCGGCGCAGATGAGCGCCACCTGGGCCGAACTGGAATTCGCGCGTAGCCAGGGTGTGACGTTGGCCGAGTGGATGAAGCCGCTGCGAATCGTCGGCGACACGCAGGTGCGGGCCGTGGAATTCGAGCGCACCGGGCTCGATATGAGCGGCGCATTGCGTGGCACTGGGGAGATCGTGCGCGTGGAGGCCGATATGGTGCTGAAGGCAATTGGCCAAACGCTGTTACCCGAAGGCCTCGACGGGTTGCAACTCAGCGAGGAAGGCGGGCGCGTCGCGGTGGATGCGAACGGCGCTACGTCCCTTGCCGGCGTTTTCGCAGGCGGCGACTGTGCCGGCCACGGCGCCACCGATCTGACCGTCCAGGCCGTGCAGGACGGCAAGCTTGCCGCGCACGCGATCGACCGCTTCCTTGCGAGTCAGTCCGCCAGGGCCGCCCGAGCCGCGTGATAGCTACACCGAATCAGATAAAACGAAGGAGTCGCATCATGGCCGACTTGCGCTGCACGATTGCCGGCATTCAATCGCCCAACCCGTTCTGGCTCGCTTCCGCGCCGCCCACCGACAAGGCCTACAACGTCAATCGCGCCTTCGAGGCGGGTTGGGGCGGCGTGGTCTGGAAGACGCTCGGGCTCGACCCGCACGTGGTGAACGTAAGCTCGCGCTATGGCGCCACCACCTGGCGCGGCCAGCGCATGGCGGGTCTGAACAATATCGAGCTCATCACCGACCGGCCGCTCGACGTGAACCTGAAGGAAATCGCGCAGGTGAAGCGGGACTGGCCCGACCGGGCGCTCATCGTCTCGCTGATGGTCCCTTGCAACGAGCACGACTGGAAGTGGATTCTGCCTCAGGTGGAAGACACTGGCGCGGACGCTGTGGAGCTGAACTTCGGCTGTCCGCACGGCATGAGCGAGCGCGGCATGGGCGCGGCGGTGGGTCAGGTGCCCGAGTACATCGAAATGGTCACCCGCTGGGTGAAGGAAAGCACGCGCTTGCCTTGCCTCGTGAAACTCACACCGAACGTCACCGACATTCGTCACGGCGCGCGCGCGGCGATGAAGGGTGGTGCGGACGGCGTCTCGCTCATCAATACCATCAACTCGATCGTCGGTGTCGATCTCGACGTCATGGCGCCGCTGCCCACCGTGGACGGCAAGGGCACGCATGGCGGCTATTGCGGTCCTGCCGCGAAGCCCATTGCACTGCACATGGTCGCGGAGATTGCGCGCGACCCGCAAACGCAAGGCTTGCCCATCTCTGGCATCGGGGGCATTTCCGACTGGCGCGACGCCGCGGAATTCATCGTGCTGGGAGCGGGCAGCGTGCAAGTATGCACCGCGGCGATGCACTACGGTTTCCGGATCGTCAGCGACATGATCGACGGTCTTTCCAACTGGATGGACGACAAAGGGTACGCCAGCCTCGACGCGATTCGCGGCCGCGCCGTGCCGAACGTCACCGACTGGCAATACCTGAACCTCAACTACGACATCAAGGCGCGTATCGATCAGGACCGCTGCATCCAGTGCGGGCTCTGCCATATCGCCTGCGAAGACACCTCGCATCAGGCGATCACCGCCACGCGCGACGGCAAGCGCCACTTCGAGGTGGTCGATGCGAACTGCGTCGGGTGCAATCTATGCATGCATGTTTGCCCGGTCGATCAATGCATCACGATGGAGCGTGTCGATTCGGGCGAGCGCTACGAGAACTGGACCACGCACCCGAACAACCCGGCGCGTGTCGCCGACCCGAAAGCCGCCTGACATTTCGAAGCCGGATCGAGCCGGACCCACGACAAGCACGGAGAACCCACGTCATGAGCCAGCCCTTTGCAGTCGACGCCAATGCGCGCCGCGCCGAAAGCGAGCTATACAACGATGACCTCGCGCCCACCGGCGTTGCGCAGCGCACATGGCGCTGGTATCACTTCGCGGCACTATGGGTAGGCATGGTGATGAACATCGCCTCCTACATGCTCGCCGCCGGCCTCACCGAGCAGGGCATGGCGCCATGGCAGGCCGTGCTAACCGTGCTGCTCGGCAATCTGATCGTGCTCATGCCGATGCTGCTGATCGGTCATGCGGGTACGAAGTACGGCATTCCTTATGCGGTGCTCGTGCGAGCGTCGTTCGGCACCCAGGGCGCGAAGCTGCCAGCCATGCTGCGCGCCGTCGTGGCGTGCGGCTGGTACGGGATTCAATCATGGCTTGGCGGCAGCGCCATCTATACGCTCGTCAACATCCTCACGCACAACGCGCTGGTGGGCGACGCACTGCCGTGGCTCGGCATTTCGATCGGACAGGCTAGCTGCTTCCTCGTCTTCTGGGTGTTCCAGCTGTACTTCATTCTGCACGGCACCGATTCGATCCGCTGGCTCGAAAGCTGGTCCGCGCCCATCAAGGTGGTGATGTGCGCAGTGCTCGTGTGGTGGGCATGTTCGAAGGCAGGCGGCGTGGGCTCGATGCTGTCGCAACCGTCACAGTTCGCCGCCGGCGCCAAGAAGGCGGGCCTCTTCTGGGCGACGTTCTGGCCGAGCCTCACGGCCATGGTGGGCTTCTGGGCCACGCTCGCGCTCAACATTCCCGACTTCACGCGTTTCGCAAAAACGCAAAAAGACCAGTTCGTGGGCCAGGCCATCGGCCTGCCCATTCCGATGGCGTTGCTCTCGGTGGTCTCCGTGGTCGTGACCTCGGCAACGGTTGTGATTTACGGAAGGGCGATCTGGGACCCGATCGACCTCACGAGTCGCATGGAGGGCGTCGGTGTGGGCATCGCGCTCATCATCCTCACACTGGACACGATGTGCTGCAATCTCGCCGCGAATCTCGTCGGACCAGCTTACGACTTCTCGAGCCTCTGGCCCAAGGGCATCTCTTACAAGACGGGCGGTCTCATCACCGCGGGTATCGCCATCGTGATGATGCCGTGGAAGATCCTGGCCACCACCCAGGGCTACATCTTCACGTGGCTCGTCGGTTATTCGGCGCTGCTTGGGCCTGTGGCCGGCATCCTGATGGTCGACTACTTTCTCGTTCGCAGCACACGCCTCGACACGGCCCAGCTGTTCGAGGAAAACGGCGAATACGCCTACTCGAACGGCTGGAATCCGGCTGCCGTGATCGCGCTGATCGCAGGTGTGCTGCCGAACCTGCCGGGCTTTCTCAATGTCGCGTTCCCGAATGCGTTTGCCACCGTGCCCGATGCGTTCAAAAGCATTTACACCTATGCGTGGTTCGTGGGGCTCGCCATTGCGGCGCTCGTCTATGGCGTGATGATGAAGCTCGGCAAGAGCCGGCGCCCACGTGTTGCGAGCGCGTGAGCGTTTCAAGCGTGAATGTTCAACTGAAGGAGACTTGGCATCATGGCGATCCTGATTCGAGGCGGCACCGTCGTCAATGCAGACAAGAGCTGGCGTGCGGACGTGCTCTGCGAAAACGGCGTGATCCAGAGCGTTGGCGAGAACCTCGACGCGCCTGCGGGCGCGACCGTGGTCGACGCCGGTGGCCAATATGTGATGCCTGGCGGCATCGATCCGCATACGCATATGGAGCTGCCCTTCATGGGCACGACCGCCAGCGACGACTTCTACACGGGCACGGCGGCGGGGCTTGCGGGCGGCACGACATCGATCATCGACTTCGTCATCCCCAACCCGAAGCAACCGCTGATGGACGCCTTTCGCGAGTGGCGCGGCTGGGCAGAGAAAGCCGCTTCCGACTATGGCTTTCACGTGGCGGTGACGTGGTGGGATGAAAGCGTGTATCGGGACATGGGGCTCCTCGTGAACGAGCATGGTGTCTCGAGCTTCAAGCACTTCATGGCCTACAAGAACGCCATCATGGCCGACGACGAGATTCTCGTGAACAGCTTTGCGCGCTCACTCGAACTGGGCGCGCTGCCTACCGTGCATGCGGAAAACGGCGAGCTCGTATTCCAGTTGCAACGCCAGTTGCTTGCGCGCGGTTTCACGGGGCCCGAGGCGCATCCGCTTTCACGGCCACCCGAAGTCGAAGGCGAGGCAGCGAATCGCGCCATCCGCATCGCGCAGGTGCTTGGAGTGCCGGTGTACATCGTGCATGTCTCGGCGAAAGACGCGCTCGAGGCGATCGCGCGCGCACGCGGCGAAGGGCAGCGCGTATTCGGCGAAGTGCTCGCGGGGCATCTCGTGATCGATGAGTCGGTCTATCGCGACCCGGACTGGACGCGCGCCGCCGCCCACGTGATGAGTCCGCCGTTCCGTACCCAGGAGCATCGCGACGCGCTCTGGCGCGGGCTTCAGGGCGGCCTGCTGCACACCACCGCAACCGACCACTGCGTGTTCTGCGCTTCGCAGAAAGCCATGGGCCGCCATGATTTCACGAGAATTCCGAATGGTTGCGGCGGCGTGGAAGATCGCATGGCGGTGTTGTGGGATCAAGGTGTGAACACCGGCCGGCTCACGCCGAACGAATTTGTGCGCGTCACCTCCACCAATGCGGCGCAAATCTTCAACCTGTACCCGCGCAAGGGCACGGTGGCCGTGGGTGCCGACGCCGATCTCGTCGTCTGGGATCCCGAGGCCACGCGCGCGATATCGGTCAAGACGCATCATCAGAACGTGGACTTCAACGTGTTCGAAGGGATGACGGTTCGCGGCGTGCCGACACACACCGTCTCACAAGGCGAACTCGTGTGGGCGGACGGCGACCTGCGCGCGCGGCGCGGAGCCGGGCGTTATCTGAAGCGGCCCGCGAATCCCGGCTATCTGCAGGCGTCGCGCCTCGCGAAGAGCCTGAAGCAGACGCAGCCGGTGCATCGCGAAGGTGACGCGCCACAATAAACACGGCAACGCGTGGAGGCACTGCAGGGGAAATCGGGGGCTCGACGCGACAGGATTCGCGTTGCGCCCCGGTAGTTCGAGTGCAAACCGGTCGGCGTTTTTTATCTGCGTCGGAGTTCGCCATTGAGCGATCAGATATGAGAAAAGCGCGAGCCGGGGTGCGGTCATCGTTGAATGAGTAATCCGTATCTCGCGGTTAGCGTTTCCCGCGTTCCGCGATCCATGCGCTATCCGGTCGCTGTTCCAGTCAGCGATTCACAGGCCTGCCAGAGGCGTCTTGCATCGGTTCCGTTTCTTGCCTGACTGGCGACGTTCGCTGGTCCCACGTCTCGACCCCGTGTTTCGAACAATCCGAGCGGACCATAGTAGCCGCCGTCGACGACATCGGCTGCGGTTGCGGCATAGAGCGTGGAAAGCGCGCCGGTCTGGTCACTGTTGAACAAGATATCGATCAGTCCGCCTAGCGCAGAGCGGACGATCGGGCTTGCGGCAAAATGGTCGGCACGGAACAGATTCGTATTGGCAACGCCGGGATGCGCGGCAACGGACATCACGCGCGATCGTGCGGCGCGCAACCGGCGATCGAGTTCGAACGCGAACATGAGGTTGGCGAGCTTCGACTGTCGATAGGCGGTCATCGGACGGTAACGACGGGTTGCCTGAAGGTCGTCGAAGTCGAGCCGCCCGGTCTTGTGTGCGATAGAGGCAACCGTGACCACGCGCGGCCGCTCGGCAGACGCTCCTGCCGCCATCTCGAGCGCAGGCAACAGCAGGCGCGTCAGGGCGAAATGCCCGAGTACATTGGTGCCGAACTGCAATTCGAAGCCGTCGACCGTTTGGCTCTGGTGCAAATAGGCAATCTGGACAAGATTTTTTTATAGAAAGGACACCGCATCAAGCAGACAGGACGGCCTCCCAGACTGAGGGCGCAGCGGTATCTTTGAGGCCGAGCTTCGCGAGGCTGAATTGGCCCTTGCGAATACGATGGACCAACTCAATACCTGAGAGAGTAATCGATGCGTTCCTGAAACGTTTGAAGCCGAGCATGACTTTCGTCCGGGACTTGATGTTGCGGTGGTCCTGTTCGACCAGATTATTGAGATATTTCGAGGATCGGACCTTCGTGTCCTCAGGCAGCAAGCCGTCGGTCTTCATCTCGCGCACGGCGCGGTGCGAGGCTGCGTAACCATCAAGCGTGATGGTCTTCGGTGGCCGGCCTTGATGTTTGACTGCCTTCCTGAAAAAGGCTTTTGCCGCCTTCACGTCGCGCCTGGCGCTGAGCATGAAGTCGACCGTCTGACCCACCCGATCCACCGCTCGATAAAGATAGACCCACTTGCCGCGCAGCTTGAGGTAAGTCTCGTCGACACGCCACGACTGGCCGGTGGGCCTGCCAAAGCGGTTCCACCGTTTGACGAATTCCGGCGCAAAGCGCCGCACCCAGCGCAGGATCGTCGTGTGCGCCAGCGACAGACCCCGCTCCGCCATCATTTCGACCAGATCGCGCAGGCTAAGCTTGTAGCGCAGGTACCACCGAACACACAGAATGATCACATCGCGGTCAAAGTGACGGCCTGCGAACAGTTCCTCCAGGCTCTTCAGCTTGCTCATCGTCGGTTCTCAATTCGTTCAACCCGACACCTTACCCGATTCGCCCCCTAGCTATTTGCACCAGAGCCATTGGCGCCTGGTAAGCTGGATGACTACGAAGCGCAATCCGTCTCGGTCGCCTCGAGGCTTGATTCCGTCATCGCGCTCAACGGCGACACTCACCAACGCAACACGCTCTCAGCGCCGCAGCCAGTCCGCCTTGCTACTCCCAGGCTCAGGCGTGGTGCCGAGCCAGGTGCATGGCGTTTCCGACATGCGTAAAACCGGCCCCAGCGTCTTCAGATCACCATAAACCGTATCGTCATCGCACACCGCCAGCGCCTCAAATTCGGCAGACGTCAGGCTGCCGGCGGCATCGCGAAAATCTTCGAGCAAGCCTTGCCGCTGGAGCAGCATCGCGGACTGGCACAGAGACACCTGCACACGATATGTTCCACCTTCGCGTACGCGCCGCGCTAGCGCGATCATCGCGCCGAATGTGGCGAGGAAACCTGTCAGAAAATCGCAAGTGAAAACCGGCGTCAGTTGCGGTTGACCCGCGCCCGTCGCGTGTCCCTGCGTGTGGCACATGCCGGTGACAGCCTGCGCGACCTGGTCCCAGCCCGCGCGATCCGCGAACGGGCCGCCCGAGCCATAGCAATTGACCGAGACATGGATCAGGCCCGGTCGCAGCTTGACGAGTTCGTCGACTCCAAAACCATGCGCCGCCAACCGGTTCGGACGATATCCGTCGATCAGCACGTCGGCCTCGCTCACCAGTTCGCGCAGACGTTCGGCTTCACCTGCACGATCCACGTCGAGAAAGCAGCTACGTTTTCCGTGACTCGTGTCGCGCACGAAAGAGGCCACCTGAGGCAGATGCGGTGCAGTGACCATCAATACGTCGGCGCCGTGTTCAGCCATGCCGAGCGCCGCAGTCGGCCCGGCGAGGATGCGCGTGAGGTCGAGCACGCGGATACCTGATAAAGGGCGGGTGCCGGGGGGCAGCGGCTCGGGTTCGCCGTCGGCGAGTTTCGTGATTTCGACGACTGGGCGGCTCGCCAGATACGCGCCGTGCGGATGCGCGAGCCACTCTTCAGGCGTGCGCACCTTGCCTGCACACGCCTGCGCCTCGGCGATGGCGTCTTCGAGCGCGTCCGAGTTCCAGCGCGCGACGCCCTTGCGGACCGAATCGACCGTGCTGTGGCTGTCGAGCACATCGAGCACGCGTCGTTCGAGATGCGGCAGATTCGTGTGCGGCAATACCCAGCGTCCGTCGCGCGCCTGCCACGGCTGCGTGAGCGACACCATGTGCTTCATCGCCTCGGAGTAGGGAATGGGTTGGTACTCGCCGTGCTCGTTGCGGCGCAAGGTCATGTCGCCACCATAGCGCGATGTCGCCGCCGCCGCGCGAACGTCGATGCTGATTTTCTGACGGTGACCCGTGCGCAATTCCCAGAGATCGTTGGCGGCGACGCCTCGTGCGGCCAGCGCGCCTGCGCAAGTTTCGCCCAGTTTGAACGGCGACACGTACATGGGATCCGCGCCGGTGATCTCAACTTCGTCCGCGCCGGGCGGCAGGCCGCCGCGTATCGTCATCAGTTCAGTGAATGCGTTGTTCTTGCTGGTACTCATTTTGTCTGCCTTGTTCGGTTAGGACGGTGTTGTCGTGATTTCACGAAAGCTTGCTGACGGGGGCACGCACCAGACTTCGTTCCAGCAGCGATACGACGATACTTACCGCGAACGCCAGCGGCACGGTGATGATTGCGGGCGGATCGATGGAGACGGCGGCCGCGGCGTGGCCGAGTACCGTGACCCAGATCGATGGGCCGAGAATCGTCATCAGCAGCGAGGCAGCGAGTCCCACTCCGCCGCCGCACAACGCGCCGAGCGTCGTGAAGCGCTTCCAGTAGATCGCGAGGATCAGCACCGGGAACGTCGACGAACACGAGATCGAAAACGCGAGGCTGATCATGTACGCAATGTTCTGAGTTCTGAACGCGAGGCTCAGCACGACCGCGAGCGCACCGATCAGCACGACGGCGATTTTCATGACGGTCATTTCCGTGCGTTCGTCGAGCCCGCCGCGACGGCGGCTGCGCATCAGACTGCCGTAGATGTCGTGGCTGACGGCCGCCGCGCCCGATAAGGTAAGGCCCGCCACGACCGCGAGAATCGTCGCAAAGGCGACAGCGGCGAGAAAACCGAACAGCGCGTTGCCGCCAAGAAGGTAGGCAAGATGCAGCGCCGCCGTATTGCCGCCGCCGAACAGCGCGCCGTGCGCGTCAAAGAATTGTGGATTCTTGCGCAGCAGATACAGCGCACCGAAGCCGATGATGAAAATCATCGCGTAAAAGCAGTTCATCAGGATGGTGGCCCACAGCACCGAACTGCGCGCGGCGCGTGCGTCCGGCACCGTGAAGAAGCGCATCAGCACGTGCGGCAGACCGGCCGTGCCAAGCATCAGCGCAATCCCGAGCGAAAACGCGTTGAGCGGCTGCTTCGCGAACGACGTCGGCGCGAGAATCCCGGAGCCCGACGTGTGCACGCTGACGGCATCCGCGAGCAGTGCACCGTAGCTGAAGCCGGTCTGATTCAGCACGAGTACGCACAGCAGTGCGCAGGCGGAAATCATCAGCACGGCCTTGACGATCTGCACCCACGTCGTGGCCATCATGCCGCCGAAGGCGACGTAGAGCACCATCAAGGCGCCAACCAGCAACACGGCATACAGATAGTCGATGCCGAACAATACCTCGATGAGCTGACCCGCCCCCACCATCTGGGCGACCAGATAAAACAGAACGATGATGAGCGACGCGCACGCCGAGAAGATACGGATCGACGGGCTGTCGAGACGCGCGCCGACGACGTCGATGAACGTGAAGCGGCCCATCTTGCGCATGCGACTCGCCATCAGAAAAACGACGATCGGCATGCCCGTCGTATAGCCGACTGCATAGACGAGACCATCGAAACCTTTGGAGAAAACGAGCGCCGTGAGACCGAGCAGCGCGCCGGCGGACATTGCATCGCCGGCTATCGCCAGACCGTTCTGGAAACCGGTGATCTGGCCGCCTGCGGTGTAGTAGTCGCTCGCCGAGCGCGTGCGCCGCGCGGCCCACCACGTAATCCCGAGCGTGATGGCGATGATGACGAGAAACAGGGCGATCGATACGCCGCTTGCCGCCGGTGCGTGCGCATCGACGGCCATTGCGGGGGAGGCGAGCGACATCAGCATGAGAGGGATGAGATAACGAGTCACGTGGCACGCTCCGAAAGACGGTTCGATACAGCGACATAGATGGCGGTCAAAACGATCCCGCACGCGATCACCGAGAGTCCCGCGAGAAACGACAGAGGCACGCCGATACCGAGCGCATCCTGTTGCAGAAGCGCTGGATGAAACGTGCATAGCGAGACGAACGAGAAGAAGACGATCACCTGAATCGCGGTCAGGACGATGCCGAGCCGCGTGTGCTCGTCCTGGTCGGAAGTCGATACGGCGATGCTGGACAAGCTGCGTTTTTCCATGATCGTGTCAGATATCGGGTTGAATGAAGGAACGTGTGTTTTTATGCACGGCATATGCCGCTTGAGTGAGCGTTCACCCATCGAGATACGAGACATTCCGTTCGATGATGGCGCGCGGAAGTTTTCACCTGAAAGCGGGATTGGAAGGTTCGGCATGCGCTCAACGAGCATGCGCGACCCTCGTAATGCAGGGCTTTCGTGCACCATGAATGCAGTCCGGCGCCAATGTGTGCTTCGATTTGGCGCGCCGATGTGCCATGGCAGTGCGGCGCCCATTGCGATTTTCGAAAAACCCGCGTGTGGCACGCATGTTGCCCCACATAAGCCTTCGCAGCGCAAACGTGTTGCAGCAACTGAGGACGACGTATGGATTCGGGCGATCTGATTTATTTCACGGCGGTGGCGCGCATGGGTAGCATCACCAAGGCGGCGCTGTTCCTCGATACCGTGCAGTCCAATGTCACGCAGCGCATCCGGCGCCTTGAAGAAGAACTCTCTGTGTCGCTATTTCACCGGCACGGACGTGGCGTTACGCTGACGCCAGCAGGCGCGCAATTGCTGCCGTATGCGAGCCAGATTGATCACATGATGGCGGAGGCGAAGCGTTCAATTGCCAGCAACTCGGTCCCCGGAGGCGTGCTGCGCATCGGATCGATGGAAACCACGGCGGCCGTGCGCTTGCCCGAAGTCCTTGTCGAATACGCGACAGAATATCCTCGCGTGGACATTTCCTTTGGCACCGGAACATCGCAGAGCCTAAGCGAGGATGTGCTTGAGCGGCGTCTCGAAGCGGCGCTGGTGTGCGCACCTGTCGATCACATCGATCTGTTGGCGGAACCGGTATTGAGCGAAGAACTCGTTGTCGTCACGGCCCCGTGGATAAGACATTCGCAGGACGGCTGCCGACCCGCATGGGCTGAGTTCCGCGGCGACGCAAAAATTGCGATATTCCGACATGGCTGCGCCTATCGGGAGCGCCTCGAGCGTTTGCTGATCCGGCGCGGCATCACGAGCATTAGGCGCATGGAGCTGGGCACGCTCGACGGCCTACTCGGCTGCGTCCGCGCCGGAATTGCGATCAGCCTTTTGCCGCGATCTGTGGTCGCGCCATTGGCGAAGGATGGCAAGCTCGCGGTACACGCGTTGACAGACGACGAAGGCCAGGCGCAAACACTGCTTGTGAGGCGGCGCGACGTGGCGGTGTCACTTGCATTGAACTGCTTCGCAGAAAAACTACGCGCGCGCTTCCGCTCAACCGACGACAACATTGGCCAGCAAGACGGTCAGACGGAAGCAACATCGGCACCGTAGTTGTGGTTTACCCAAGGTCGTCTGCGCCTCGCGCATTCCCTTGAGCGCGCCGGTGCACTGACCGGCAACTCGTGCTTCCGATAGATGGCCGTGTGCTACGTCAATCCTCTACGCCGGCTTGAGAACCGGATCCATCGGCGACGCGGACGAGCTCCCAGATTCGGCTGGGAACGCCGTCCGCAATCAATGAGGCTGTGTCGTTCGAACGACCGCTCCGCTCAGATACCGACCCTCGGAACTGCAACAGGGCCACCGGCGGCAAAGGGTCGTGAAGACTCATTCATCCACGACGTAGCTGACATTCACGGGCACCGGGTTCCGAACGTCAGCAAAGCGACCTGCAGCCGCCGCACGTCGCCCGACCGGCGAGCGTCAGCTAAGGCCGATGAAGCACCGTTCGTCCTCGCGAATTGAATGGCCGCTTGCTGGGGCGGATTCCGACATCTGAACGTCCGCGCAACGGTGCGGGCGAACGACGCTTCATGGCCGACTGTACGCGTTCACCCGTCAGCACCATAAGCCGACGTTCAGAAGCATTCGCTGCGCCTAAGGCAGTTTTGCGGCGTCGCAGCCTTGTGAGTGCAACCGGCCACGGAAGGACGGTCGACGGTATCCAATGAATGACGGTTCATCCGTTAATTTCCGCCGTTGGTCGAGGTTTTTCGGAGGTCGCTTGAGGGTCCGAGTGCAGCCAGTTGTGATCACGCTTGGCCGCTCCAGCCCCGGAGAATACTATCGCGCGAAAGAAAGCTACTGCGGCGCTCAAGCCACCTTGCGTACGCTACTCCAGGACCACAATTCGGTAGGCGACAATGCTTTCGAGAAGAGGAAACCTTGCAGTTCGTCGCAACCAATGTTTCGCAGGATCTGAGCCTGATGCTCGCTCTCGACTCCTTCGGCGACCACTCGGAGGCCCAGTTCGTGGCCGAGCTCGATGATTGCCCGAATAATTGCGAGGTCGGCCGGCGCATCGAGCATGTCTTGCACGAACGCGCGGTCGATCTTGAGGCGATCAAGCGGAAATCGGTTCAGATAGCTGAGGCTTGAGTAACCGATACCGAAATCGTCGAGGGATAGCTTGACTCCAAGCTTGCGGATCGCCTGGATCGTGGTGAGATAGTTCTCCGCGTTGTCCATCAACACCGTCTCAGTGATCTCGAGTTCGAGCCGATCGGGAGCCACGCCGTACCGCTCGAGACTGTCTGCGAGCGAGCTTATCAAGTCTGGATCGCGCAGCTGGATCGCGGACACGTTGATCGAGACGCGCAAATGCGTCAGCCCGCCGGCGTCCCACGCGGCGACCTGTCGGCATGCTTCGTCGGTTACCCAGGCACCGATCGGAATGATGAGTCGTGTGTCTTCGGCGACCGGAATAAACTGCGCAGGCGACACCGTGCCGATCTGCGGGCTGTTCCAGCGCAAGAGCCCCTCAACGGCAACCAGTTCGCCCGTGCGGGCATCGACACACGGCTGGTACGCAAGCCGGAACTCCTGCCTGGTGATCGCCGTGCGCAGGCACGCTTCGAGCGTCAACCGGTAGCGCACGCGTTCGGCCATATCAGGTGCGAAGAACTTGACGAGGTTACGTCCCGCGGCCTTCGCCTGGTACATTGCGGCGTCGGCGTTCTGCATCAGGGTCTCGATGTCCTCGCCATCGTCCGGGAAAAGTGCCACGCCGACACTGCATGACACCGGCAACGCGGCGTCGCCTAGTTCATGCGGCTGACGAACGAGCGGCAACAGACGATCCTCGATCGCACGGGTAACATCCGCCACATTGCTGACACCATTGAGGATTACCGTGAACTCGTCGCCACCGAGGCGGCTGACGGTGTCGTTGGTGCGCACGGCTTGCAGAAGGCGCCGCGCGACCGAGCGCAACAGGTTGTCGCCGATGTGATGGCCAAGCGAATCATTGATGTTCTTGAACCGGTCCAAATCAATGAAGAGCACGCCGACGCGTTGGCCGGCGTGGCGCGCATTGCCGAGTGCGACGCCAAGGCGCTTGATGAACAGCTCGCGGTTCGGCAGTTCCGTTAGCACGTCGTGTTCGGCGAGGAACTGAATGCGCGCCTCGCTCTTCTTGCGGTCCGTGATATCGATCAAGGTGCAGATATAGTGCGACAGGTTCGCCCGCCGGTCGCGCACCGCGCTCACCATTAGCCATGCCGGATAGTCGTTGCCGGCCCGCCTTCGCACCTGCGCTTCGCCATGCCACGCGCTGAGGCGATCGACAGAATCGATAACGGCCGGAAAAATGTCATCTTGCTCCTGCGTTCCAAAGAGGAAAGCAGGCTCCTTGCCCGCCACGTCGTCAGCGCGATATCCGGTCGCTCGATAGAACGATGCATTGGCAGTGACGAGCCGTCGTTGCTCATCCAGAATCAGAATCGCCTCGGATGATGCCTCGAACACCTTGCCCCACAATTCGAGGCGTTGCTCCATCAGCTTGATCTGGTTGATTGGAGTGAATGCAGTCAACACTGCGTCGCGCCCCTGGAAGTCGAGGCGTCGCGCCGACAGCATGGCCCACGTAGGTTCGCTGCCGGCCTTCCAGCGCACCTCGAATTCGTCTACGGCATCTCGGTCCGACAGTTGCTGGAAAAACCGCGCGCGTACCTCCGAGTCGAGACCGAAGCCCCAGGGGTCTACCGTGCAGCCGTTGAGCCAGGCAAGCGCTGGCCGGTTTGCGTGCAGGATCTCATGCCCCGGGATTGACGTGACGACCATCGGCACTGGAGTCGCCTCTACAAGAGCGTATTGCGCGGCCGACGCACGCGCTGTCGCGGCAAGCTCCTTCTGCGCGACGCGCTCGCGGTCAAGCTGCGCGAGCATGTCGTTGAAGCCGCTCACGAGCTGGCCGATCTCGTCCTGACTATGCCATCTGGCGCGCAGCGAGTGGTCTCCTGTGCGGCGCACGGTATCCATCACGCTCGCCAGCTGGCGCAAGGGGCGGGAAATCTGCTGCGCGACGAAGTACACCATGCTCAGGATCGCGCATAACAGAAAAAATGCCGTTCCAAGGTGCAGCCACATGCGCTCAAAGAGGCCGCGCACGCGCTCATGCAGAAGACTTTCGAGCTGGCTGCCGGTGTTACGCCACGCGTCGCTTACGCTCGTTACCAGGCGCTGCTGTGCGGAATCGAGCCGGTTCAGCGTGGCCGCATCCGCGCCAGCGTCAACTGCGGCTCCAGCCATGCGGCGATACGTTTCGACGGCGGCGAGCATGCGTTCGACCGACGGTCCAATCGTGCCGGTCAGTGTGCCGTTCGCGGCCGAAGCTTCAGCATAGTCCGAGCGCAGCCCCTGCAATACTGCGTCGAGCTGTCCCTCCAGCACGAGGTAGCGGGTACGCATCTCATCGTGGCTCATCGATGCGGCGTGAGGGTTCGCGCCGGCATCGTGCAGGTGGCGGCCGATCCGGTTGACGTCGCCGAGCAGCTCCGGGTAGCGCAGAATCGACAGTGACATTGAATAGTAGCTGTCCAGGTCCGGATCCAGAATCAGGTTCGACTGGTTACCGACCCGGGTCACCAGCGCGCGCGTCGCGTCAAGGCCGCGGTCCACCGTCGATGCGCTCGCATGCGGCGCCGAACTTGCTGCGAGTGCATCGCGGACCCGTTCGTTAATAACTGCGCTTTGCATGTTCGCGCCAAAGCGGCGCTCTGCGTCGTCGAGTCTGCTAGCAGTGCTCTTCAATTGGACCGCAGTCTGCGGCTGCCCAGCCCCCGCGAGTGCGAAGTCGATAAGCGCGTCATGCACGGCCGCGACGTAGGCATTCCCGATCAGCTCCTTGTCGGAGAAGTCAATTGCGATGTACTTTTCGCGGATCAGGATGCCGCTGATGTAAAGGACTGCGCTCAAGTCGAGCAGATAAATCAGGAGCAGCTTTCGGCCGACGCGGAGACGTCCGAGAAACCGGAAAAACAGGTTGCGTTTCATGGGCGTGGTCGCTCTATCGCAAAGTTTTCGTCCCACGTGCGGCAAGCCAGGCGTTTCACTGAGTTTCTCCGTGCAGGGAACGTCGGACCTCTGGTTCAGGTCCCACGGCGGGAAGAGCCCCTGATCAAGCTATCGACCGGTTGAAGAACTTCTTTAGTCTTTGCTTAAAACGCCCCATAACGGTGCTAGAAAAGCGACAACACGGTGCGAACATTTCGAAGGAGGGTGCCTTTTGGGCAGTCGTGCAATGGTGCCAGGACTTTGTCATGGCGAGCGCCTTTGGCAGGCCAGCAGTCAATATGCGAATTTTTTCGCTTCCGCGGCCAAGGGGGCGACCATTCGGACGTTGAATCCGCCTCTGCTTCCGGACGTTCGATTGTGAAAGACGGACGGTCCTTCATCGGCCATTGCCGACATTGGGACGGTCTGGGCGGTACGTCAGCAATGCGGCGGATTGCCGACGGTGGTGCCATCGAGCAACCCGATGGCAGCTTCGTGCAACAGCGAACTCACTCTCCCGAGCCGTTTCCGACGCCGAGCCTTCGCAGCGCCTATCCGCTACGCAATCTATATGCGGCCAGAAAACGGTCAGCCTTTCGGTATGGATGCGAAACGCAGCCACCCCGAGGAACTTAAGAAAAGAAATGAATCAAGCTGACAACCAGTTTCGGCCTCAGCGCACCGGTTCAAAATCCACATTCCTTGACATCCCCGGGCTTCGCTCTTCGGATGGAACCGGCGCGAAGCAGGCCGAGCGCAGCGACGTCACCCGGCGTGAGCCCTGGAGCTCGCCTCCAGCGATTTCAGTCCATCTGGCACTTCAATTTCCGGTAGCGGTTTTTCATTGAGCTGCCTGATAGTCGGGCGTGCCACGCGAAGCGCCGCGAGTGCCAACTGCATGACCTCGCGCGGGTGTTCGGCGGACGCCGCGCCCGACAAAACCGTCTCGACGCTCTGACGGATCGCGCCGATCAAAAGGTCCCTCGCAGCACGGACGTTGGTGAACTGGGCGATGCCTTGCTCCCGTGCTCTTGCGAGGTCACGCGGAAGATACACGTCCGTCAACCGTCCGCTGGCCCCGCCACGGATGCCCGTCCTCGTAATAAACGCCCCCCACGCTGGATGCTTGATCGCCACCTGCGTATAGAGCAGGCAGCCTGTCAACACCCGCTCGATGGGATTGTCGATCGCGCCCACACACACCTCGATGCGGGCAATGACCTCGTCGCTCAACTCCGACGTGACTGCGTCGAGCAGTTCGGAGGTCGTCTTGAAGTAGTTGTAGAACGTGCCGCGTGCGACGCCCGCTGCCGCGAGGAAGTCGTCGATCGACGCCGCGTCGGGCCCCTTGGCCGCAAAAACTTCGACGGCCGCGCTCAACAGTTTACGGCGCGTGGATTCCCGTCGCACGGCGCCGGTCCGTACGCGGTGGTCCTCGTTCGCGAGGACGAGGCCCTGGTTGTCGCTTTTCGAATGCTTGGTCATTAGCGCGGTACCCGGGGTTTCCCCCATTGCATGGACGAATTGGTCAACATGACAATAGAGTATGAATTGTACGATATCGTCAGTTTGTGACGATGCCCGACTCAGGAGAAAAATGGTGGCAGACAGGATCGTCGATGTTGCAATTATCGGCTATGGCCCGACGAGTCAGCTACTTGCGCTGATGCTCGGACGCGCGGGGCGCAGCGTGAGCGTGGTCGAGCGTTGGCCCGACCTCTATCCGCTGCCGCGCGCCGTCCATTACGACCACGAAATCGCCCGGCTCTTCCAGGCGGCCGGGGTCATAGATGATATCAACCGCATCGCGGAGGTTACGGACCGCTACCAGTGGCGCAACGCAAGCAACGAAGTTCTGATGGATTTCGACTGGGGCGGCACGGGCCTGAGTGGCTGGCCTGTATCGACGATGTTCGCGCAGCCGGAGCTCGAGCGCGTCCTCGACGGACATGTCAAGGCACTGCCGAATGTCACGGTGCGTCAGGGCTGGTCGGCTAACGCGCTCGTCGAAAAAGCCGACGGCGTGCGCGTCGATATCGAGGCGGGACGGCTGGTGGACGGCAAGTGGGTTGCCGGCGGCGAGAAGGACACGATTCGCGCACGCTATGTGATTGGCGCGGACGGCGCGAACTCGATGGTGCGCAACGCGCTCGGCCTCGAGTTCGAAGATCTCGGTTTCGCGTTCGACTGGCTGGTGGTCGACGTCAAACCGCTTGCGCCGCGCGAGTGGATGCCGAAAACCTGGCAACTGTGCGATCCGGCGCGGCCGACGACCATCGTGCCGGGTGGTCCCGGCCGCCGTCGCTGGGAGTTCATGCTGTTGCCCGGCGAAACCGCGGAGCAGATGAACCTGGACTCGGTTTCGTGGGACCTGCTCGCCCGCTGGAACGTCACGCCCGGCAACGCGGTTCTGGAGCGCCATGCGGTTTATACGTTCCGCGGACGCTGGGCGAAGCAATGGCGTGCGGGCAAGGTCTTGCTGGCGGGCGATGCCGCGCATCTGATGCCGCCGTTCGCGGGGCAAGGCATGTGCAGCGGTCTGCGCGACGCGGCGGCGCTTGCATGGCGGCTCGACGCGATTCTCGCGGGCAAAGGCAGCGACGCGCTGCTCGACAGCTATGGTCCCGAGCGATCGAACCACGTGCGCGAGATCATCAACTTCTCGATCGAACTGGGCAAGGTGATCTGCATCACCAATCCCGACGCGGCCGCCGCACGCGACCTCCAGATGCTGTCCGCGCAGGCGACACCGGGCTTCCGGCCGCCCGAGGCGCCGCGACCGCGTCTCGGCGCGGGATTGTATGAAGCGGAAACACCGGGCAGCGGCTGCCTGACGCCGCAAGGCCTCGTCGAGATCAACGGCCGGCGCGGCCTGTTCGACGATGTGTTCGGCGTTGGCTTCGCCTTGATTGCGACGAATAAAGCCGTGCTCGACGCGCTTAGCTTGACTAACCGGCAGGCGCTGGATGAGCGCGGCGTGATCGTCACGCATTTCGGCGAAGGCGGCTTCGTCGACATCAACGGTGCGTATGCCGACTACTTCGCGCAACTCGGCGTGGCGGCGGTGATCGCACGTCCGGACTTCTACAGCTATGGCGCGGCCCGCACGACTGGCGAACTCGATGCGCTCGTCGACGCCTGGCGGTATGCGATGCAACCCGACACTGAAACCACCCCACAAGGCCAAGAGACCTAAATGACCCAAGAACGCAGGCGCGACCGCCTCGGCATTCATTCGATCGGCGCCTTCAGCATGAGCGTGCCGTCACTCGACGATGCACGGCGCTTCTATACAGCCTTTGGGCTCGACGTCCAATCGGAAGGCCACAAGGGTCTGCTGATCCGCACGTTTGGATCGTCGCATGTGTGGGGCCGCATTAAGGAAGGGCCGCGCAAGAAGATCGACTGGCTCACGCTACACTGCTTCGAGGACGAACTCGACGCGCTGCGCGCGCGTGCCGTGGTGATCGGCGTCGAGATCGTCGCGCCGCCCGAAGGCGCCGAAGCCGGAGGCTTCTGGATTCGCAATCCTGACGGCGTCGCGTTGCAGATCCGCCCCGGCGCCAAGACGACGCTCGACGAAGCGAGCCACGCGAGCCCGGCGCTGCCCGTCAACGGCGTGCGTTGCGCGCCCTACCGTCGCAGCACGAAGCGCATAGAGCCTACGCGGCTCTCGCACATTGCGTTCGCGACACCGAACGTCCCCGCGCAGATCGATTTCTGCGAGCGCGTGCTCGGCCTGCGCCTCTCGGACCGCTC
Source organism: Paraburkholderia sp. UCT31 (assembly GCF_014397655.1). Taxonomy (NCBI): domain Bacteria; kingdom Pseudomonadati; phylum Pseudomonadota; class Betaproteobacteria; order Burkholderiales; family Burkholderiaceae; genus Paraburkholderia; species Paraburkholderia sp. UCT31. The sequence goes on from NZ_VZQP01000047.1 coordinate 60,091, forward strand.
CGGCGACGGCGTTGCGTTCATCCACGCGCCGCACGGCGGCGACCATCACCTGTTCGCCTTCGCAATGAGTTCGGGCCCGGCGCTGCATCACCTGAGCTGGGATGTCCCGACCGTCGAGGAAGTCGGTCTCGGCTACATGCAGATGGCCGCCGCCGGTTACAGCGAAGGCTGGGGCGTGGGCCGTCACGTGCTCGGCTCCAACTACTTCTACTACGTACTGGACCCGTGGGGCAGCTTTTGCGAGTACAGCGCGACGATGGATTTCATCCCCGCTTCGGTGGACTGGGTCGCGGAAGATCACGCGCCGGAGGATGGCATGTACCTGTGGGGTCCCGATCTGCCCGCGATCTTCTTCGCCAATTCGGAACACGGTGTCTGACGCGCAGAGCGCACCCGTCACCATTCAACACTCTTTAGCAGGACTTCAATGAAACTCGTCACTTTTCAATGCCGCGGATATCAATCGATCGGTAAGGTAGAAGGCCAGCAGGTTATCGATCTGCCCGCCAGCGACGGCAGATTGCCCCGCACCATGCTGGAACTGCTGCAGGGCGGCCCCGCGCTCATGCAATACGTCAGGAACGTGCGCATCGAGGACGCCGTCACGTACCCGCTTTCGGACGTGCGACTCGACGCGCCGGTGCCGAACCCGTCGAAGTTCCTCGCGATCGGCATGAACTATCGCCGCCATGTCGAGGAAGCGAAAGCGGCAGGCATCCAGGTGCCGGACAGCCAGGTCTGGTTCAACAAGCAGGTCTCGTGCGTGAGCGGCCCGTTCGACCCCGTGCAAATGCCGAAGGTATCGGACAAGCTCGACTATGAAGCGGAACTGGGCGTCGTCATCGGCCGCCGCTGCCGTCACGTGTCGGAAGCCGAGGCCGCGTCGGTCGTCGCCGGTTATGTCGTGTGCAACGACGTTTCGGTACGCGACTGGCAGATGCGCTCGCCGACGATGATGCTCGGCAAGTCGTTCAACACGCACGGCCCGTTTGGTCCGTGGCTCGTGACGCCGGATGAAATCGCCGATCCGCACGCGCTGCAAATGCGCATGCTCGTGAACGGCGAATGCCGTCAGGAAGTTCGCACCGGCGAGATGATCTACAACGTCTGGCAGCAGATCGCTTATCTCTCGACCGTCATGACGCTCGAACCGGGCGACGTGATCGCGACGGGCACGCCGTCGGGCGTGGGTGGCGCAGCCAAGCCGCCGCGTTTCCTCAATATCGGCGACGTGCTGCGCGTGGAGATCGAGGGCATCGGACACATTGAAAACGTCGTCGTGGCCGAGCCGGTCTGATCGACTCAACGGAGAAAAAATACTTGGCACGTAAAGTCATCATTACCTGTGCAATCACGGGATCGATTCATACGCCGAGCATGTCGCCGCATCTGCCGGTGACGCCCGACGACATCGCACGCGAAGCCATTGCCGCGGCAGAGGCAGGCGCGTCCATTCTGCATCTGCACGCGCGTTATGCCGAAGACGGACGCCCGGCGTTCGACCCGTCGGTGTATCGTCAATTCCTGCCGCGGATTCACGCGGCCACCGACGCGGTGATCAACCTCACCACGGGCGGCGCGGTCAATATGACGCTGGACGAACGCCTCGCCGGCGCGCTCGACATTTCGGCCGAGATGGCGTCCTGCAACATGGGTTCGCTGAACTTCGGGATCTTCCCGGTTCTCGACAAGCTGAAAGAGTTCAAATACTCGTGGGAAAAAGACTTTATCGAAAGCACGCGGCGTGCGATTTTCCGCAATACGTTCGCGGATATCGAAGAAGTATTCGAGCGGCTGGGTGATGCGCACGGCACGCGCTTCGAATTCGAGTGCTACGACGTGGGGCATCTCTACAACCTGAAGCACTTCGTCGATCGCGGGCTCGTCAAAGGTCCGATCTTCCTGCAGTTCGTGCTGGGCATTCTGGGTGGCATTGGCGCGGATCCCGAGAATCTCGTGCACATGAAGCGCATTGCGGACAAGCTGTTCGGCGACAACTATCAGTGGTCAGTGCTCGGCGCCGGCAAACATCAGATGCCGCTGATTACGCAGGCCGCGCTGATGGGTGGCAACGTACGTGTCGGCCTTGAGGATTCCCTCATGATCGGTCCGGGCAAGCTCGCCACCTCGAACGCCCAGCAGGTCGAATTGATTCGCGACGTTCTCACGCGCCTTGGTCTGGAAATCGCGACTCCCGCGGAAGCACGCGAAATGCTCGGCCTCAAGGGTCGCGACAAGACGCGTCTGGACGCAATCAGCCAGTAAGGTAAGCATCGGCGCGCGACGGCATTGCGACTGGCGCACCGTCGCGCGCAATCGGGCAAAAAGGACATATCGATGAATCATGGCGAAGACGCAGACATCATTCGTCAACTCGAAGAAGCGCGATGCGCCGCAATGCTGGCGGGCGACGCGGCCACGCTGCGCGATCTGTTCGAAGAAGGCCTCGTCTATATCCATTCGACAGGCGCGCGCGACAGCCGCGAAAGCTACCTCGACAAGCTCACGAGCGGCGCGATGCGTTACGAAGCAGTGAAGTTCGACTTGAGCGAGATTCAGACGGGTGAACGCTTCGCGCTGGTGTGCGGCTCCATGACGGCGAGCGTGCGCATCGCAAGCGGGACGATAGCGGTTGCGAGTCAGTACGAAGCCGTCTGGATGAGGACGAACGGCACGTGGCGTCTAGGCGTCATTCAGGGTTTTCATTCTGAAGCAGGCGCCGGCCGCCGCTGAAAATCGTTCACGTCAGAAAGAATTCTTCAAGTATACAAACATAGGAATCCCCAGCAAACATCACCGCGAATATTCAGGGAGCTATCGTTGAAAGTGGTGTACGCGGCGTAGGCGGGAGGCAGGAGAAGGCGGTGGCCATTGAAGGAGAATGTTGCTTTCCACGGTAACACTTTCTCAATCGAACTCCACCAGCATCGCGAAACATACTCAGGAAACGAAGAGCGGTCAAACGACGGAAGCGGAAATCAAGGGGGCGCCGGGTCTGGACGATCTGATCCAGCAAGGGGCGCGACGAATCATCCAGCAGGCAATCGAGGCGGAACTGGCGGCGATGCTCGAGCAGTATTCGAATGTGAAGTCGATCGAGGGCCGACGGGCAGTTGTGCGCAACGGCTAGCCGTTCATGCGGCCATGGCTGTTCCCGGTCCGTTGATCAACGCAAGGACCTTGCGCTGCCGCTCGTTCGAGGGCAGTTGCAGGAGCCTTTGCTGACTCGCATGCAGGGACGCGCGTGTCTCGAACGGAGCGCCGGCCAATACCTCTGCTGGCGCCAGTTCGTTCAGCGCGTCCTGCGTCGTGACCAGGAAAGCATGGACCTCGGTTCTCAACGCCCCCCGAAGGGCGAGCAGCGGCTTCGCCCGAGACAACGGACCGTCGTGCTTCCGCGGCGGTTGTCGCCTCGTCGGCAAATCAGGGTGTTCACCGGTAGTGGAAGGACACGCCGGCCACCCAGTATTTTAGTAGACGGCTGGAACGCCGGGTGGGCGGTGTTTGAAGCGTCGATGCACCCAGTAATACTGTTCCGGAAATCGCAAAATCTGAGCCTCAAGAAACGCGTTCATTCTCCGCGCATCGTCCGTGTCACTCCCTGATGGGAAATCGCAGAGCGGCTCGAAGATGGTCAATTTATATCCTTTGAAATTCGGCAGCACCTCCGTCACGAACGGCACAACGCGCGCATGGCCCAGTCTTGCAAGCCGCGAGACGGATGTCAGCGTGCAGGCGGGAACGCCGAAGAATGGGACAAAAACAGAGTTGTTGATACCGTGATCCATGTCCGCTGCGAGCATGACTGGTTTGCCAGAACGAAGTATTCCCACGATCTTTCTGGCGCTCGTCGAACGTTCGATCATATCCGCGCCAAACCTGCCGCGCTGTCGCCTTGCAAGGTCGCAGAGGCGCGTGTTCGACATGCGTGTGTACAGTGCTGCGACAGGTGGCTGCATCGAGTACAGCATGCATCCGATCTCGATGCCCACGAAGTGGAACCCCATAAAGATGGTAGGTGGCGCATCCCTGTCTTCGAGATCAATCCTGCTTTCGATCTGGACAATATTCTTTATCGTTTTTGCACTACCGAACCATTGAATGCCTCGTTCGAGATAGCTGCGGATAACCTGCTGGAAATGTTCTTTGGCAAGATCGTGGTGCTCGCGGTCGGTCTTTTCTGGAAAGCAAAGGCGTAGATTGACAAATACAACATGTTTGCGGCGACTTGGAAGCGCATACAAAGCTGCACCAGGCGCGCTGCCAAGCCTCGCGACCAAAGGGTACGGAAGCACAGAGAATGCTCGCAACAGCATTACGACGAGGAGGTAACCGAGTCGTGCCACGATCTTTCCTGCGTGTAGTGGATGGTTGCGCCAGGCGGGAATGTTGTCATGCGCTGACAACGGACACTTGAAAGCGGCCTTTGCCACAATCTCGCGCCGAGCGGCTGAAGTCGGTCGGTCACGGAAGCTCAAGCCTAACGCGTCGGAGCGGGCCGGTCGAACGATTTCGAATTTCCGGGGGCTCGGCCAGTGCCATTCGCTTCTCCATTCAATATGGACGGTGCGCATGGCACAATCGGCTTGGGCTGCTACTCCTCGCTAGACTTCAGGTTCCGACATGATGCGTGCCAACCAACTATCAGGCTGTGTCGCTACCTTGGCTGTCGTCTTGTCGCCGGCTGTAATGCTGTCGATAAGAGGGGGCACCGGCTACTGCTTTTTCGTTATTTTCGCGCTCGCTCTGGCCTACCTTGGCAAAGCCGGGCATCGGCGTTGCGCGGCGGCGCTGTTTCGCGAGCACCGGCTCTTCGTGCTGGGTCTGATCGGCATGCCGGCGGTCGTGCTGTTCCAGATAGCGGTTTTTCGAAGCAGCACGTTCCCGGCATTGGATCCATTCCTGCGGCTGGCTCTCGTCGTCCCGAGTTTTTTCTATCTGGGGTCGCTGGCGTACCGGCAACTCCGCCTCGTGCAGTGGGGATTTGTGGCGGGCGCACTGGGCGTCGGTACGTGGGCCATCTACGCGCAATTTCATCCAGCCGTCTGGGTCATCCCCGGTCGCCTCGGCAATTCATTTACCAACCCGATCCCTTTCGGCGACACAGCATTGCTGCTCGGCTTCCTGTCGATTGTGTCGATTACGCGAGGCAGGCGCGCACGCATAACTGAGGTGGCGATCAAGATTGCGGCGTTTCTGCTCGGCGGATATGCGTCATATCTGTCGGGCTCGCGCGGGGGCTGGATTGCGGTGGCGCTGCTCGTATGGACAACCGTCGGCGGCCGGCACTGGCTAGCCAGCAGGCGGGCACGCATTACATTGAGCTGTGCGATCGTGGCGTTTTTCGTGGCACTCGGATCCAGCAGCATGGTTCGCCAGCGGGTCGACGCGACCGTGTCCGACATCAAGGCAATGCAGCAAGGCAAGATCGATACTTCGCTTGGGCTGCGCCTTCAATTGTGGCGCGCGTCCGCGCTCCTGTACTCGCGCCATCCGGCGTTTGGCGTGGGGCGCGGCCGTCTGGAGGAGGCGCTGAACGAGCTTGCCCAACGCGGCGAGGCGCCGCGGGCGATCGTCAACGCGGGCGCACATAGCGAGTTCTTTTCGACGCTTTCCCAAATGGGAACGGTGGGCGTGGCCGCACTGCTGCTTCTGTACGTCGGGACCTTTACACCGTTCTGGCGGAACCGGCTCAGCGCGGACGGCGAAATCGCTACCGCATCGTATCTGGGACTCGCCGTGGTTGGCAGTACGATCATCTTCGGGTTGACGATCGACGCGTTGACGCTCGTGATGAGCGCAGCCTTTTTCGCGCTGAATGTAGCAACACTGCTTGCGTGCATCGAGGCGCGCAAGCGGGAAATCGGGGAAGTCGACAACTCACGTGCGCTGAAGCTGGAACGGCCTCCGCGAACAATTCTCGTGGCCTGCCCACGTCGCATAGGCGATGTGTTGATGGTGACACCGCTTATCCGGTCGATGAAGACGCAATGGCCCGAAGCCATGATAGACATGATCGTGTTTCGGGGTACAGAGGGGGTACTTGAGCACAACCCGGACCTGCGCCGCGTCATTACTGTCGCTCAGCGCGTCCCGCTGCGTGAGCGAATTGCCGACGCGGCGGGGATCTGGCGGCGTTACGATCTGGCCTGCGCAGCCACCGACTCCGATCGCGCACTGATTTATACGTGGCTTGCCGGTCGCAAACGGATCGGGCTCGTCAATGCCGATCGTGTGAAGTGGTTTGCTCGCCTCATGCTTCACCGTATTGCGCTCGACTGGCAACTGCAGGCACACGTGGTGTCGAACACCCTGGAACTGGCGCTGCTGGTGGGTGTGACGCCGCGTGCGGAGGTGGTCGCACCGGGCATCGGTCCCGATCTCGAGCGCAGAGCCCGGTTCGAGGCGCGGCTCAATGCGCCGCCCGGCGCGAAGCCGGGGCAGCCCATGGTCGTGCTGCATCTGTGCCCCAAGTACGGGTATAAGCAATGGACCGTCGATGGCTGGGCCGCAACGATCCGCTGGCTGCGCGCGCATGGCTTTGCCGTCGCGCTGAGCGGAGGACCGGCGCAGGCCGAGCGCACGTATGCCGCGCAGGTGGTAGTGGCGGCTGGCGAGCCGGTCCTGAATCTTGTCGGTGAGCTGACGTTCGGCGAAACGGCGGAAATGATCCGGCGCGCGAAGCTCTTCATTGGTCCCGATACGGGTACCACGCACGTTGCGGCCGCATGCGGCACGTTGACGATCGCGCTGTTCGGCCCAGGCGACCCGGTTCGCTGGGGCCCGTGGCCATGGAACTGGCCGGTGGGTAAGGCGCCATGGGCTCGACGTGGCTCAGGCCTGCGCGGCAACGTGTACCTGTTGCAGGGGGAGAGCGAATGCGTTCCGTGCCGGCAGGAAGGGTGCGGCCGGCACAAGGAAAGCACAAGCGATTGTCTGACCGGCCTGCGGGCAAGCCGCGTGATTCCTGTCGCTGCGCAACTGCTTGGTATTCAAGCGCCGACACAGGCTAAGATCGTCGACATCAGCCGATAGACGCGCCCTGTGGACGTTGTCTGAAGGGCCGGACTTACAATGAGATGCAGATAAAATAAATACACTTTGACGGCATAGCAGTTCAAGCGAAGACTATTCAACTGCATGCTCGTGGCCAGCGCGCTTTGCGACAACGCTATGCGCCTGTGTAGTAATAATATGGGCCTTGAATAATCCGTAAAAACAACGAAAGTTGCGACAGCGGACGTTGCTGCTCCGGTTCTGCGACGATTCACGAGTGTCCGCCCCGTGAATTTGCCGGCCGACATGGCCGCACGAATGACGGTTGTACTTTGGGAACAGCCATTGATGGAGAGCCGACCCGAAGGGCCGCAGTGGGTCGCGTGCTGCCGCTCGTGGCACGCACGGGTCGATCGCACGACGATCGGCAAAGTACGGCCATCTCCAGCCGTTCGCCTGATACCGTGCGCTTTCTTCGGAAGCCCAAGAGGAATCACTTGCGCACACCGGATCGCGTTGTTCATCCTGTTCGGCACGCAACCGACCACGACCGATGACACCAGAAGTACGACGTAGTTGTGCGGGAAATGCCCCGAGATATACTTTCCGCATGGAACTCGACCCCCGCGACCTCGATAAAATCAGTGCCGTCACGTTGCAGCACTACGACGCGCACGCGGAAGATTTCCGCAACGGCACGTACGACCACGACGTCACGCAGAACATCGCGGCGCTCCTGCACCATATCGAAGTCGAGCCGCCTCTTACGATCCTGGATTTCGGCTGCGGGCCGGGGCGAGATCTCAAGGCCTTCACTACACTCGGCCATTGCGCGGTCGGCCTCGATGGCGCCGAGCGCTTCGTTGCGATGGCGCGTGACGCGACTGGCTGCGACGTCTGGCAGCAGGATTTCCTGCATCTCGATTTGCCGGCCGCGCACTTTGACGGCATTTTCGCCAACGCCGCGCTGTTCCATGTCCCGAGTCAGGCGTTGCCGCGCGTGTTGCGGCAATTGCACGCGACGCTGAAGCCCGGCGGCGTGCTGTTCAGCTCCAACCCGCGCGGCACGAATCAAGAAGGCTGGAGCCACGGCCGCTACGGCGTCTTCCATGATTTCGAAGCATGGCGCCGATATATGGCGGACGCAGGCTTCGTCGAAATTGAGCACTATTACCGGCCCGCCGGCTTGCCGCGTGAGCGGCAGCCGTGGCTAGCCAGCGTGTGGCGCAAGCCGGTTGCCTGAAACGCCAAGGGGCTGTTCCACAGTATGGCCGCGCTGGGCTTGGCAGATGCTTGCGTTCAAGCCGCTCTGATGCAGCGCAAAGCAGCCGATTTGCAACAGTGTCCATCGCGCAGAGAAACGGCCAGTCGTGGATCTCAGACAATCGGCAGAAGCGGGGACGCCTGTCGTCGACCGCGGCAGGCAGAGGGCGGCCAGCTGCGGTCGCCCATCGGCCGTAGACGGCAGGGTTCTGTCGCGCTAACGCACTGCGCTAGAATTCGCATTTTTCCATGGATCACGATCGAGATGGCCAAGACGAAAAAGTCCTCGCGTGCGACGCTGCCTGCGGGTATCAGCAAGGTTCTCAAGCGCCTGCACTATCCGTTGGA
>NZ_VZQP01000048.1:0-66382 GCF_014397655.1 Paraburkholderia sp. UCT31
CATGATTCGGCTCCTGCTGGAGAACGAGGCGGATTGCCTCATTCGCCAACATAAAACCGCGTGACCGGCCTCGCCCTGACCTCCCGCGTCGGACCGGAGCCCTCTACCGCGCGAGCGGTTTCGTTCGGCGGCCATAAGCAGCCGCCGGAACCCAACCTGCGACCGTCCGTTCCCCATTCAACATACGACAGCCACTGGGGTTGACCTGTCTTGCGTAGCAATCGGAAAGGAGGACTGCAGGGCTCCGCGTCGCCGGAATCGTCGCTATTTCCATACGCAGAGAACCGACGGCTGCCATTGCTTCGATCTGGAGGCCCGCGTTACGCGACGCCGTACAATGAGGCGTTTCCCACCCGTCGACAGATCGCATTCTGCGCCGCCCTACATCGCCATGAATCACGACACTGAACACGCTCTCGCTGCCGCGCAAAAGAACCTCATGGCCGGTCAATTCGACGATGCAACACGTCTGCTGAGCGGTATTCTGGCAAGCGTCCCCGACCACGGTGAAGCTCTTGCGGGCCTCGGTTACATCGCGGCCAAACAGGGCGATCATGCACGCGCAGCGGCGTATCTGATACAGGCATCGGCGCACATGTCCATGTCGGCGGAACACCTGAATTTCGCCGCGCAGGTGTGTCAGTTGGCGCAACGTCACGATGATGCGATAGCGCTGTTCGAGCGCTGCCTGGCCCAGTTTCCAAACCATGCCGCTTCATTGCATGGCGTCGCAATGTCGCTGATACAGCTTGGCGAACCGCAGCGTGCACTCGAAATCCTGGTGCATCTGTGCAAAATCCAGGCACATTCAGCCGAAGCGCATTACAACCGGGGCGCGCTGCTCGGCAAGTTGGAGCGCTATGAGGACGAACTGGATGCCTACCGGCAGGCGATCGCGCTCAAGCCGCGTTTCGTGCGCGCATACGTCAATCTCGGTGTCGCGTTGCGAGATCTGCGACGCTTTGATGAGGCGTTGCTTCAATTCAAGAAGGCGCTTTCGCTCGATCCGAACGACGTCGGCGCCCGCACCAATCGGGCTCAGACGAATTTGCTGCTCGGCGAATTCGAACACGGCTGGCGCGAATATGAATGGCGTTGGCGCGATGGCACCGATAGCCACGGTTTTCCGCAGAACACGCTATGGACCGGCACCCAACCGATACGTGACAAGACAATACTCGTTCATCACGAGCAGGGGTTCGGCGACACGCTGCAATTCGTGCGTTTCGTGGATCGACTCAGTGCAGTTGGAGCTCGGGTCGTGTTGCGTGTTCAGGATGCACTGCTGCCGCTTCTCAAGAATTATCAGGGTGCGGCCGAAGTCATCGGCGAGACAGGACAGGTGCCGCATTTCGATTATCACGTTCCGACCCTGAGTCTACCGTTTGCGCTCAAGGTTCGTGCACCCGATCTCGCGGTGACCGGTCCATATATTCACGCAGACGACGCGCTTGTACGTCAATGGGACGATCTTTTTGCAGGCTCTGCTCGACGGCCGAGAGTTGGGATCGTATGGTCGGGAAGCCTGACGCATGTAAATGACTGCAACCGGTCTATGTCGCTCAAGCAACTGAAGCCGTTGTTAGATGCCGACGCGGACTTCTTCGCGCTGCAACAGGATGTACGCGACAGTGATCGTACGTGCCTCGCGCAGCTTGAGCAGCGCGCGGTGCTGCGTGATGTTTCCACGCGGCTCACTACGTTCGCTGAGACGGCTGCGCTGATCGCTCGCCTCGACCTCGTCATCAGCGTCGACACGGCTGTAGCGCATCTGTCGGGGGCGCTCGGCAAGCCCGTATGGATTGCTTTGCCGTTCATGCCGGACTGGAGATGGCAACTCGACAGAAGCGATAGTCCATGGTACGCACAGGCGCACTTGTTTCGACAAACGACGCGAGGTGATTGGACTGGCGTAGTGGCTGCGCTTCGCGCAGAGCTCGACGCATTGCGGGGTGCCTGAACGAGCGTCCAAGAAAGACACTGGACTGCGAGACGCCCGCCGAACGATTCCAGCAAACTATTGCATCCACCGGTTGAATCCGCCGCTCTCTTACGGACATTCGCTATGGTGACTCGACAGGCGGCTCAGGGTCGAACTCTGCCGACCGTAATATGCCCGGTTCGCCGATAAGCATTCGCTCGCTCATTCTGGCAAATACGCACGCCCGGTGGTATTTTTGGTGGTATCCGTACCGGCAAAATTCCTCGAACCCGCTCAAGCAAAGCGATAGCAGGGGGTTTTTCATTCCGGCCCTGCTCAAACAATCTTCCCGATTCCCAATCGTCCGGAAGACATCGCCAGTCGCATCTCCCATCAAAAACCCTTTGGCCACACCGGGATCATTCATCCAGGCTGGTAAGCACGCCCTCGCCGCCTCACCGACGGTGGAAAGTACCTTGCGACACAGAGCCCGTAAATGATCAGCGCCGCGACCGTGTAGGACACGAATCGCGCCGCAAAGAACAGCAAGACTACGACGATCGCGGCCAGCAGCATCTCCAGTCTCGGACCGAGCGCCGACAGTTGCCCGCCGCGCGCTTCGAAGGCGGTCCCCAGCAAAATCAGCAACGGGATTAACGCGAGCACCATGTGGATCGGCTCGAGGATCGGATAAGCCGCGAGCATCGTCATCGAAGCGAGCGCGTAGTCGATGCGGCTGTCCCGATGGCGGCGAAACACCAGATACGCGGACAGTAGGCAAGCAGCCAGCACCAACGCATGCGAAGCAATCGACAGCAACGTACCGGACACCGGCATGCCGACCGTCGCCGATAGCGTCTGCAGCGCGCCCCTCACGGCATTGTTCATCGGCGCGCCGCCACCGCTCATCGCCAGTGCCATGCTGTTCAGGCGCGGCATGTCCGACACGAAGTAGTGCCACAAAACGTCGAAGCCGACGCGCGCTCCGGTGATCAGCGTCAACGCAATCGCAACGACGCTCGCCATCACGAACGTCCGCCATTCGCGACGCAGCAACAGCAGGCCGGCGACGGCCAGGGGCGTGAGCTTGATCGCGATCGCAAAGCCAAGAAAGAGTCCAGCGGCATAACCTTTGCCACGCTCGATCAGCGCGAAAGTCGCAATCAACAGGAAGAACAGCAGTTCGTTCGATTGGCCGTCGTAGGTATCTTCGACGAGCGGAAAGCTCAGCAGCGCGACCGCCACCAGCAGCAGGTTCACGCTGCGCTCCGTGCCGCGGTACGCCATCGTGACGACGAGATACAAAGCCACCGAGAACAACACGAGCGACGTACTCACCCAGACGATTTTCGCGGCGAGCGGCGTCAGCAGCGCGAGCGGCGCAAACACCAGCGCGAACTGCGGCGGGTAGGCGTAGAAGATGTCGTCGCCCGTCGAGCGCGCGCCGATGCCCTGCAAAAACGCGATGAGCGCGTCGTGGTCGTACAGGCGCGCCGGGTCATGCAGCACGACGTTGAAGGCGTACAGGTAGAAATTGAAATCGCCGAAGGCGTCAGGGACGTTGCCACGAAACTTCGCGACGACGTGCAGAATACGCAGCGCGAGGCAGGCTACCGCAATCAGCAAAAGGAGCGCGGCACCCGCGCCGAAGTTCGACCTGGTTCGTACGGCGCCTGCGTTGAACATGGTGTCTCTCCGCGGTACGTCAATCAACGTGGGAGTTGCTGCGCCCATGAGACCCGCGCTAGCGGGGGCGTACCAGCAGACCATGTCGCCGGTACGGTCCGGGGATGGCCGGCATGGCCAGCCATGCCGGCTTCGTGCCGGACGACCGGACAGAGATTACCGATTCGCAAAAATCGATCTGTGCGCTCGCCCACACGAGACCGACCTATGTCGGGAACTTCGGCGCGCGAAGATCGTTCGTTGGCGGCGAATCGCCGTGTTCGCTGCGGAATGCCACGCACGTCGCGCCGATCGGCGCTTATCGGCTCGCGGCCCCCATGCCAGCGCGCGCAACCTCGCGGCGTCGCTTGATCACGTAGCCGCCCCACATCAGCGCGAGCCATGCCGGCACCAGCCACACCGAGATCGACAAGCCCGGCGTCAGCGCCAGAATCACGAGGATCGGCGCCATGAATGCCAGGCAGATCCAGTTGCTGACCGGGAACCAGAACGAGCGGAACACCAGCGTTTCGCCCGCGGCTACCATCGCCTTGCGCGACTTCAGATGCGTGAGGCTGATCAGCGCCCAGTTCAGCACCAGCGCCGCGACCACGAGCGACATCAGCAGTCCGAGCGCTTCCGCCGGGATCACGTAGTTGATGATCACGCACGCGAACGTCGCGAGCGCCGACAGACCGATCGCCAGATACGGCACGCCTCGCCGGTCGAGCTTCAGCAGCGCGCGCGGCGCGTTGCCCTGTTCGGCGAGGCCCTATTCCTCTGACATTCGGAGCCGCCCGCTTCGTTCTGCGCCGCACTTAAGCGCGCGGATTGTAATTGTCACGGGGATGGCGCCTGGGTATGTTGCCGAAGTCCACTTTTCATGCCGCGGAGCTTCAATATGTTGCCCAAACGTCTGCTTTGCGCCGCCGTGTTGTGCCTCTGTTTCGCGGGCGTCAGTACGTCCGCGCTCGCGCAGACGGTGCCCGCCGCCCAGCAAACGGCCGATGACGCCGCGTCGCAGGCAAGCGGCCAGCCTGCGCCAGCGCCTGCCCCCGCTACTGCCAGCAAGCCGCCTGCCGCCGCGCTCGGCGGACCGGTGCGCAACATCGTGCTCGTGCATGGCGCGTTCGTCGACGGATCGAGCTGGAACGGCGTGGTCGCGAAGCTGCAGCAAAAGGGTTATCACGTGAGCTCGGTGCAGAACCCGCTGACCTCGCTCGCCGACGACGTCGCCGCGACCCGCCGCGTGCTCGATCGCGAGAACGGTCCGGTGCTGCTGGTCGGGCACTCGTGGGGCGGCGTCGTGATCACCGAGGTCGCCGCGAATGCGCCGAACGTCGCCGGGCTCGTGTATGTCGCCGCGCTTGCGCCGCAACTGCACGAATCGGCGATGGACGTGATGAAGGCCGGCGGGCCGATGCCGGCCGGCCAGAGCATCAGCAAGGACGCGAACGGGTTCTTGTGGATCGACCGCGCGCGCTATCACGCCGATCTCGCCGCCGACGTGCCCGAGACCGTCACACGCGTGCTCGCCGCCGCGCAGGTGCCGATCGCCGCGAGCGCATTCGACGAACCGGTCGATCAGGTCGGCTGGAAGGACAAACCGTCGTGGTACGTGCTGACGACCAAAGACCACGCGGTGTCGCCCGATCTGCAGAGAATGATCGCCGCGCGCATCGGCGCGAAGGTGGTGCCGGTCGCGTCGAGCCATCTCGCGCCGGTGTCGCACGCCGGGGCGGTGGCGGAGGCGATCGATCACGCGGCGCGCGAGTTGAGCCGGCAGCAGCAGTAAGCCGGCGGCTCGACGCCGCGCGGCTCAGCGCAGCATGAACGACATCGCCGACAGACAGTTCAGCATCCGCACCGCATGCTCGGCCGACGCCGCACTGAAGCGCAACCTCACGCCATCGACGCGCGTAAGCGTCGGCCATTGGCAGAACAGATCGGCGAGCCCGCTCGTTTGCACGCGCAGTTCGCAGTCGATCGTTCGCGGCTCCGCGCGCGTCGCGGCAGGCGCGCGGCCCGCTTCGACATGCTGACGGACCACGTCGCGCGCGGCGGCCCGCAGCGCCTCGCGCACGCTCGCGGGCGACCGCGTGACGCCGCTTGCCTGCCCGGTTGCGGTCTTCGTGACGACGAAACGCGCGCCGGGAAAACGCGACGCGGTTTCCTCGGCGAACACGTCGTCACCCGATAAAAGCACCACGCGCGCGCCATATTCTTCGGCGAGCGCACCGTACAGCCCCGCTTCGCCCAGCTCCACGCCGTTGAACGCCACGCGCGCGAATGCGAAGCTGTTGATCGTGTGCGCGAGGATGCCGCGCGTTTGCGCCTTCGCGTGATAGCCGAGCATGAAGACCAGCGCCGCACCGTATTCGAGCCCGGCCATCATGCCGAGCGTGCGCGGCTTGCCGAGCACGAGCTGGGCGCGCGGATCGAGCAGATCGGGCAGCAGGTTGCGAAAGCCGCCGTGCGAATCATTGACCCACACGTCGGTCGCGCCGCCCGCGAACGCGCCTTCGACGGCCGCGTTGGCTTCGAGCGTCATCCAGCGTCGCGCGGCTTCGTATTCGCCGTTGCCCGCGCGCGTCTGCTCGGCATGGAACACGCCGGCGATGCCTTCGATGTCGGTGGAGATCAGGACTTTCATCGCGCGGAATTCCTCAGCAGGTGGGCAAGGTCCGGCACGCTGTCGCGCAGCGACAGCCGCCGATGGCCGTCGCGACCGGTGACCGACTCGGCGCTCCACAATGCATCGACGATCGCCTGCTCGACGCTGTCGGCGCAGGCGCGAAACAGCGGGTCCATCCAGTGATCCGCGACCAGCGGCGGCAGCGCGACGAAGTCCGCGCCGTGCGGCACCGTGTACGCGGTCGAAAACGCCAGCGCGATATCGCCGCTGCCGTGGCCGTACACCGAGCCGGTGCGCGCGAGACCGGCCGCCGCGCGCAACGACAGGCGTTTCAGCTGGCGCGCGTCGAGTGGCGCATCGGTCGCGACGATCATGATGATCGAGCCTTGCTCGGGTTGCTCGGGGGTCGCGTGAGCAGCGGCACTGGCAGCATTCGCCGCCTCAGCGACGGCCGCGCGTTCGGCCAGCATGCGGCCGAGCGGCGTGCCGTCGATCGTCAGCATCGGCAGACGGCCGAAGTTGGCAAGCACGAGCGCGCCAACGGTGTAGTCCCGGCCCGCCGCACTGAACACGCGCGACGCAGTGCCGATGCCGCCCTTCAGATCGAAACACGACATGCCGCGCCCCGCGCCGAGCGCACCGCTCGCGACATCGGCGCTGGCCGCATCGAATGCTTCGGTGAAGTGCTGTTCGGTCACGGCAAGCGCCTGAATGTCGTTCAGGTAGCCGTCGTTGCACTCGAACACGAGCGGATTGAGCGTCGACCATTCGCGGCCGATGAGCGGATTCGCGCGAATCGCCGCGCGGATCTGCGCCTGCGCGACCGTACCGACGCCGAAGGTGTTGGTCAGCGCGATCGGCGTCTCCAGCGTGCCGAGTTCGTCGAGCTGCACGAGCCCGATGCTCTTGCCGAAGCCGTTGATCACCGACGCGGCGGCCGGCACCTTGTCGACGAACGGATCGCCGCGATGCGGCCGGATCACGGTCACGCCGGTTTGCAGCGCGCCTTCGGCAAGCGTGCAATGACCGACGCTGACGCCGTCCACGTCGGCGATCGTGCCGAGCGCTCCGGCCGGCAACGTGCCGATATGCGGCGCGCGCTCAGCCCAATGATGGTTGCTCATGCTCATGGCCGATCCAGCTTCGGATCGAGCGCATCGCGCAGACCGTCGCCGAGCAGATTGAACGCGAGCACGGTCAGGAAGATAGCGAGGCTCGGAAACAGCGCGATATGCGGCGCGGTCACCATGTCGGCGCGAGCTTCGTTGAGCATCGCGCCCCACTCGGGCGTCGGCGGCTGCGCGCCCAAGCCGAGAAACGACAGGCTCGCCGCCGTGATGATCGACGTGCCGATGCGCATCGTCAGGTACACGACGACCGACGAAATCGTGCCCGGCAGAATGTGCCGCGCCATGATCGTCCAGTCCGACGCGCCGATGCTGCGCGCCGCCTCGATATAGGTGAGCTGCTTGAGCATCAGCGTATTGCCGCGCACGAGCCGCGCGAATGCCGGGATGCTGAAGATCGCCACGGCGCAGATCACGTTGATCATGCCGTTGCCGAGAATCGCGACCACGCCGATCGCGAGCAGAATGCCGGGGAACGCGAACAGCACGTCGGCCACGCGCATCGTGATGCGATCCCACCAGCCCTCGTAGTAACCGGCAAGCAGACCGAAGAACGTGCCGATCACCGCGCCGATCGCAACGGACAGAAAGCCTGCCTCGAGCGAAATGCGCGAGCCGACGAGGATGCGGCTGAAGATATCGCGGCCCAGCGAATCGACGCCGAACCAGTGCGCGGCCGACGGCCCCGCGTTCAGCGCGTCGTAGTCGAAGAAATTCTCGGGGTCGTACCGCACGATATGCGGCGCGATGATCGCGACCACGATCAGGAGCAGCACGAACACGCCGGCGGCCAGCGCGACATGCTGCTTGCGGAACTTGCGCCAGAATTCGCTCCACGGTGTGCGGATCGCGCGTTCGGAGGCAACGGGAGTGGCCGCATTCGGCCCGGTGGCAGTGGTGCTCATGCGGGCCTCACTTGAAACGGATGGTTGGGTTGATCACCGCGTACAGCACGTCGACGATCAGGTTGATGATGATGAATTCGAGCGAGAACAGCAGCACCTCGGCCTGAATGATCGGATAGTCGCGCATCGACACGGCATCGACGAGCAAACGGCCGAGGCCCGGCCAGTTGAACACCACCTCGACGACGATCGAGCCGCCGAGCAGAAAGCCGAACTGCAGACCCATCATCGTGACGACGGGAATCAGCGCGTTGCGCAGGCAATGCTTGATGATCACGAGCCGCTCGGGCACGCCCTTCGCACGCGCGGTGCGCACGAAGTCCTCGTGCAGCACTTCGACGAACGAGGCCCGCGTGAAGCGCGCCATCACGGCCGCGACCGCCGCGCCGAGCGTCAGCGACGGCAGCACGTAGCTGCGCCACGAACCATCGCCGACGATCGGCAGCCAGCCGAGCTGCACCGAGAAAATCTGCATCAGCAGCATGCCGAGCGCGAACGCCGGAAACGAAATGCCCGACACCGCGAGCGTCATGCCCAGGCGGTCCGGCCAGCGGTTGCGCCACACCGCCGAGGCGATGCCGATCGCCATGCCGATCACGACCGCCCACACCATGCTCGCGATCGTCAGCCACAACGTCGGGAAGAAGCGTTCCGCGATCTCCTGGCTCACCGGCCGCTTGCTGCGCGTCGAAACGCCGAAGTCGCCATGCGCCATCCGCCAGAAGAAACGGACGAACTGCTGCGGCAGCGGCTTGTCGAGCCCGAGGTCGGAGCGCACGAGCGCCACGGTCGCCTCGTCCGCTTCAGGACCGGCGGCGAGCCGCGCCGGATCGCCCGGCAGCAGATGCACGAACAGAAACACCAGCACGGCGACGATGAAGAGCGTCGGCAGCAGGCCTAGAAGACGTTTGACGAGGAAGTTCAGCATGAAACCAGTCCGGCAAATGAGCGGCAAATGAGCGGCAAATCAGGCGGGCAACGAGGACTCGTGTGCGGCGGCGGCGCGGCGGCGGGCTGGCTGAACCGCCGCCTGCGCATGCCGCCTCGTCAGCTCATCACCTGATCGCGATCTCGTCGAAGTTGAACGAGCCGTCCGGCGCGACGTAAGCGCCCGACAGACGCTTGCTGCGCGCATACACGACCTTCTCCTTGACGAGGAAGATCCACGGCGCGTCGGCCCAGATGCGCTTCTGCGCGTCGGTGTAGAGCGCGGCCTTCTGCGTGCGGTCGGTCGTTTCGAGCGCCTGCTTCAGATCGTTGTCGACCGCGTCGTTCTTGTAGTACGACGTGTTGACCATCTTCGGCGGAATCGAGTAGCCCGCGAGCAGCGGGCTGATCGCCCAGTCCGCCTCGCCGGTCGACGACGACCAGCCCGCGTAGTACATCCGCACCGGCGCGGTCGCCGGGTCCTGCGCGCTTTCGACCTTGGCGACGCGCTGACCCGCTTCGAGCGCCTCGACGCTGGCCTTGATGCCGACCTGCGCGAGCTGCTGCTGCACGAACTGGATCACCTTCTGCGCAGTCGAGTAGTTATACGCGGACCACAGCGTCGTTTCGAAGCCGTTCGGATAGCCCGCTTCCTTCAGCAGTTCGCGCGCCTTCGCGGGATCGTACGGCCAGGGTCCGAGCTTGACCGCATAGTCGACGCCCTGCGGCACCACGCCGTCGGCCGGCGTCGCGTAACCGGCGAACGCGACCTTCGTCAGCGCTTCCTTGTTGACCGCGTAATTCAGCGCCTCACGCACCTTCGGGTTGTCGAAGGGCTTCTGGTTCATGTTCAGGCTGATGTAGCGCTGGATGATCGACGGCGCCGCGATCAGATCGAGCTTCGGGCTCGACTGCAGTTGCGCGGCCTGCTCGAACGGCACCTGGAACGCGAAGTCCGCTTCGCCGGTGCGCATCAGCGCGGCGCGCGTGTTGTTGTCGACGACCGGCTTCCAGTCGATCGCATCGATCTTCGGATAACCCTTCTTCCAGTAGCCGGCGAACTTCTTCACGGTCAGGTCGCCGGCCGGGTCCCACTTCACGAGTTCGAATGGGCCCGTGCCGACCGGATGAAACGCGATGTCCTTGCCGTACTTCTTCAGCGCGTCCGGCGAGATCATCACCGCAGACGGATGCGCGAGCACGTTGATGAACGCCGAGAACGGCGTTTTCAGCGTGACGCGCACCGTGTACGGATCGACCACTTCCGTTTTCTCGATGCGGCTGAACATGTTGTAGCGCTTCAGCTTGTTGGCCGGATCGGTCACGCGGTCGAAGTTCGCCTTCACGGCGGCCGCATTGAAGTCGGTGCCGTCCTGGAACTTCACGCCATGGCGCAGCTTGATCGTATAGACGCGCGCGTCGGGGCTCGCCTCATAGCTGTCGGCGAGCACGTTGACGAGCTTCATGTCCTTGTCGAAGCCGAACAGCCCCTGATAGAAGGATTTCGCGACCGCCTGCGACAGCGTGTCGTTCGCGTCGTACGGATCGAGCGACGTGAAGGTCGACGCGACGGCCATCACGGCCGTCGTTTCGGCGTGCGCCAGATTGCCCGCGAGCGTCGCGAACACCACCGCGCCGCCGCTGACGAGCGCGCGCAAACGAAACGGAGAGGACGGGAACAGCAGGTTCATGAGGTTGCTCCAGGCTGCGAGTTAAGGGTGTGACAGGGTCGTTATGGTTGGCTTGTGCTTCGGCTGCGGGTGCTGCGGGTTTTGCTTCGGGTCTTTTTGCTTTAACGCGATGCGGCGCTTCGCTCAATAAGCGCCGCCGACGCGATGCTGCGCGACGAAATGATCCGGGCCCACCGCGACGAGCGGCGCGACGACCGGCTCGTCGTGCAGCGCGCGAATCGGGCTCGGAATATCGTCGGCGGCGAGCATGCGTTTCGCATAACGGCGCGCGGGATCGGCGACCGGCACCGCGCTCATCAGCTTCTTCGTGTACGGATGCTGCGGCGCCTCGAACACCGCGCGACGCGGACCGATCTCGACGATCTGGCCGAGATACATCACCGCGACGCGATGGCTGACCCGCTCGACCACCGCCATGTCGTGCGAAATGAACAGATACGCGACGCCGAGCTCGCGCTGCAGGTCGAGCATCAGATTGACGATCTGCGCCTGCACGGAGACGTCGAGCGCGGACACCGATTCGTCGGCGATCACGACCTTCGGATTCAGCGCGAGCGCGCGAGCAATCGCGATACGCTGACGCTGCCCGCCCGAAAACTCATGCGGATAGCGGCGCGCGGCCTCGGCCGGCAAACCGACTTTCTCGAGCAGCCACGCGACGCGCGCCTGCGCTTGCCCACCCTGCGCGACGCCATGCACGAGCAGCGGCTCCATGATCGAGAAGCCGACGGTCAAGCGCGGATTCAACGACGCGAACGGATCCTGGAAAATAAACTGGATATCGCGGCGCAGCGCCTGCAACGCGGGCCCGGTCAGCGAGCTGATTTCCTTGCCAGCGAATTCGATCGAGCCACTCTGACTTTCGACGAGCCTCAGCAGCGAGCGGCCCGTGGTCGACTTGCCGCAGCCCGACTCGCCGACCAGCGCGAGCGTTTCGCCGGGCCGCAGATCGAAGCTGACTTTTTCGACCGCATGCACACGGCCCGTCATACGGCCGAACAGGCCGCTACGGACCGGAAAGCGCGTGACCAGATCGCGCACGCGCAGGATCGGCGGCGTGTCGTCGCGCACCAGCGGCTGCGCTTCTTCGGCGACAGCCGCCGCCGGCTGCACCGCCGCATCGGCGCCGTTCGCGCCGGCCTGCTCGACGCTCAGGATCGGAAAGCGCGCGGGCTGATCGGTGCCCTGCATCGAGCCGAGACGAGGCACCGCCGCGAGCAGCGCCTTCGTGTACGGATGCGACGGCGCGGCGAACAACGCGTCCGACGCGCCCTCCTCGACCTTCTCGCCGCGATACATGACGAGCACGCGGTCGGCCACTTCGGCAACCACGCCCATGTCGTGCGTGATGAAGATCACGCCCATGTTCATCTCGTCCTGCAAGCCGTGAATCAGTTGCAGGATCTGCGCCTGGATCGTGACGTCGAGCGCGGTGGTCGGTTCATCGGCGATCAGCAGCGCGGGCTTGCACGACAACGCCATCGCGATCATCACGCGCTGGCGCATGCCGCCCGACAGCTGATGCGGGTAACGCGCCGCGACGCGCCTTGCCTCGGGAATCCGCACGATCTCGAGCAGACGCAAGGTTTCGGCGCGCGCGGCCTCGCGGCTCTTGCCCTGGTGCAGCGAAATCGCCTCGCTGATCTGATCGCCGACCGTGAAGACCGGATTGAGCGAGGTCATCGGCTCCTGGAAGATCATCGCGATGTCGGCGCCGCGAACTGTGCGCATCGTGCCGGACGACGCCTTCGCGAGATCGAGCACGCTGCCGTCGCGCCCCCGGAATGCGATGCTGCCGCCGGCAAGACGGCCGCCGCCATGCTCGATCAGCCGCATCAGCGCCAGCGACGTGACCGACTTGCCGGAGCCCGATTCGCCGACGATCGCGAGCGTCTCGCCGCGCTCGACCGTGAACGACAGATTGCGCACCGCGTTGAAGGTCGAATCGCCGCGGCGGAACGCGACCGTCAGATCGTCGACCGCGAGCACGCGCTGCGGCGGCAGGGTTTCGATAAGCGGGCTGGCGGTGTGCGAGGAAGAAGGCACGGTGGTTCCTTTGCTTTGAATTCGAACGCGGCTAACGGCGCCTCAGGCAGGTGGCGACACGCGCCAGCGGCTAGCCATAGATCGCCGTCACCGGCGCTTCGCCGAGCCGCGCGAAACCGCGGTACATACCCTCGGTATTGAACGGCAGCGTGACATTGCCCCGCGCGTCGACGGCGACGAGGCCGCCGCGTCCGTCGATCTTCGGCAAGCGGTTCATCACGACGTCGTGCGCGGCTTCTTCGAGCGACACCCGGCGATAGGCCATCTGCGCGGCGACGTCGTAGGCGGCGACCATGCGCATGAACATTTCGCCCGCGCCGGTGGTCGATACCGCGCAGGTCGCGTCGTCCGCGTAGCAGCCCGCGCCGATCAGCGGTGTATCGCCGACGCGGCCCACCTGCTTGTTGGTCACGCCGCCCGTCGAGGTCGCCGCGGCGAGATGCCCGTGGCGGTCGAGCGCGACCGCGCCGACGGTGCCGAACTTGCGATTCGGATCGAGCGGCTCGTGCGGCGTCGGGTCGTCGCTGCTCGAAGCCGTGGACGCGAGCGTCGCGGCGTCGTGATCGAGCATCGGACGCTGCCGCTCACGCGCCAGTTGCCATTGGCGATAGCGCGCGTCGGTATCGAAGTAGCTGTTGTCGACGAACTCGAGCCCCTGCGCGGCCGCGAACGCTTCCGCGCCGTCACCGGTGAACAGCACGTGGTCGCTGCGCTCGAGCACGCGGCGCGCGGCGAGAATCGGATTGCGCACGCGCTTCACGCAACAGATCGCGCCCGCGTCGAGCGTGCGGCCGTCCATGATCGCGGCGTCGAGCTCGTGCGTGCCGGCTGCCGTGTAGACCGCGCCGTGGCCCGCATTGAAGAGCGCGCAGTCTTCGAGCAGCCGCACCGCTTCGCTGACCGCGTCGAGCGCGCTGCCGCCGTCGGCGAGCACGCGCTGGCCAGCGCTCAGCACCGCGTTGAGCGCCGCGTGATATCCGGTTTCGGCGCTGGCCGACATCGACGTGCGCAGGAT
This sequence comes from Paraburkholderia sp. UCT31, assembly GCF_014397655.1. Classification (NCBI taxonomy): domain Bacteria; kingdom Pseudomonadati; phylum Pseudomonadota; class Betaproteobacteria; order Burkholderiales; family Burkholderiaceae; genus Paraburkholderia; species Paraburkholderia sp. UCT31. The sequence goes on from NZ_VZQP01000048.1 coordinate 13,933, forward strand.
CGTCCCGGCCCCGCCGTGAATGGCAATGACTGCGTTGGAGTTCATCGTTTGGATCGTGGAGTGCGGGTGGTTCGGGGAGTGCGGGGTGCTGTGATGGCTTTTGCTTCGGCATCCCTGGCTTTCGTGCTTCTGGCTTGGGTGCTGTCGGCCTTTGCGCCGTCGCTGTGTTTTAGCCTTGCAGCCCTCGCGCGCGCGGCTTTGCTCAGGGCGCGCGCCGGCTCCTGCGCGGCGCCGGCCGCGCCCGACTGCGGATCGAACAGCCACGGCAGCACGAACTCGCTGACCTCGGCGGCCGCCTTGACCGAGCGTTGCGCGCTATACGCGACCGCGTCGCACAAGGCCTCGATGACCGCGAGCACGGCCGAATCGGCATTCGACGCGAGACGCCGGTCGGTGCGGACATACAGCGCCAGGTCCGCGAACCGCACGAGCGGCGAGCGCGGACCGTCGGTGAGCGCGAGCACGCGCGCGCCGCGTTCGGAGGCGCGGCGCGCGAGTTCGATCGTGTCCTCGACATAGCGCGGAAACGCGATGCCGATCACGAGATCGCCCGGGCCCGAACCCACGAGGTGCCGCGCCGCATGCGACGGCCCGCCGCTCAGCGCCAGCGAATGCACGTTGTCGTGATACGGCAGCAGCCCGTGCTCCATCAGGCTCGCGAGAAACGCGCTGGCGCCGAAGCCGATCACGAATACGCGACGCGCGGCGATGATCGCGTCGACGGCGGCGTCGGCGGTCGCGCGATCGATCGACGTACGCGTTGCGTGCAGATTGTTGGCGGCCTGCTCGAGCGACGCGTCGATCAGATCGTCACCGGCCGCGAGCGTTTCCTGCGCGCTGCGCAGCCGCTCGATCGGCGCGAGCGTCGCCTCGAAGCCACGCACGAGCGCCTCGCGAAACTGCGGATAACCGTCGAAGCCGAGCGCGCGCGCAAAGCGATTCGCGCTCGCGACCGACGCGCCGACCACGCTCGCGAGCTCGTCGATACGCATCGTCGCCGCGCGGAACAGATGGGCCAGCACGTACTCGCCCATGCGCTGGTGGATCGGCGTGAGCGTCGGCATCGCAGCGGTGATGCGCGTGGCAATGGCCTGCTCGGCGGGGTTCGACACAGCGGACGGGTGATGGATCATGCGAGCGGAAAGGCGCGGTTGTTCCGGGTGAAGGAGATGAAATTATATTTACATGAAACACGCGCCGAAAAAAATTCATTTTCATTATTTCGAGGGTTTTCACCGACCGAAGGTCTTCAGACAATAGAGTTCAGCATCCACGCCATGCCGCACCCCGGTGAAAATCCATTTTCATCGGGGCGACGAGTGGCTTCACCGCGTGCCGCGCTCCGCCGCTCAGCACGCCGCCGCGCTCTGTTCGGGAATGCCCAGGAGCCGCGCCGCCGGCGACATCACGATGATCAGCGCCTGCACGACGAACGCGAGCGACGCCGCGACCGGACACACGTCGATGCTCCAGCGCGCGCTGAGCGCGGCGCCGAGCAGCGCGCCCACCGGCCGCGCGCCGTAGGTGGCGGTGCTGATCAGCGCGGACACGCGGCCGATCATCCGTTCGGGCGTGATCGCCTGACGCAGCGTGGTCGAGCCGACGACCCACAGGATTGGTCCCGCGCCGAGCAGGAAGAAGCTCGCGAGCGCGAGCCAGAACGATGGGACGATCAGCGTCGCCACCATCACGAGCGACGCGAGCAGGCCGCACGACGGTCCGACGATCAACAGACGGCCGAATGCGAGACGCCGCACCACCGCGGGCGCGGCGAGCGCGCCGCAGACCATGCCGACCCCGTACGCGCCGAGCGTCACGCCGACCGCCGAGGCATTGAGCCCCAGCCGATGCACCGCGTAAGGTACATAGACCGCCTGCAGGATGAAGAAGCCGAGATTGAAGAACACGGCGGTCAGCAGCAACGGATCGCGCAGCACGAAGCGCGTGCCGTCGCGCAGCTCCAGCATGAAGTGCCGCCGCGGCGCGGCCGCGCGCGGCGGCTCGCGCAATCCCGCCAGCAACGCGACCGCGAACGCCGACAACATCGCCGCGCCGCCATACGCCCAGCCCGCGCCGATCCAGCCGACCAGCACGCCGCCCAGCGCCGGCCCCGCCGAATACGCGACGCTGCGCGCGAGTTCGAGCCGGCCGTTCGCGCTCGCATAGGCGTCGCGCGGCACGATCGACGACACCAGCGACGGCGCCGCAACGTTGTAGGCAACCGTACCCGTCGCGGCGACGAAGCCGAGCGCGGCGAGCAGCGGCAGGTTCAGCGCATGCGTGAGCACCAGCAGCAGCACGCACAGCATCGCGCAGACCCGCACGCTCTCGGCGAGCGTCATCAGAACGCGGCGCGAGCGGCGGTCGGCCCAGACGCCGAGCGGCATCGACAGCAACAGGAACGGCAGCGTCTGCGCGGTTTGCAGCAGACCGGTATCGCGCGCGTCGGCGCCGAGCGCGAACACCGCGACGAGCGGTGCGGCGGCGAGGCTGATCTGCTCCGCCGATTGCGCGCACAGGTTCGACCAGGCGAGGCGCTGGAATGCGCGGGGCAGACGTTGAGCATTGGACGGCGAAGACGACGAAGGGGAAGACGTGGCGGACATCGATGCACTCCCGAGTTTGACGTGAGGCATTCATCGTCGGCGCTTGGGACTTGCGGGGCGCTCCGCTTCTTGCGGTGTTATTCTTCGCTCGCCATGAATCTCGAAAGCATTCTCTTCACTCAAGGTTTCGGTTCGCGCCGCCAATGCCGTGCGCTGATCGGCGACGGCCGCGTCAGCGTCGACGGTGCGATTTGCACCGATGCCGACGCCGATTTCGCTATTGATGGCGGCGCGTTGCGCTTTAGCGTCGACAACGTCGAATGGCCGTATCGCGAGCACGCGTATCTGCTGCTGAACAAGCCCATCGGCTACGAATGCTCGCGCGATCCGCAGCATCATCTGAGTGTCTTCAGCCTGCTGCCGCCGCAGTTCGCCGAGCGCGGCGTGCAGTGCGTCGGCCGTCTCGATCAGGACACCACGGGCCTCCTGCTGCTCTCCGACGACGGCAAGTTCGTGCATCAGTTCACGTCGCCGAAACGCAAGGTGCCGAAGCTCTACGTCGCGACCACGCGCCATCCGCTCGACGACGCGCAGCTCGCCGCGCTGCGCGACGGCGTGCTGCTGCACGGCGAAACGAAACCGAGCGCCGCGCTCGACGCCCAGGCGCGCGACACTCACACGCTCGCGCTCACCGTGCTCGAAGGCAAATACCACCAGGTCAAGCGGATGATCGCGGCCTCGGGCAACCGCTGCGAGGCGCTGCATCGCGAACGGATCGGTGGGCTCGCGCTTCCCGCGGCGCTCGCGCCCGGCGCATGGCAATGGCTCGACGCAGCGGCTCTTGCCGCGCTGCGGGCCGGGTAAACGACTAGCCCCAACGAGCGCCCGCCTAAGCCCTAGATGCGCCGGAGAAAGCCCGCGCGCATTGCGGTGCACCGAACATAGGCCGTTGCGTTGCAGCATGCCGTTGCTTACATGTCGCCCTATACTCGTCTAAACAAACGACTACAAAGGTTTCAAGGAGGGGCGTCATGCAAATCGACGGCACGATGGCGTTTTCGCACGCAATGATCGTGTTCATCTGCCTTGCGCTGCTGCTGGTCGGCGGATTGCTGGTCATCATGCGGCTGCGGCACAAGTACCATCCGAATCTGATCGGCGCATTGATCGGCGGCATGCTGTGCTTCCTGTTGCTGGAAGTGCTGCCTGCGCTGAGCTGATGCCGGTTGGACCGCGCAGCTCGTTTTGCGCGGCGCATTGATGCGGTGCGGCGGATACGCTTTGCGGGGCAACCCGGCCCTCGCGGGGCGGTATTTTGTTTCTGCTGCCGGCCTAGCCGCGTTTCCCGTTCGCCTCGCGCAAAAAATCCTCGACGCTCGGATAGCGCAGACGTACCCGCAGTTCCTCCTTCAGACGCCGGTTCGCGAGCCGGCGCGACTCGCGCATGAACGACAGCAGCATCGGATCGATCTGCTGCTCCGCCTGCTCTCTCGTGATGCGCGGCGGGCGCGCGAGCCCGAACGCATCGGCGACCGCATCGAAATACTCCCCCATTTTCAGCGACGAATTGTCGGACGCGTGCAGTGCGCGCGCGGGCCGGCCATGCGTGGCGAGACGCACGAGGATCGCGGCGAGGTCGTCGGCGTGGATGTGATTCGTGTAGACGTCGTCGGCATCGACGAGCGCCGGCGTGCCTCTTTCGAGCCGCGCGAGCGGCAGACGGTTGCGCGCATAGATGCCCGGGATCCGCGCGATGCTCGTGGCGACGCTGCCGCGCGCCGTCGCGCGCCGCAACTGCCGCTCGGCCGACACGCGACGTTTGGCGCGCGCATTCGCGGGCCGCGGCGCGCGCGTTTCGTCGATCCACGCGCCGCCGCAATCGCCGTAGACGCCCGTCGTGCTCGCGTAAACGATGCGCACCGGAGCGCGCGAAGCGCCGGTCCGGCGCACCCCGTCGGGTACAATATCGGGTGTTTCAGCGTCCAGACCTGAAGCGCGTGCACGGCGCAACCGCGCGATCGGCGCGACGGACGACCTCGCCGCGCAAGCGTTCATGCGGCCCGCGGCACCTAACGTCGCAAGCAGCGCGCGAGTGCGTCGATCGTCGTCGCCGGACTTCTGCGGCGGCGCGAGATGCAGCACCGTCGGCGCGAGGCGCGCGAGCCGTTTGAGGCTGCCGCGCGCGTCGAGATCGCCGACGAGCGGCATCACGCCCGCGGCGCGCAACTCATCGCAGCGCGCGGCATGGCTCGTCAACGCGAAGATACGCGCGCGCGGCCGCAACAGGGACACGCAGCGCATGCCGACGTCGCCGCATCCTACGATCAGCACGCGCGGCCGGCGGAAGTTTCGTGTCGCTTTCATGGTGGGCGCATTGTAGCGGTCACACGCAACAGGTACCGCGCGGTTGATCCGGCGGGTCCCATTACGATTCCGAATTTTCGATTCCGAACACTTTATGGCATTTAACGTCACGCTCCGGCAAACCGGCCGGCAGTTTCAGGTAGAACAGGACGAACCGGTGCTCTCCGCAGCGCTGCGTCAAGGCATCGGCCTGCCGTACGGCTGCAAGAACGGCGCGTGCGGTTCGTGCAAAGGCACGGTCGTGAGCGGCGAGGTCGAACAGCGCGCGCACTCGTCGTCGGCGCTGTCGAACGACGAAAAGACGCGCGGCATGGCGCTCCTGTGCTGCGCGACCGCGTGCTCCGATCTCGAAGTCGACATCCGCGAAGTGGCCGGCGTCGGCGATGTGCAGGTCAAGAAGCTGCCGTGCCGCGTGAACGCGATCGAGCGCAAGGCCGACGACGTGATCGTCGTGAAGCTGCAACTGCCCGCCAACGAACGTCTGCAATATCTGGCCGGCCAGTACCTCGAATTCACCCTGAAGGACGGCAAGCGCCGCAGCTATTCGATGGCGAGCGCGCCGCACGTCGAAGGCCCGGTCGAACTGCACATCCGCCACATGCCCGGCGGTGCGTTCACCGACCATGTGTTCAACACGATGAAGGAGCGCGACATCCTGCGCTTCGAAGCGCCGCTCGGCACGTTCTTCCTGCGCGAAAACTCGGACAAGCCGATCGTGCTGCTCGCGTCGGGCACCGGCTTCGCGCCGCTGAAGGCGATCGTCGAGCATGCGGTGTTCAAGAGCATGACGCGCCCCATGACGCTCTACTGGGGCGCGCGCCGCAAGAAAGACCTGTATCTGCTCGAACTCGCCGAGCAATGGGCGCGCGAGATTCCGAACTTCAAGTTCGTGCCGGTGCTCTCCGAGCCCGATGCGGGCGACGCATGGACGGGCCGCACGGGCTTCGTGCATCGGGCGGTGATCGAGGATCTGCCCGATCTGTCGGCCTACCAGGTGTATGCATGCGGCGCGCCGGTGATGGTCGAATCGGCGCTGCGCGACTTCACGCAGCATCACCAGCTGCCGGAAGACGAGTTCTACGCGGACTCGTTCACCAGCGCGGCCGATCTCGCGAACGCGGTCTGATTGCACGGCGGCAAATTCCCCCCGATGCAGCGCCAGTGCAAATTCATGGTTTACACCAGCGCTTTTCTTATCGTATTCTTTCGCGCATGAACCGCATCCAGTCCGAATTCCGACGTCGCCGCTCGCCGCTCCCTTAGGGACGCCGCTGGCTTCGTCACGGACTCGCGCCACACAAAACCTGGGCGCAAGCTGTTCGAATCATGAAAGCCACGGCATGCCGTGGCTTTTCTGTTTTTCCGGCCGCCGTTTTTATTGGCCAAATCGTCACCGTTTCTTCACCCTGCTCTTACCCTTTTGCCTGGAGCCTGCCGTCATGAATTTCAATGAGTATCCAATCGATTCGCTGATGTACATCACGAACCGGCCTGAAATCGTTTTCACGCATGGTAAAGGCTCGTGGATTTACGACAACAACGGCAAGCGCTACCTGGATTTCATTCAGGGCTGGGCGGTCAATTGTCTCGGCCACTGCAACGACGGCATGATCGAAGCGCTGAACCAGCAGGCCAAGCTGCTGATCAACCCGTCGCCGGCGTTCTACAACGAGCCGATGGCGAAGCTAGCGGACCTGCTCACGCAGCACAGCTGCTTCGACAAGGTGTTCTTCGCGAACAGCGGCGCCGAGGCGAACGAAGGCGCGATCAAGCTCGCGCGCAAGTGGGGCAGAAAGTTCAAGGACGGCGCGTTCGAGATCATCACGTTCGACCACAGCTTCCACGGCCGCACGCTCGCGACGATGTCGGCCAGCGGCAAGCCGGGCTGGGACACGATCTACGCGCCGCAGGTGCCGGGCTTCCCGAAGGCGGACCTGAACGACATCGCGTCGGTGGAAAAGCTGATCAACGCGAAGACCGTCGCGGTGATGCTCGAGCCGATCCAGGGCGAAGGCGGCGTGATCCCCGCAACCCGCGAGTTCATGCAGCAACTGCGCGAGCTGACGAAAAAACACAACATCTTGCTGATCGTCGACGAAGTGCAAAGCGGCTGTGGTCGCGCCGGCACGCTGTTCGCGTATCAGCTGTCTGGCATCGAGCCGGACATCATGACGCTCGGCAAAGGCATCGGCGGCGGCGTGCCGCTCGCGGCGCTGCTGTCGAAGGCGGAAATCGCCGTGTTTGAAGCGGGCGATCAGGGCGGCACCTACAACGGCAATCCGCTGATGACCGCGGTCGGCTACTCGGTGATCTCGCAGCTGACGGCGCCGGGCTTCCTCGAAGGCGTGCGCTCGCGCGGCGAATATCTGCGCACGAAGCTGCTCGAGCTGTCCGAGGAGCGCGGCTTCAAGGGCGAGCGCGGCGAGGGTCTGCTGCGCGCGCTGCTGCTCGGCAAGGACATCGGCAACCAGATTGTCGAGAAGGCGCGCGACATGCAACCCGACGGCGTGCTGCTGAACGCCGCGCGTCCGAACCTGCTGCGCTTCATGCCGGCGCTTAACGTGACGACCGGAGAAATCGACCAGATGCTGGCGATGCTGCGCTCGGTTCTCGACTCGCTGTAATCAACCACGGAGCGCACCGATGACGACGAACACGACGCTGTCGATCCGCCGCTTCGACGCGACCGATACCGAAGCCGTGATTGCGCTATGGCAGGACGTGTTTCCCGAGTATCGCGACGTGACGCGACCGCAGCGCAACCCGCGTCAGTCGATCGCCAACAAGCTCGCGACGCAACCGGAGCTGTTCTTCGTCGCGGCGCTCGATGGACGCATCGTCGGCACCGTAATGGGCGGCTATGATGGACACCGCGGCTGGTTGTATTCGCTCGCGGTCGACGCATCGCTGCGACGTAATGGCATCGGCACGCGGCTCGTCGCGCACGTCGAGAGCGAGTTGACGAAGCTTGGTTGTCCGAAGCTGAACCTGCAGATACTGTCGTCGGCAACGGCTGAGATACGGGCGTTCTACGATGCGCTCGGGTATCGCACCGATGCGGTGATCAGCCTCGGCAAGCGGCTCGGCCAATACGCCGACGCGGCCCCGGCCGGTTGATTCGCGTCGTACGCCTGATTAAAGAAAGCCGCATGCGTTGCTTGACGCATGCGACTTTTTCAATGGTTCTCCCGCAAGCAGCGCACGTATCGGCGGATTCGGACAAATAGCAGATGGCGAGCAGTTGGATTGCCTAGAATCGTTTACGCACGAGACGACGCCGGCGCTGGAAAGACAGGTTTGCGGCGAATCGCGACCCTTCCCCCCCGGGGGCGGCTCATGCGTCTGAGTCCCAACGCGTTGGAATCCTAAGGGGAATCTTCATGGCGACTTATGTGGTGCTCCTGCAATTTACGGATCAGGGTATCCGCACGATCAAGAACAGTGCAGAGCGAGCCGGGCAGGCGGCGGAAATGGCGAAATCTTTTGGCTGCGAAATGAAGCAGATCTACTGGACGTTAGGGGCATACGACGTTGTCTCGGTCGTCGAAGCGGCAGACGAGCAGAGCTTCCTCGCCTTCGGCTTCGCACTCGGCTCGGCCGGCAATGTCCGCTCGCAAACGCTGCGTGCGTTCACAAAAGACGAAATCAGTTCGGTTATCGGGCGACTCCCTTAATTCACGTCCCAACCAGAAAAATAAAACGCGCCCCGCGACATTGCATCGCGGGGCGCGTTGCAAGCCGGACGTATGCGCCACCGGCGCGCACGTCCAACTCGTCACATGCTTATTCACCCACTCGTTCGCCCGCTCATTCGCCCGCTCATTCGCCCAAATACGCGGCCCGAACCTTCGGATCGTCAAGCATCTGCTTCGCGTCGCCCGACATCGTGATCAGACCGGAGTCCATCACGTAGCCGCGATTCGCCGCCTGCAGCGCGAGCCGCGCGTTCTGCTCGACGAGCAGCACAGTCATGCCTTCAGAGGAAATCAGGCGCACCACTTCGAAGATCTTCTCGACCATGATCGGCGACAGACCCATCGACGGTTCGTCGAGCAGCAGCAGTTTGGGCCGCGAGATGATCGCGCGTGCCATTGCGAGCATCTGCTGCTCGCCGCCCGACAGCGTGCCCGCGTATTGCGATGCACGCTCCTTCAGACGCGGAAAGAAGCCGAACATGCGCTCGACGTCCGACTTGATGCCATCGTCATCGTTGCGCAGATACGCACCCATCTGCATGTTCTCGACGATCGACATGCGCGCGAAAATGCCGCGCCCTTCCGGCACCATCGCGAGACCGCGCTTCAGAAGCTCATGCGCGGGCAACCCCTTGATCGACTGACCCATGTACTCGATGTCGCCGGCCGCATACGCCTTCAGGCCGGTGATCGCCTTCATCGTCGTGGTTTTGCCCGCGCCGTTCGCGCCGATCAGCGTGACGAGTTCGCCCTGCCCGACCTCGAGGTCGACACCCTTGACCGCCTGGATGCCACCGTAGTTGACCTGCAGGCCCTTGATTTTCAACATTGCTTGCGTCGTGGACATCAGTGGACCCCCGCACCCAGATAAGCTTCGATCACCTTCGCATCCTTCTGCACGTCCTGCGGCAAACCTTGCGCAATCACCTTGCCGTAGTCGAGCACCGTCATCTGATTGCACAGACCCATCACGAGCTTCACGTCGTGTTCGATCAGCAGAATCGTCTTGCCGTCCGCACGGATCTTGTCGAGCAGCCTGGTCAGCTCGACCTTCTCGGTGGCGTTCATGCCGGCCGCCGGTTCGTCGAGCGCGAGCAGCTTCGGATCGGTCGCCAGCGCACGCGCGATTTCGAGCCGCCGCTGGTGGCCATACGACAGGTTGCGCGACGTATAGTCCGCGTACTGCGTAATGCCGACGTAGTCGAGCAGTTCGAGCGCGCGCTCCTTGATCTCGCGCTCTTCCTGGCGTTCGGCCGGCGTCTGGAACACTGCGCCGAGCAGACCGTGCTTCGTGCGCACATGACGGCCGACCATCACGTTTTCGAGCGCGGTCATGCCGCCGAACAGACGGATGTTCTGGAACGTGCGCGCAATGCCCGCCTTCGCGACCTGATAGACCGCGGTCGGCGTGTAGCTCTCGCCGTCGAGCTTGAACTCGCCTGAATCCGGCGTGTACAGACCCGTGATCACATTGAAGAAGGTGGTCTTGCCGGCGCCGTTCGGGCCGATCAGGCCGTAGATCTCGCCCGCGCGGATCTGCAGGCCGACCTCGGAAAGCGCCTGAAGGCCGCCGAAGCGCTTGTTGACGCCCTTCACCGACAGCCGGGTCGTCGCGTTGTTGCTTACGTTATCGCTCATGTCTTTTTCTCCACCGGACCTTATGCGCGCACCGGCTTCTTGCCGCCACGCTTCGCCAGCTTCGCAATCCTGTCTTCGTGCTTCGGCGCGGGCCACAGGCCTTCCGAGCGGTACAGCATGATCACGACCATCGCGAGGCCGTACAGCAACTGACGGATCACTTCGGTATCGACGATTTCATGGCCGAAGATCATGTTCTGCAGCGGACCCATCGTCGAGCGCAGGAACTCGGGGAACACCGCGAGCAGCACCGCGCCGAGGATCACGCCCGGAATGTGGCCCATGCCGCCGAGCACCACGCAGGCGAGCACCACGACCGATTCCCAGAACGTGAACGATTCCGGCGACACGAAACCCTGGAACGAGCCGAACATGGCGCCCGACAGGCCGCCGAACGACGCGCCCATCGCGAACGCAAGCAGCTTCACGTTACGGGTATTGATGCCCATCGCCTTGGCCGCGATTTCGTCTTCGCGGATTGCGGCCCACGCGCGGCCGATCCGCGAATGCTGCAGACGCGTACAGGTCCAGATCACGAACAGCGCGCACAGCACGAACAGGTAGTAGTACAGGTACACCGACGGAAACTGCATGCCGAACAGCGAGTGTGTCTGCGCGAGGCTGAAGCCGCCGATGGACACCGGATCGATCCCGGTGATCCCCTTCGGGCCGTTGGTGATGTTCACCGGACGGTCGAGGTTGTTCATGAAGATCCGCACGATTTCCCCGAAGCCGAGGGTCACGATCGCGAGGTAGTCGCCACGCAGACGCAGTGTCGGCGCACCGAGCAGAATCCCGAACATCGCGGCGAGCGCCATCGCGATCGGCGCGATGATCCAGATCGGCACGTGGATGCCGTTCGGCGCGAGATGCGCGATCCACGCGAATTGCGTCGCGAGGTGCGGTGAGCTCAGCAGCGCGGCCGTGTAGGCGCCGATCGCGTAGAACGCGATGTAGCCCAGGTCCAGCAGGCCGGCAAAGCCGACCACCACGTTCAGGCCCAGCGCGAGCATCACGTACAGCATCGCGAAGTCGAGCACGCGGACCCAGTAGTTGCCGCCCGCGGCGCCGATGACCATCGGCGCCGCGATCACGAAGATCGCCGTGAGAATACCGATAGTCAGCGTCTTCGTGCGGTTCTTTTCGGGGATGAGCGTCGTGGACGGCTCGATCGGTTGAATTGAGGTCATGATTGTTGACTCCTTGTGGCCCGGGATCAGGCGCGATCCGCGACACGTTCGCCGAGCAGGCCCGACGGACGGAACACCAGCACGACGATCAGCACGATGAACGCGAACACGTCCTGGTAGTTACTGCCGAACACGCCGCCCGTGAGGTCGCCGATATAGCCGGCACCCAACTGCTCGATCAGGCCGAGGAGCACGCCGCCGACCATCGCGCCGCCGAGATTGCCGATACCGCCGAGCACCGCCGCGGTAAAGGCCTTCAGGCCAGGGATGAAGCCCATGTAGAAGTGCGCGTTGCCGTATTCGGACGCGATCATCACGCCGGCGAGCGCAGCCAGCGCCGAGCCGATCATGAAGGTCGCCGAAATCACGAAGTTCGGGTTCACACCCATCAGACTCGCGACGTTCGGGTTCTCGGCGATCGCGCGCATCGCACGGCCGAGCCTGGTCTTGTGCACGAGCAGCAGGAGGCCGCCCATCACGAGGAACGCCGCCACGATGATCACGATTTCAGTCATCGAGATCACGGCGCCGGGCGTCGTGTCGGTGGCCTTGATCACGTTGATCGGGTCGGTGGGCAGCAGTTGCGGGAACGGCAGCGGATTGCGCGACCAGATCATCATCGCGAGCGTCTGCAGCAGAATCGATACACCGATCGCGGTGATCAGCGGCGCGAGACGCGGCGCACGCCGCAACGGCCGGTAGGCGACCCGCTCGATCGTGTAGCCGACCACCGCGCAGACGGCCGCCGCGATGATCAACGCGATCACGAGCGTCAGCACATTGCCGAGGCCGGGGAAGTGGTTCTGCAGCACACCTATGGCGGAGAGCGCAACCATCGCGCCCACCATCAACACGTCGCCGTGGGCGAAGTTGATGATGCCCAGAATGCCGTAAACCATCGTATAGCCCAGTGCGATGATGGCGTAGACACTGCCAAGCACCAGTCCATTCAGGATCTGCTGGATGAAGATATCCATTTAATGCTCCTTAGCCCGTGCGACTGGATTCGCGTTTTTCATCTGCCGATGGGCGGTGATGCGCTACGAATCTCAACGGCACTGCGGGTACTGATGTAAAAGACCGGTAAGGGTTATCCGTTGCCGGCTTGCCCTGACGACCGTGATGCGGTCGCGAGCTCACCTTGGGCGGATGCAAAAACGGCACCGTTGGATGGTGTCGGTGCCGTCAGGCCGAACTTCCCGTCATCACATCTTTACGACGTCGAGCACTGCTTTCTTGCCGTCCTTGAAGTCGTAAAGCGTAATGGCGCCCTCTTTCAAATCACCCTTGTCGTCGAACGCGATGTGGCCGATTACCCCGTTGTAATCGGTCGAAGGCATCGCAGCCAGCACCTTGGGCGCCTCGATAGAATTAGCGCGCTTCATTGCATCGACGATCACGTACACAGCGTCATACGTGAACGGCGCGTAAATCTGCACCGGCGTGTGGAAGCGGTCCTCGTACTTCTTTTCGAAGTCCGCTCCATTGGTCATTTTCGAAAGCGCGAGTCCTGCTTCCGAACAGACCAGGTTTTGCACGGCGCTACCCGCCAGCTCACCTACCTTGTCGGTACACACACCGTCGCCGCCAAGGATTTTTGCCCTGATACCGAGCGCCGCCGCCTGCTTCGTAAACGGGCCGCCCGTCGCGTCCATGCCGCCGAACATGATGGCGTCCGGCTGAACACTCTTGATCTTCGTGAGAATGGCCCGGAAATCCGTGGCCTTGTCGCTCGTCGCCTCCCGCGCGACGATCTTCGCGCCGCTCGCCTCGGCGGTCTTCGTGAACTCGTCCGCGAGACCTTTGCCGTAGGCGGTCGCATCGTCCACGACCGCGATGCGTTTGGCGCCCAGCGCCTTCGTCGCGTAATTGGCGAGCGCCGGACCCTGCTGCGCGTCGGTCGCGACCACCCGATAGGTCGTCTTGAACCCTTGCTGCGTATAGGCCGGATTCGTCGACGACGGCGAGATCTCGACGATGCTCGCGTCGCTATAGATCTTCGACGCCGGAATCGAGACCCCGGAGTTCAGGTGTCCGATCACCGCGACCACGTGATCGTCGACCAGCTTCTGCGCGACGGCGGTGCCGGTTTTCGGGTCCGCTGCATCGTCCTGCGCGTCGAGTTGCAGCTGGATCTTGCGACCGTCGATCGTCAAACCCTGCGCATTGATTTCTTCGACCGCGAGGCGCGCCCCATTTTCGTTGTCCTTGCCCAGGTGCGCGATGCCGCCCGTCAACGGAGCCGCATGACCGATCTTCACGATAGTCGCTTCGCTCGCGGCGGCAACCGCCGCGGCCGAGGCCCCCGATGTGCCCGTTCCCGCTTCGCCATCCTGTTTCTTGCCGCACGCGGTCAGCATCGCAACCGTGGCCGCGATGGACACGGCGTAAGCAAATTTGACTCGCATCAAGTAAGGTCTCCTGCGCCTTGCAAAATCCACTGTCCAGGACCTCAAGGCCTTGAGAACGCGCGCATTGTAACTCCAATTATGCGGGTGGCAATATTGTTGAACCGGTGGGGTTTTCCTGCATTGCAACCTGATTTTGAGAGCGAAATCCGTCAAAAGGCGCAACCTGGTTGCGATCCGTTTTCGTGCACCAGTTGCACCGGCGCCGAACCCGCTGGCATCAAGTGTTGCGGGCGATCGGCGCGAATCCCGGATAGGCCGGGCTTTGCGTCGGGTATGACCATTTAGCGCGCGCTCGGCAAATTGCACCAATTCAGTGCATTCTCAATCCGTCTTAAAGCTTTGGCGAGCTTAAAACGGGGACGCATCGCGCCAAAATCGATAAAAGCCCCGATCACCATTCAAAATAATTTGTGCGCGAGACCACCGAAAGTTGACCGGTCATTCGATGTGGCACTTAATTTAATCAGAGGTTCGTCGGGCACGGGCATAAAAAAAGCGCGCCCACGGGCGCGCTTTCCTTTCAGTGTAGCTAACGGATTGTCAGGCTGGCAGACCGAGCCCGCGTGGCAGCGGAAACGCGATGTTTTCCTCGATGCCCTCGAGCGCGCGCACGTTGCGCACACCCAGTTCGCGCAAACGCGCGATCACCGCCTGCGCCAGTACCTCCGGCGCCGACGCACCGGCGGTCACGCCAATGCGGCGCTTGCCCTCGACCCAAACCGGATCGATCTGATCGGGCGAATCGACCATATAGGCTGGCACGCCGAGCTTCTCGGCGAGCTCGCGCAAGCGGTTCGAATTCGAGCTGTTCGGACTGCCGACGACGATCACGACGTCGCACTGCGGCGCCATGAACTTCACTGCGTCCTGGCGATTCTGCGTGGCGTAGCAGATGTCCTGCTTCTTCGGCTCACGGATGGACGGGTACTTGGCCTTCAGCGCGCCGATGATTTCGGCGGCGTCGTCGACCGACAGCGTGGTTTGCGTGACGAAGGCGATCCGCTCCGGATCGGCGAGCTGCAACGCCTGCACATCCTCGATGTCCTCGACCAGATGCATGCCCTCGGCCGCCTGGCCCATCGTGCCTTCGACTTCCGGATGGCCCTTGTGGCCGATCATCACGATGTCGAAACCGTCCTGGCGCATCTTCGCGACTTCGATATGCACCTTGGTCACGAGCGGACAGGTGGCGTCGTACACCCGCAGCCCGCGCGACTCCGCCTCCGAGCGCACGGCCTTCGACACGCCATGCGCGCTGAAGATCACCGTGTTGCCCGCCGGCACTTCGTCCAGGTTCTCGATGAAGATCGCACCCTTCTTGCGCAGGTCTTCGACCACATAGGCGTTATGGACGATTTCGTGACGCACGTAGATCGGCGAGCCATACAGCTTGATGGCCCGCTCGACGATCTCGATCGCCCGGTCGACGCCGGCGCAGAACCCGCGTGGCTGGGCCAGCAGGATCTCCGCTTCGGCAAGAGTCGTATCCGTGATGCTCATGTTTACAGAATCCCGATGATTTTCACTTCAAACGCCAGCGCCTGGCCGGCAAGCGGGTGATTGAAATCGAATAGGGCCGACGTTTCGCCAACTTCCTTCAGTACGCCGGCATAGCGCCCGCCGCCCGGCGCGTTGAATTCGATCAGGTCACCCGGGGAAAAATCCTCGCCGATCATGCTGTTCTCCCGCAGCGTGGCGAGGGACACGCGCTGGATCAGATCCGGATTGCGCGGGCCGAACGCCTGGCCCGGCGCTAGCTGAAAGGTCGAATGGCGGCCCACCTTCAAACCCAGCAAAATATCTTCCAGCGGCGGCGCCAGTTGACCGGCGCCGAGCAGCAGCGTGGCCGGCTTGTCGTTGAACGTGTTGATCACTTCGGCGCCATCGGCAAGGGAAAGCCGGTAATGCAGCGTGACGTGTGAACCGGGTTTCACCTCGGAAATATCGATGATGCTCATGCAATGCTCGCTCAGTCGAAGCGCTGCACGCGTGCGCCGCGGGGCAGTCGACGCGTGTGGCAAACCGTCGGCGTGCCGTGCGCAAAGTGTCTATTGTAAGCCACCTAGCGGGCGCCGGCTTGAGTCCGTCGCGCGCGAGGGCGGCACGGCCCGGCGGCGCATTGCGCCGCGTGCGCCGTCAACCTTACGCGGAGGACTCTATATATATGGCTGATTTCGCCAGCACAATCGACGAAACACCTGCGCCAACGCTGCGACGACCGAAGGCGCCGGCACGCGCCGGAGGCGGCGTGAAAGCCGCCGCGAATCGGTCGGCCGAGGCCCCGTCAGAAGCCGCCGACTCCACCGCCCGCTGCCGGCGGCAACTGTTTCGGGGTAAATGGCTCCGGCGCGACATGCCGCGCGAGCGACTGATCGAGCAGGGCCCCGACGTGCTGTCGGACACCGAAATGATCGCGCTCGTGCTCGGCTCTGGCCTGCCCGGTCACGACGTGTTCAGCGTCGCGCGGGCGCTGCTGGATCGCTTCGGCTCCCTGCGCGCGATGCTCGACGCGACTTATGCGGACTTCGACGGCATTCGCGGCATCGGCCCCGCGAAAAAAGCGCAATTACTCGCGATCATGGAAATGGCGCGTCGCTCGCTGGTCGACAAGATGCGCAAGCGCCCGCTAATGAATTCGCCCGAAGCGGTCGAAAGTTATCTGCGCCTTCTGATCGGCGGACAGCCGCAGGAGGTGTTCGTGTCGCTGTTTCTCGACGCCCGGCATCGGCTGATCCGCTGCGAGGAAAGCGCGCGCGGCTCGCTCACGCGCATGGCCGTGTATCCGCGCGAGATCGTGCGGCGGGCGCTCGCCGCGAACGCGGCCAGCCTGATCGTCGCGCATAATCATCCGTCCGGCGCCGTCGAGCCGAGTGCCAGCGACTGCCGCCTCACGCAGACGCTGCGCGACGCGCTCGCGCTCGTCGATGTGCAGTTGATCGATCATCTGGTGATCGGCGCGGACACCGTATATTCGTTCGCCCGCGCCGGCTGGCCGGGGCTCGCGCGCAAGCCCGCCCGAGCGCGGGAAGCGGAATGGCCGCCGTACGGCGCAGCGTCCCGCATCGCAAATAAGGTTTGATTTTGCGGCTTTTTTTCTGCTAGAATTCCGGTTTGCCTATTTCCAACCCCCTGTTCCGAAGCCATCAAGGCGTTCCGCAAAGGTCAGGCAGCTGTGGTAGCGAAGTGTCTCGATGCAAATTCGGCGCAACTTCGCACACTTTCAGCGCGGCTCTTTTCGGGAAACTTTCACGGCGTTCGAACTCAGAATTAGCGTATTAGGAGTGCTCTCATGGCACGCGTATGCCAAGTAACTGGGAAAGCGCCGATGAGCGGCAACAACGTTTCCCACGCGAACAACAAGACCAAGCGCCGGTTCCTGCCGAACCTGCAAAACCGCCGTATCTGGGTGGAAAGCGAAAACCGTTGGGTGCGTCTGCGCGTTTCGAACGCCGGTCTGCGCCTGATCGACAAGAACGGTATCGACGCTGTGCTCGCAGATTTGCGCGCACGCGGTGAAGCCTAAGGAGTAAATCATGGCGAAAGGCGCACGCGACAAGATCAAGCTGGAATCGACCGCAGGCACGGGTCACTTCTACACGACCACGAAGAACAAACGCAACATGCCGGAAAAGATGCTGATCAAGAAATTTGATCCGGTCATCCGCAAGCACGTTGACTACAAGGAAACCAAGATCAAGTAATCTTGGCTGTCCAGCCTGACGAAGGCAAAAACATGAAAGGCCTCGCATTCGTGCGAGGCTTTTTTGTTTTTGCGCGGACCTCGCGATAGCTCCGCAAGGCGCGCGCGAATCGCCCTATTCCGTTTGGCCAGCTTTCGCCAGGGCGATGCGGCGCGTATCCTTTGTCGTTTTCGCGGCGTGCGGTTCGCGCGCCGTCATCGCAAAACGAAAGACGGAGATGTGGGCAATGGAATTCGATGTGGCGATTGTCGGTAGCGGTCTGGCTGGTTTGAGCGTCGCGCTCAATCTCGCGCAGACACGGCGCGTTGCTGTGATCGCCAAGCGATCGCTGACCGAAGGCGCGAGCGACTGGGCGCAAGGCGGCATCGCCGCGGTGCTCGATTCGGCGGACAGCGTCGAGAATCACGTGCGCGATACGCTGACCGCAGGCGGCGGCCTGTGCGACGAGGCGGCGACACGCTTTATCGTCGAGCATGGGCGCGCCGCGATCGAATGGCTGATCGGACAGGGCGTGCCGTTCACGAAAGACGAGGCCGCCGAACTGGGCTTTCATTTGACGCGCGAAGGCGGCCATAGCCATCGCCGGATCATTCACGCGGCCGACGCGACCGGCCATGCGGTCGTCGCCACGCTCAGCGAGCAGGTGCGCCAGCATCCGAACATCACGCTGTTCGAAGACCATCACGCAATCGACCTGATCACGTCCGAACGCCTCGGCCTGCCCGGCCGCCGCTGCCATGGTCTGTATGCGCTCGATCTGCAAAGCGGCCGCACCGTTACGATCGAAGCGCCGCATACGGTGCTCGCGACCGGCGGCGCCGGCAAGGTCTACCTGTACACGACCAACCCCGACACCGCGACCGGCGACGGCATCGCGATGGCATGGCGCGCCGGTTGCCGCGTGTCGAACATGGAATTCATCCAGTTCCACCCGACGTGCCTGTTTCACCCATACGCGAAGTCGTTCCTGATTTCGGAAGCAGTGCGCGGCGAAGGCGGCATTCTGAAACTGCCGGATGGCACGCGCTTCATGCCCAATCACGACGAGCGCGCGGAGCTTGCGCCGCGCGACATCGTCGCGCGGGCGATCGATTTCGAGATCAAGAAACGCGGCATCGATTGCGTGTACCTCGACATCAGCCACCAGCCGGCCGCGTTCCTGCACGAGCATTTCCCGACGATCCTGGCACGCTGCCGCGAGTTCGGCATCGACATCACGAAAGAGCCGATTCCAGTGGTACCGGCCGCGCATTACACGTGCGGCGGCGTCGTCACCGATCTGGCGGGCCGCACCGATCTCGCGGGTCTCTACGCAGTCGGCGAAACGTCCTGCACCGGCCTGCACGGCGCGAACCGACTTGCCAGCAATTCGCTGCTCGAATGCCTCGTGACCGGCCGCTCCGCCGCCAAGGCGATCGAAGAGGAAGGCTTCGCTGCCGCCGTTCACGCGCCGCTGCCGGCCTGGGACGAAAGCCGCGTGTCCGATCCGGACGAGGAGGTCGTGGTCGCGCACAACTGGGACGAACTGCGCCGGCTGATGTGGAACTACGTCGGTATCGTGCGCACCGACAAGCGACTCGAGCGCGCGAAGCATCGGCTCGCGTTGCTGCGCGACGAGATCCACGAGTACTACGCGAACTTCAAGGTGAGCCGCGATCTGCTGGAACTGCGCAATCTGGTCGATGTGGCGTCGCTGATCGTGGACAGCGCGCGCTCGCGGCGCGAAAGCCGCGGCCTGCATTTCAGCCGCGACTGGCCGTCCACATTACCCAAGGCGCTACCGACGGTGCTCACGCCGAAGTATGTACACAGGCCGAATCCCTGACAGCCTTGGGCCGAAATACACGCTGAAACGACGCCACAAACGACAAGGCCATTGCCGGTAAGCTCCGGCAATGGCCTTGTTAAGTCGTCACGAGCGTCGACTGTCGCGCTAAAACGCGCGGCGCTCAAACGATCCGCATCGAGTAGTCGGTCGCGCGCACGTCTTTGGTCAGTGCGCCAATCGACACGCGGTCCACGCCAGTCTCCGCGATCGTGCGCACGGTCTCGAAATTCACGCCGCCGGACACTTCGAGCACCGCGCGCCCGGCCGTGATGCGAACCGCGTCGCGCATCATGTCGAACGAGAAGTTGTCGAGCAGGATCGACTGCGCGCCATGCGCGAGCGCAGTTTCCAGTTGTTCGAGCGTTTCGACTTCGATCTGGATCGGCACGCCCGCATTCAACGCGAGCGCCGCGTCCATCGCCGCGCCCAAGCCGCCGGCCGCGGCGATATGGTTTTCCTTGATCAGAATGCCGTCGTACAGCGCGAGCCGCTGGTTCGCACCGCCGCCGATGCGCACCGCGTACTTCTGCGCGAGCCGCAAGCCCGGGAGCGTCTTGCGCGTATCGAGAACGCGCGCGTGCGTGTGAGCAATCGCGTCGACATAGCGGCGCGTCGCGCTCGCCACGCCCGACAGCAGCTGCAGGAAATTCACCGCGTTGCGCTCGGCGGTCAGCAGCGCGCGCACCGGCCCGCGAAGATCGCAGACCGTCGTGTCGGCGCTCATGCGGTCGCCCTCGCGGTAACGCCATTGAACTACGATGCGAGGATCGACCGCGCGCATCACCGCATCGAACCACGGCACGCCGCACAGTACCGCTTCCTCGCGCACGATGATGCGCGCGTCGCGAACGTCATCGGCAGGCACGAGGCGGCCGGTCTGATCGCCGGTGCCGATATCTTCGGCGAGTGCATCGGCGACATTGCGTGCGAGCGCCGCGTCGAACGCCACGCCATATTGCGCGTGAATCGCCGCGAAAAGCGGCGACACTGCGTCGGCCCCTTCGCGCGCCACTACCTGCTCAGGCGCCTTCTCCACCACCTTCATTACGCTGCCCCCACATTCGAATACAGTTGCGCGTCGCGCGCGAGATCGCCGCTCGCCTGCACGCGCTTCTTGTGACGCGCCGCGAAATCGAGCATGCGATCGATAGGCAGACGCGCACGCTCGCCGATCCCACGCTCGACGAAGATTTCGTTGTGGCCGCGCTCGAGCACGTCGGCCAGATTGGCGAGTCCGTTCATCGCCATCCACGGGCAATGCGCGCAGCTCTTGCAGGTCGCGCTGTTGCCGGCCGTCGGCGCGGCAATCAGCGTCTTGCCGGGCGCGGCGAGTTGCATCTTGTGCAGGATGCCGAGGTCGGTCGCGACGATGAAGTGCGTCGCGTCGAGCTTCTGCGCGGCGTCGATCAACTGCGTGGTCGAGCCGACCACGTCCGCCTGGGCGACCACGTTGGCCGGCGACTCCGGATGCACGAGCACCTTCGCGTGCGGATAATCGGCGCGCAGCAGATCGAGTTCGATGCCCTTGAATTCGTCGTGCACGAGGCACGAGCCCTGCCACATCAGCATGTCCGCGCCGGTCTTGCCCTGGATGAAGCTGCCGAGATGACGGTCCGGCGCCCAGATGATCTTCTCGCCGCGCGCATGCAGATCGGCGACGATCTCCAACCCGATCGACGACGTCACCATCCAGTCCGCGCGCGCCTTCACGGCCGCGCTCGTGTTCGCGTACACGACCACCGTGCGGTCCGGGTGTGCGTCGCAGAACGCCGAGAACTCGTCGACCGGACAACCGAGGTCGAGCGAACAGGTCGCATCCAGATCCGGCATCAGAATGCGCTTGTCTGGACTGAGGATTTTTGCGGTCTCGCCCATGAAGCGCACGCCCGCAACCACCAGCGTCTGCGCCTCGTGATCGCGGCCGAAGCGCGCCATTTCCAGCGAATCGGCCACGCAACCGCCGGTTTCGTCGGCGAGTTCCTGCAATTCGGCGTCGACATAATAGTGCGCGACCAGCACCGCTTTCTCGCGCTTGAGTAATTCGCGAATGCGCGCCTTCAGCGCCCGCTTTTCTTCCGCCGACGGCGTCTCGGGCACCTTCGCCCACGCCTGCCCGATCCCGCAGGTCGTGCCCTGCGCCTGAGGCCGATCGAATTCGACGGTCCTGATCGCCTGCTGCTTCATCATCTCCTCTGCCCTCACCTGGCCGCCGCGGCTTGCCGATCGCGCTACACGCGCAATGCATTTCCACGGCCCAAAAATGCAGAACCCCGCCAACGCGGGGTTTTGTGACGTCCTGAAATTTTAATGGATTTCAGGCATAGCGACGCAGTCGCATCGCGAAGTCTTGCAGCGCCTTGATACCGCTCTGCTCTGCGCGATGGCACCAGTCCTGCAATTGCACCAGCAATTGCTCGCGCGACGCGTTGGAGCGCTCCCACATTGCCGCCAGTTCGTTGCGCATGTCGATGTAGGTCTTCAGCTTCTGGCTGTTCGCGAAAATCTGCGGCAGCTGGAGCTTCTGCGGCTCGTTCAGGCCCGCCTCTTCCTTGTGGAACCAGCTGCGCGCACCACGCATCACCTGATACTTTTCGCGCGCGCCGACTTCCTTCAGATGCGCGAGCTCCTGGCGGTATGCGCGCTTGATCGCTTTCGCGTAACGCGCCATCACTTCGTAGCGGTTCGCGAGCACGGCCTGCAGCGTGTCCTGATCGAGCACGAGCTTGCCGGTGGTCAGGCGCGGCGTCGGTGCGACCTTCTTCACTTTGGCCAGACGAAACGCCTGCATGATGCGGATGTACATCCAGCCAATGTCGAACTCGTACCACTTGTTCGACAGCTTCGCCGACGTCGCATACGTGTGGTGATTGTTATGCAGCTCTTCGCCACCGATGATGATGCCCCACGGGAAAATGTTGGTGCTCGCATCCGACGAATTGAAGTTGCGATAGCCCCAGAAGTGCGCGAGGCCGTTGACCACGCCCGCGGCCCAGAAAGGGATCCACACCATCTGCACGGCCCAGATGGTCAGGCCGACGACGCCGAACAGCGCGACGTTGATCACCATCATGAGGCTCACGCCAAGAATCGGGTACTTCGTGTAGACGTTGCGCTCCATCCAGTCGTTCGGTGTACCGTGACTGAACTTGCGCATCGTTTCTTCGTTTTTCGCTTCGGTGCGATAGAGCTCGGCGCCTTGGAGCAGTACCTTCCAGATGCCGCGCGTCTGCGGGCTGTGCGGATCCTCTTCGGTCTCGCATTTCGCGTGGTGCTTGCGGTGAATCGCGGCCCACTGGCCGGTCAGCATGCCGGTGGTCATCCACAGCCAGAAGCGGAAAAAATGACTGGCGATCGGGTGCAGATCCAGCGCGCGATGCGCCTGGCAGCGATGCAGATAGACGGTCACGCCGATAATCGTGATGTGCGTCACGATCAGCGTGTACACGACGAGTTGCCACCACGAGAAACGCAGCAGCCCGTGGGCAAGGAAATCGAGCAAAGAATTCAACAAGGTAAGTTACCTGCAGAACGAGAGATACGAAGCACACGCGGCGCGCGTGTCATGAAAGTGAAAGCATACAGCGGGATAGGACGATATTCTACTTGAACGGTTCCAAGTGTTTGTAACAAATAGGGATTTTTTGTGCGCAATCAAGTCGATAGCGATTGCCTGGGCACTGGCGCATGCCTTGCCGCGGCGCGAAATGGGGCTTAACGGCCGTCGTTGGCGGCACGGTTGGCGGGCCTGAGCGCGGGATCGGACGTGGTGTCGGAAATCGGATCGGTCATCGCCACCGGGTGCGGCATTGGGCCGCTTGCCTGACCGACGATGCGCACCTCGCGTTGCGGGAGCGCAATAGTGATGCCGTGCTCGGAAAAGAGACGCCAGATATTGCAGTTGACGGTTGAGAGCACGCCACGTGCCGCTCACCGCATCTTCGATCCAGAAACCCAACCCGAGATTGATGCCGTCCCGGCCAAAGCCGACCAGAAATGGCGTCGGCGCCAGTTCGCGCAGCACCCGCGGCACGTCGGCGGCGGCCTGGGCGAGCAGCGTCATCGCCGGCTCGACGTCGGATGTGTAGGCATCTGCACGGCCGCCCGCGCGTAGCCGCGGGTCAGATACGACGACTGGTTCTGCACGACGTCGGTGATCAGCTTTTCGTTCGGAATCAGCGTCTCGATGCCGTCGAGTCCGCGCGCCACGGTATAGCGTGTGCGGATCTGCGTGACGCGGCCCTGCAGGCCGCTCACGTTGATCGTGTCGCCGATCCGCAACGAGCGATCGAGAAGGGTGATGAAGCCCGATACATAGTTGCTCGCGATCTTCTGCATGCCGAAGCCGAGCCCGACGCCGAGCGCGCCGCCGAACACGCCGAGCACCGTGATGTCGATGCCGACGATCGACAGGCTGATCAGGATCGCCGCCAGCACGAAGGCCGCTCGGCCGACGCGCGCGACCACGACCTTCAGATTCCCGTCGAGCGTCTTCGTGCGCATCAGGCGATCTTCGAACGACGAGCCGAGCCACATCGCGACGATCAACGTGACGGCGACCCACAACAGCCCCGTGATCAGCGACAGCAGCGTCATATGCGCATTACCGGCGCCAAAGCTCACGCTGTCCATCCACGCGATCACGGCGTTCTGAATGCCCAACAGCGTGAGTACCATGCCGATCCACACGACCACCGACACGATCTTCTCGACGAGAAACAGCCACGGATGCTCGCCACCTTCGCGCTTGAACACCCGCCGAAGAAGAACGCGATGTAGATCAGCCCAATGCCGGCGAGCGGCACCAGCGCCAGATCGAGCAGCGCGGTGTCCATGAACTGGCCGGCGATCGCCCGCGCGAGCCACACCAGTGCCGCGCCGATCAGCGGAAAAGCCGCCCGGTCGAGGCTTTCCATGCCGAAACGCAGGCTCTCGTAGCGCGTCGATTGCGGCCGCTTGATGCGGCGGCGCAGCGTCCGCGCGAGCAGCCACGCGACGAGCAGCGTCGCAAGCAGGATCGCGACCTGCCACAGCATCCCGCGCTGACCGAAGTCGCGCGCGATGTCGCTGAACATGTGGGTAAAGTCGTATGCATGGATGTCGCCGGAATGGCCGGCGCGCGCGGATTCATCCGCCAATCCGCGCGCCGGCCTGCAGCCGGTTGCCTAGCTCTGGCGCTCGAGCACGGCGGCGAAAAAGCCGTCGGTCGCGTGGCGGTGCGGCCACAGCGACAGGTAGTCGCCCATCTCCAGCTCGATACGCTGCTCGGCAAGGACGTCGCGCACCGGCACCAGCGCGAAATCAGGGTGATCGGCGAGGAACCGCTGCACGACCGCCTCGTTTTCGGCTTCGAGAATCGAGCACGTAGCATAGACGAGCCGGCCGCCCTTCTTCACGAGACGCGCCGCGCTCGTGAGAATCGACGCCTGCTTCGGCGCCAGCTCGGCGATCGACTCCGGCGACTGGCGCCACTTCAGATCCGGGTTGCGGCGCAGCGTGCCGAGGCCGCTGCACGGTGCATCGACGAGCACGCGGTCGATCTTGCCAGCCAGACGCTTGATCTTCGCGTCGTGTTCGCTGTCGATCAGCACCGGGTTCACGTTCGACAGGCCGCTGCGCGCGAGACGCGGCTTCAGCTTCGCGAGACGCCGCTCGGAGATATCGAACGCGTAGAGCCGGCCGGTCGAGCGCATTGCCGCGCCGAGCGCCAGCGTCTTGCCGCCCGCGCCCGCACAGAAATCGACGATCATCTCGCCGCGCCGAGGTGCGACCACCGAGCACAGCAGCTGGCTGCCCTCGTCCTGCACTTCGAGCCAGCCCTGCTGGAACGCGTCGAGCTTGGTGAGCGCCGGCTTGCCGACCACGCGCACCCCGAGCGGCGCGAACGGCGTCGCGCCCGCCTCGATGCCCGCCTTCGACAGCGCACCCAGCACGTCGTCGCGGCTCGCCTTGATCGGGTTCGCGCGCAGATCGAGCGGCGCCGGGTAGTTCAGCGCGGCGGCCAGCTGCGCGAGCTCGGCGGCCTCGAAGCGCGAGCTGAGCGCCTGGCTGATCCAGTCGGGCAGGTTCAGGCGAATCCGCAGCGGCAGGCTTTCCGGGTCGATCTTCGCCACGTGTTCGAGCCAAGTCGCCTCGGCCTCGGTGACGAACGGCTTGAGCGCCGAGCGTCCGGCCGTCTGCATCAGGCCCAGCAGCGCCATGCGGCGCGCGGGGCTGCCAGTGCCGCTTTCGGCCAGATGCGCGAACTCCATCCGGCGGCGCAGCACGGCGAACACCGCCTCGGCGATCACGCCGCGCTCGGCGTGCCCGAGCTTCGGATGCGCGCGGAAGAAGCGGCTCGTGGTGGCGTCGGCGGGGCCGTTCAGCCGCAGCACTTCGGCCAGCAGCGTTTCAGTTTGTCCAATCAGGAAACCATGCAATCTCATGCGCCCTCTCCGGCGGTGTGACCGGCAAAGAGCCATTGCGGCTCCGACGGCGTAAGCGTGACGCGCGAGCCGTCCAGAGCGAGACGCCCTTCGACGAACCAGCGCACCGCGCGTGGATAAATGATGTGCTCGGTGGCGAGCACGCGTGCGGCGAGCGTCTGTGCGGTATCGCCCGCCTCGACAGGCACCGCCGACTGCAAAACGATCGGCCCGTGATCCAGCTTTGATGTGACAAAATGCACCGACGCGCCGTGGAACCGCACGCCGGCGTCGAGCGCCTGCTGATGGGTCTTCAGACCCGGAAAGCTCGGCAGCAATGACGGGTGCACGTTCAGCATGCGCGCTGCGTAGTGGTCGACGAAGCGCTCGGTCAGCACGCGCATGAAGCCCGCGAGCACGACGAGGTCCGGCGCGATGGCGTCGATCTGCTCGGCGAGTGCCGTGTCGAAGCTGTCGCGATCCGGAAACTGGCGGTGGTCGACCACCGCCGTGGCGATGCCATGCGACGCCGCGAACGCGAGCCCCGCGGCATCGGGACGGTTAGCAATCACGGCGGCGACCCGCGCCGGCCAGCCCTCGCTCGCGCAGGCGCGCACGATGGCTTCCATGTTGCTACCCCGCCCGGAAATCAGGATGACGAGTTTTTTCATGCGCGGATTTTATCATTCGGCAATCGCCGGACCGCGACCGCGCAGCCGTCTGTTGCGCCAAGCGTTTATAATCGATTGTTTTGCGGCACCCCGCCCGCGCCCCTATTGCAATCGCAGCAACGCCTGCAACCCACTATCGTGAGAGTCTTCCGCGGCCTTCCCAATGCCGAGAGCCGCGCGCCGTGCGCGCTGACCATCGGCAACTTCGACGGTGTCCACCGCGGCCACCAGGCTCTGCTCGCCCACGTGCGCGCGGCCGCGAGCGCGCGTGGCCTGCCCGTCTGCGTGATGACCTTCGAGCCGCACCCGCGCGAGTTCTTCAACCCGGCCGGCGCGCCGCCGCGCATCGCAATGCTGCGCGACAAGCTCGAGGCGCTGCGCACCAACGGGGTCGACCGGGTCGTCGTCGAGCACTTCAATCACACGTTCGCGAGCCAGTCGCCAGATGCGTTCGTCGAGCGGATCATCGTCAACGGCTTGCACGCGCGCTGGATCATGATCGGCGACGACTTCCGCTACGGCGCGAAGCGCGCCGGCGATTTCGCGTCGCTGCGGACGGCCGGCAAGCAGTACGGTTTCGAAGTCGAACAGATGGCGACGGTCGCCGATCCGTCGGGCGCGCGCATCTCGAGCTCGGGCGTGCGCGCGGCGCTGGTCGCGGGCGACCTCGACTCGGCGCGCGCAGCGCTCGGCCGCGACTATCTGATCAGCGGCCACGTCACCCATGGCATGAAGCTCGGCCGCGATCTCGGCTTTCCGACGCTCAATCTGCCGATCGCGCACAAGCGTCCGGCACTGGCCGGCATCTTCGTCGTACAGGTGCACGGCATCGCCGAGCAACCGCTGCCGGGCGTCGCGAGCCTCGGCCTGCGCCCCACCGTCGATGATTCCGGCCGCGTGCTGCTCGAAGTGCACCTGCTCGATTGGCACGGCGACGCGTATGGCAAACTCGTGCGCGTCGAATTTCTGAAGAAGCTGCGCGACGAGGAGAAGTTCGTCGATCTCGAAACGCTGACCGCCGCGATCGCGCGCGACGTCGCCAATGCGCGCGCATGGTTCGCTGCGGTCGGCGCCGGCACGCCGGGCAGCCGTTCCACCGGTTTCGCCACCTCGGCCACCGACCGAATTAGATAACCACCGCGGTTCGGGCCGGCGCGCCGTGCCGCACGAACCGTCGCCGCGCGCATCGAAGGGCGTCCGGGCTTCACGCGGAGCCGCCTGCCGGGCGCGTCCCACGCTCCTCGCGCAGCGCGCAATCCGCGCGCCGCTACGCATAGAAACGAATTCACCGCCACCCACATCATGAGCAACAAGAAAGCTGATTCGAAACCGCAGTCCCGCTACCCGGTCAACCTGCTCGACACACCGTTCCCGATGCGCGGCGACCTGCCCAAGCGCGAGCCGCAATGGGTCAAGGACTGGCAGGAACGCAAGGTGTACGACAAGATCCGCGCCGCCTCCAGGGGCCGCACGAAGTTCATCCTGCACGACGGCCCGCCGTATGCGAACGGCGACATCCACCTCGGTCACGCGGTGAACAAAATCCTGAAGGACATGATCGTCAAGGCGCGCAATCTGGCGGGCTTCGACGCGGTCTACGTGCCGGGCTGGGACTGTCACGGCATGCCGATCGAAATCCAGATCGAAAAGCAGTTCGGCAAGTCGCTGCCGGCGGCCGAAGTGATGCAGAAGGCGCGCGCCTACGCGACCGAGCAGATCGAGAAGCAGAAGGCGGGCTTCCGCCGTCTGGGCGTGCTCGGCGACTGGGACAATCCGTACAAGACGATGAACTTCGCGAATGAAGCCGGCGAAATCCGCGCGCTCGCGAAGATCATGGAAAAGGGCTACGTATTCCGCGGCCTGAAGCCGGTCAACTGGTGTTTCGACTGCGGCTCGGCGCTCGCCGAAGCGGAAGTCGAGTACAAGGACAAGACCGATCCGACCATCGACGTGCTGTTCAGCTTCGCCGAACCGGAAAAGACCGCGCGGGCGTTCGGCCTCGCCGCGCTGCCGCGCAACGAAGGCGGCATCGTGATCTGGACCACCACGCCGTGGACCATCCCCGCCAACCAGGCGCTGAACCTGCATCCGGAACTCGTCTACGCGCTCGTCGACACGCCGCGCGGCCTGCTGATCCTCGCCGAGGAACGCGTCGAGGCGTGCCTGAAGCTGTACGGCCTCGAAGGCACGGTCGTCGCGACGACGCCCGGCGAAAAGCTCGTGAACCTGCGCTTCAACCACCCGCTCGCGTCCGCGCATCCGGGCTACAAGCGCACCGCGCCGGTCTACCTCGGCGACTACGTGACGACCGAAACCGGCACCGGCATCGTGCACTCGTCGCCGGCGTACGGCGTGGAAGACTTCGTGTCGTGCAAGGCGCACGGCATGGCCGACTCGGACATCATCAACCCGGTGATGGGCGACGGCCGCTACATCGAATCGCTCGCGCTGTTCGGCGGCCTGTCGATCTGGGCTGCCAATCCGCAGATCGTCGAGGCGCTACAAGGCGCCGGCTCGCTGCTGCGCACCGAGAAGTACACGCACAGCTATATGCACTGCTGGCGCCACAAGACGCCGATCATCTACCGCGCCACTTCGCAGTGGTTCGCCGGCATGGACGTGAAGCCCAACGACGCCGACAAGACGCTGCGCGAGACCGCACTCGAAGGCATCGAGAACACGGCGTTCTATCCGTCGTGGGGCAAGCAGCGCCTCTTCAGCATGATCGCGAACCGCCCGGACTGGACGCTGTCGCGGCAGCGCCAGTGGGGCGTGCCGATGGCGTTCTTCGTGCACAAGGAAACCGGCGAGCTGCATCCGCGCACGCTGGAGTTGCTCGAACAGGTCGCGCAGCGCGTCGAGGAGGAAGGCATCGAGGCATGGCAGACGGTCGATCCGCGAGAGCTGATCGGCGAGGACGCCAACCTGTACGAAAAGAACCGCGACACGCTCGACGTGTGGTTCGATTCAGGCACCACGCACTGGCACGTGCTGCGCGGCTCGCACAAGGACGAGCTGCAGTTTCCGGCCGACCTGTACCTCGAAGGCTCGGACCAGCATCGCGGCTGGTTCCATTCGTCGCTGTTGACCGCGTCGATGCTCGACGGCCGCCCGCCCTACAACGCGCTGCTCACACACGGCTTCACCGTCGACGGCGAAGGCCGCAAGATGAGCAAGTCGCTCGGCAACGGCATCGATCCGCATGAAGTCGCAAACCGCCTCGGCGCGGAAATCATCCGCCTGTGGATCGCGTCGACCGACTACTCGGGCGAGCTCGCGATCTCCGAGGAAATCCTGAAGCGCGTGACGGAAGGCTATCGCCGCATCCGCAATACGCTGCGCTTCCTGCTCGCGAACCTGTCGGACTTCGACTTCGCGCAGCACGCGCGTCCGGTCGAAGACTGGCTCGAAATCGACCGTTACGCGGTGACGCTGTCGGCGAATCTGCAGAACGACATCCTCGCGCACTACGAGAAGTACGAGTTCCACCCGGTCGTCGCCAAGTTGCAGACGTTCTGCTCGGAAGACCTGGGCGGCTTCTACCTCGACGTGCTGAAGGACCGCCTCTACACGACCGCGGCGGATTCGGTCGCCCGCCGCTCGGCGCAGACCGCGCTCTACCACATCGCGCACGGCCTCCTGCGCGTGATGGCGCCGTTCCTGTCGTTCACCGCGGAAGAAGCGTGGAAGGTGTTCCAGCCCAATAGCGAGACGATCTTCACCGAGACGTACCACGCGTACCCGGCCGTGCCGGACGCGGGCGCGCTGCTCGACAAGTGGACGCTGCTGCGCGCGGTGCGCGGCGACGTGACCAAGGCGCTCGAAGAGGCGCGGGTCGCGAACCTGATCGGCTCGTCGCTGCAGGCGGAAGTCGAAATCCGCGCGAGCGGGGCGCGTTACGACGCACTCGCGAGCCTCGGCGACGACCTGAAGTTCGTGCTGATCACGTCGGCGGCGAACGTCGTCAAGGTTGACAGCGAAGCCTATGAAGGCGTCGAAGTGATCGCGTCGAAGTACCTGAAGTGCGAGCGCTGCTGGCACTATCGCGCGGACGTCGGCGCGAACGCCGAGCATCCGTCGCTGTGCGGCCGCTGCTTCAGCAACCTGTTCGGCAGTGGCGAATCGAGGAGCGCGGCATAATGGCGAGAACCATGTCGAAAACGCGCACCGGAAGCAGTTCGCTCGCACCCTGGCTCGGCATTGCGCTGATCGTCATCCTGTTCGACCAGCTGACGAAAATCGCCGTGCGCAAGGTGTTCGCCTACGGTGTGCCGCACGAGGTCACGCCGTTCTTCAACCTGATTCTCGTGTTCAACCGCGGCGCCGCGTTCAGCTTCCTCGCGATGGCGGGCGGCTGGCAGCGCTGGGCGTTCACCGCGCTCGGCGTGGTCGCGGCGCTCGTGATCTGCTATCTGCTCAAGCGGCATAGCGGGCAGAAAATGTTCTGCACGGCGCTCGCGCTGATTCTCGGCGGCGCGCTCGGCAATGTGATCGACCGGCTCGCGTACGGCCACGTGATCGACTTCCTCGATTTCCACGTGGGCGGCTGGCACTGGCCGGCGTTCAATCTCGCCGACAGCGCGATCACGATCGGCGCGATCCTGCTCGTGATCGACGAGCTGCGGCGGGTACGCGGCACACGCTAACGTCGCCGACGTGAGGCACGGTCGCGGCTGCGCGAGCCGTGCCTCAGGTCCGGTTTCAAGCGCGCGGCGACGACGGGCAACGCCCTCGCGCCGCCGCGCGATCACGCTTTGTCGGAGGCTTTCGTTGGCAACCGCAGAACTCGCAGGCAAACACCTCGTCCTCGGCATGACGGGCGGCATCGCCTGCTACAAGATCGCCGAACTCACGCGTCTGCTGACCAAGGCAGGCGCGACCGTGCAGGTCGTCATGACCGAAGCGGCCACCCAGTTCATCACCCCCGTCACGATGCAGGCGCTGTCGGGGCGGCCGGTCTTCACGAGCCAGTGGGACGGTCGCGTGCCGAACAACATGGCGCACATCGATCTATCGCGCGAAGCCGATGTGATCGTGATCGCGCCGGCGTCGACCGACTTCCTCGCCAAGCTCGCGCACGGCATGGCCGACGATCTGCTGTCGACGCTGTGCATCGCACGCGACTGCCCGCTGCTCGTCGTGCCGGCGATGAACCGGCAGATGTGGCAGAACCCGGCCACGCAACGCAACGTCGCGCAACTGCGCGCGGACGGCGTCGAGGTGCTCGGCCCCGATTCGGGCCCGCAGGCCTGCGGCGAAATCGGCGATGGGCGCATGCTCGAAGCGGCCGCGACCTACGAGGCGGTCTCGTCGTTCTTCGCGCCGAAAATCCTGTCCGGCCGGCGCGTGCTGCTGACCGCCGGGCCGACCTTCGAACCGCTCGACCCGGTGCGCGGCATCACCAATCGTTCGAGCGGCAAGATGGGCTTCGCGCTCGCGCGTGCCGCGCAGCAGGCCGGCGCCGACGTGCATCTGGTGGCCGGTCCGGTCGCGCTGGAAACGCCGTGGGGCGTCTTGCGCGAGGACGTGCAGACCGCGCAGCAGATGCACGACGCGGTGATGCGCGCGGTCGCGGAGGCGGACATTTTCATCGGCGTCGCGGCGGTGGCCGACTGGCGCGTCGACCAAGTCAGCGATCAGAAGATCAAGAAGACCACCGAGCACGCGCTGCCGAGCTTTTCATTCGTCGAGAATCCAGACATCCTCGCCGCGGTCGCCGGGCTGCCGAAGCCGCCGTTCGCGGTCGGCTTCGCCGCCGAAAGCGACAACCTCGAAGTCCACGGCGAGGAAAAGCGCGCCCGCAAGAACGTGCCGCTGCTGATCGGCAATCTGGGGCCGCAAACGTTCGGGCTCGACGACAACGAAGTGATTCTGTTCGAAGCAGGCCGCGCGACGAAGCTGCCACGCGCCGACAAGCAGTCGCTGGCGCGCGCGCTGATCGCGGAAATCGCGAAGCGTCTGCCGCCCGGCATCAGTCCGGTTGGCTGAACGAGCGAGCGGCAGTGGGCCCGTGTGGCCCTACCATCTTTGCGCGGTTAGCCGACCGGAATCACCTGGAGCACTACTGCCATGACGCTACTCTCCGTGCTCGATCAAACACCGGTGATCGCCGGCCATTCGGTGGCGGACGCGATCGCCGCGACCGTCGAACTCGCGCAACTCGCCGACGACCTCGGCTACACGCGCTACTGGTGCGCCGAGCACCACGGCCTGCGCGGCGTGTCGAATCCCTGCCCTGAAGTGATGCTGGCGCGCCTCGGCAGCGTGACCAAACGCATTCGCATCGGCTCGGGCGGCATCATGCTGCCGTACTACAGCCCGTTCAAGGTCGCCGAGCAGTTCATGATGCTCGAGGCGCTGTTTCCGAATCGCGTCGATCTCGGCGTCGGACGCGCGCCGGGCGGCGACATGCGCACCGCGCAGGCGGTCGCCGCCGGCGCTTACAATCGCGGCGAGCATTTTCCGCAGCAGGTCGCCGAGTTGCTTGGCCTCATGCACGGCGCGCTGCCCGACGATCATCTCGCGCAGGGCGTGCTGCTGCAGCCGCAGATCGATACGCGCCCGCAGCTGTGGATGCTCGGCTCGAGCGACTTCGGCGGTTTGCTCGCGGCGCAGCTCGGCATCCGCTTTTCGTTCGCGCATTTCATCAACGCGCATTTCGGCAAACAGGTCGCGCTGGCGTATCGCGAGCGCTTCCAGCCTGGCAACGACGCGTCGCGGCCGTATCTGGCGGCCGCGGTCTTCGTGATCTGCGCGGATACCGAGCAGGAAGCCGCGGACCTCGAAAAAGCCGTCGATCTGCGTCGCGTGCAGATGGCGTATGGTCTGAACGAACCGATACCCTCGATCGAGCAAGCCATCGCGCAGGAATATGGCGAGCGCGAACAGCTCGTGATCGACCGCGAAAAGCCGCGCAGCATCATCGGCACGCCTGAGCGCGTGACCGAACGGCTCACGGATTTACAGCAGCAGTTCCAGGCCGACGAGCTGATGGTGCTGACCGTCGCCGGCAGCTATCGTGCGCGCTTGCGCTCCTACGAACTGCTCGCCGACGCGTTTCAGCTCGGCTCGAACCAGGCGGCTTGATCGCAAAGGCGTTGCCAGTCAGCCGCGTGCCCCTTCACCAACCTCACCCCCAACTATCGAACCTGAATGAAACTCGACCTGAAGATTCTCGATCAGCGCATGCGCGAACAGCTCCCCGCTTACGCGACGACCGGTAGCGCCGGCCTCGATCTGCGCGCCTGCCTCGACGAACCGCTGACGCTGAAACCCGGCGAAACCGCGCTGGTGCCGACCGGACTCGCGATCCACGTCGGCGACCCCGGTTATGCGGCGTTGATTCTGCCGCGCTCGGGTCTCGGCCATAAGCATGGGATCGTGCTCGGCAATCTGGTCGGCCTGATCGATTCCGATTACCAGGGCCAACTGATGATTTCGACGTGGAATCGCGGCGAGACGACATTCGTGCTGAATCCGATGGAACGCCTCGCGCAACTGGTGATCGTGCCCGTCGTGCAGGCCGGGTTCAATATCGTCGATGACTTCGAGGAAAGCGTGCGCGGCGCGGGCGGGTTTGGTAGCACCGGCAAGCATTGATCGATTGCTGCGACGCGGCGGCTGGCGCCTTCAGCGCACGCCGTGAGAAAAAACCAGAGCATAAAAAACGGCGCGGGATAAAACCCGCGCCGTTCTGCCTTTGGTGTCCGGCCAGCTCAACGCCACGCCGGCCTGATGACTGACATCACTCGACTTCCACCGCCTCCGGATTCGGATTGCGCGGCGCCGGATGCTCGTCGAAGGT
This sequence comes from Paraburkholderia sp. UCT31, assembly GCF_014397655.1. NCBI lineage: Bacteria > Pseudomonadati > Pseudomonadota > Betaproteobacteria > Burkholderiales > Burkholderiaceae > Paraburkholderia > Paraburkholderia sp. UCT31. Next base: position 48,182 of record NZ_VZQP01000048.1, read on the forward strand.
CAACTGCACCTTGTCGTCGGCATCGACGTCGACCGTCACGCGGCCGCCGTTCATCAGCTTGCCGAACAGCAGCTCGTCGGCAAGCGCACGACGGATCGTGTCCTGGATCAGGCGCTGCATTGGCCGCGCGCCCATCAGCGGATCGAAACCGTGCTTCGCCAGATGCTTGCGCAGCGCATCGGTGAACAGCGCATCGACCTTCTTCTCGTGCAGCTGATCTTCCAGCTGCATCAGGAATTTGTCGACCACGCGCATGATGATTTCCTCATCGAGCGAACGGAAGCTGATCGTCGCGTCCAGACGGTTGCGGAACTCCGGCGTGAACATGCGCTTGATGTCGACCATCTCGTCGCCCGCCTCGCGGCGGTTCGTGAAGCCGATCACCGACTTGCCCATCGCCTCGGCGCCCGCGTTCGTCGTCATGATGATGATGACGTTGCGGAAGTCCGCCTTACGCCCGTTGTTGTCCGTCAGCGTGCCGTGGTCCATCACCTGCAGCAGCACGTTGAAGATGTCCGGATGCGCCTTTTCGATTTCATCGAGCAGCAGCACGCAATGCGGCTTCTTCGTGATCGCCTCGGTCAGCAGGCCACCCTGGTCGAAACCGACGTAGCCCGGCGGCGCGCCAATCAGCCGGCTCACCGCGTGACGCTCCATGTACTCCGACATGTCGAAGCGGATCAGCTCGATGCCGAGCGTGAACGCGAGCTGCTTCGCGACCTCGGTCTTGCCGACGCCGGTCGGACCCGAGAACAGGAATGCGCCGATCGGCTTGTCGAGCTTGCCGAGGCCCGCGCGCGCCATCTTGATCGCGGCCGACAGTGCGTCGATAGCCGGATCTTGACCAAACACGACGCTCTTCAGATCGCGGTCGAGCGTCTGCAGCTTGCTGCGATCGTCCTGCGACACGCTTTGCGCCGGCACGCGCGCGATCTTCGAGATGATTTCCTCGATCTCGTTCTTGCCGATCGTCTTCTTCTGCTTCGACTTCGGCAGAATGCGCTGCGCCGCGCCCGCTTCGTCGATCACGTCGATCGCCTTGTCCGGCAAATGACGATCGGTGATGAAGCGCGCCGACAGCTCAGCCGCCGCCGACAGTGCACCCGACGAATACTTGACGCCGTGGTGCTCTTCGAAGCGCGACTTCAGCCCGCGCAGGATCGCGACCGTCTGCTCGACGGTCGGCTCGGTCACGTCGATCTTCTGGAAACGACGCGACAGCGCCGCGTCCTTTTCGAAGATGCCGCGATATTCGGTGAAGGTGGTTGCGCCGATGCACTTCAGCGTGCCCGACGAGAGCGCCGGTTTCAGCAGGTTCGACGCGTCCAGCGTGCCGCCCGACGCGGCGCCCGCGCCGATCAGCGTATGGATTTCGTCGATGAAGAGAATGGCGTGCGGACGCTCCTTCAGTTCCTTCAGCACCGTCTTCAGACGCTGCTCGAAGTCGCCGCGATACTTGGTGCCCGCGAGCAGCGCGCCCATGTCGAGCGAATACACCTGGGCATCGGCCAGGATGTCCGGCACCTCGCCGCGCGTGATGCGCCATGCGAGCCCTTCGGCGATCGCGGTCTTGCCGACACCGGCCTCGCCGACCAGCAGCGGATTGTTCTTGCGGCGGCGACACAGCACCTGCACCACACGCTCGACTTCCGACTCACGTCCGATCAGCGGATCGATGCGGCCGTCCTTCGCCATCTGGTTCAGGTTCTGCGTGAACTGGGCGAGCGGCGTTTCCTTCTGCGCGGCGGCTTCGTCGGACTCGGCATTCGCATCGCTCGCCTTCGCGGCGTCCGAACTGCTCGTCTTGGCGATGCCGTGCGAGATGAAATTGACTACGTCCAGACGCGTGACGCCCTGCTGCTGCAGGTAGTACACCGCATGCGAGTCCTTCTCGCCGAAGATCGCGACCAGCACGTTCGCGCCGGTCACTTCCTTCTTGCCGTTCGAGGTGGACTGCACATGCATGATCGCGCGCTGGATCACACGCTGGAAACCGAGCGTGGGCTGCGTGTCGACGTCGTCCGTGCCCGGCACGGTCGGCGTGTTGTCATGAATGAAGTTGCGCAGGTTCTGGCGCAGATCCTCGATATTGGCCGCGCATGCGCGCAGTACCTCTGCCGCCGTCGGGTTATCCAACAGCGCGAGCAAAAGATGTTCGACCGTTATGAACTCGTGCCTTGCCTGGCGCGCTTCCATGAACGCCATATGCAGGCTGACTTCCAGTTCCTGGGCAATCATGCTTCCTCCATCACACACTGCAGCGGATGCCCGGCCTGCCGTGCGTGGGTAACGACTTGCTCGACTTTGGTCGACGCGATGTCCCGCGTATAGACCCCACAAACTCCCCTGCCCTCGCGATGCACCTTCAACATGACCTGCGTTGCGGTTTCACGATCTTTATTGAAATATTCCTGCACGATCATCACGACAAATTCCATCGGCGTGAAGTCGTCATTCAGCAGCACCACCTTGTACATGGACGGCGGCTTGAGTTTCTGCTCCTGCCGCTCCAGTACGGTGCCGTCCTGCTTGTCCGGGATAATCGCCATACACCCATTCTAAACAACTAGGACAGGCCCGCAATCCTGTCAGAACCCGGCCGCCCGGCCGATGAGCCCGTTCGCTGCCACCCGGCGGTCACGACGCTGTCATGTTCGGCCCGGCCTGCGCGTTTTCGACGGGCCGATTGCGGTGCCGGCCCCGATCCTGTCATGCGCGGCGCGTGCTGCACCGCGGTCGGATCGAGTATCGCACAACCTGCCGGCACTGGCTGCGAGCGCTCGCCGCGCTGGGCGTCGGCGCCGCGGGCACAGTCAGCATGTGAGTGGATTATGCGACTTTTCAAGCCACGCCGCTTGCGCCACCGCACATACGGAAGCGGTAAAAACCCTGGAAAGCGGCCTGTTTGCAACGCGACAACGACGTCTCAAAATTTTCTTGACACTCGAATAAAGAGCCCCAACAATCAAGCTGGCACTTTTTTCACCAAGCCATAATTTCGAAAAAATGCCGATGGTGAGCTTGTGAGGAGGGAACGACTGCCTCGCGTGGTCGTGGCTTTTCGAGGGCTCGTGGTAGTGACATGAGTTACAGGGGAAGTTGGAATGGCAACTGGTACGGTCAAATGGTTTAACGACGCAAAGGGTTTCGGATTCATCACGCCCGACGAGGGCGGCGAGGATCTGTTTGCACACTTCTCGGCCATCCAGATGAATGGCTTCAAGACGCTGAAGGAAGGCCAGAAGGTCACCTTCGAAGTCGTGCAAGGCCCGAAAGGCAAGCAGGCATCGAACATTCAGGCGCCAGCCTGAAACGTTTCGACACCCGTCCTTTTTGAAACCCGGCTCCGCGCCGGGTTTCTTTTTTGCGGCAGCTTTCTATTGCAACGGATTTTCCGGCCGGAAAGCCGCGCGAAAATTCCGGGTAAAAAAATACCCCGGCCGTTTGCTGGCGCCGGGGTTTTTATGCGAACCGCATAATCCCGGCGCGTCAATTACATGTTTTCGATCATCACTTGCCCAAATGCCGAGCACGACACCTGGGTCGCGCCTTCCATCAGGCGGGCAAAATCGTAAGTAACGCGCTTTTGCAGGATCGATTTTTCCATCGAGCTGATTATCAGATCCGCCGCCTCGAACCAGCCCAGGTGGCGCAGCATCATTTCCGCTGACAGGATTTCCGAGCCGGGATTCACGTAATCCTTGCCCGCGTATTTCGGCGCCGTGCCGTGCGTCGCTTCGAACATCGCAACCGAATCCGACAGGTTCGCGCCCGGCGCGATTCCGATTCCGCCGACCTGCGCGGCGAGCGCGTCCGAGATGTAGTCGCCGTTCAGGTTCAGCGTGGCGATCACGTCGTATTCGGCCGGGCGCAGCAGGATCTGCTGCAGGAACGCGTCGGCAATCACGTCCTTCACGACGACGTCGCCGCCGGTCTTCGGATTCCTGACTTTCATCCAGGGGCCGCCGTCGATCAGTTCCGCGTTGAACTCCTTCTGCGCGAGCGCGTAGCCGTAGTCGCGAAACGCGCCTTCGGTGTACTTCATGATGTTGCCCTTGTGCACCAGCGTGACCGAGCGGCGTTCATTGTCGATCGCGTACTGGATCGCCTTGCGCACCAGACGCTCGGTACCTTCGCGCGACACCGGCTTGATGCCGATACCCGACGAATCCGGAAAGCGGATCTTCTTCACGCCCATTTCTTCGCGCAAGAACTTGATGATCTTCTTCGCCTGTTCGGATTCAGCCGGCCATTCGATGCCCGCGTAGATGTCTTCCGAGTTCTCGCGGAAGATCACCATGTTGGTCTTCTCGGGCTCGCGCACCGGCGAGGGCACGCCCTTCAAATATCGCACCGGGCGCAGGCACACATAGAGGTCCAGTTCCTGGCGCAACGCGACGTTCAGCGAGCGGATGCCGCCCCCGACTGGCGTGGTGAGCGGCCCCTTGATCGACACGATGTATTCCTTGACCGCCTGCAGCGTTTCGTCCGGCAGCCATACGTCCGGGCCGTACACCCGGGTCGCCTTCTCGCCCGCGTAGATTTCCATCCAGTGGATTTTCTTCTTGCCGCCGTACGCCTTTTCGACCGCCGCATCCACGACCTTGAGCATGACCGGCGTGATGTCCAGACCGGTGCCGTCGCCTTCGATGTACGGGATGATCGGCTCGTCGGAAACGTTGAGCGAGAAGTCGGCGTTGACGGTGATCTTATCGCCACCTGTCGGAATCTTGATGTGCTGATACGGCATGATCGGACTCCAGTGAAAGCTGTGCAAAAGCTGATGGGAGACTGCGAAAGAGACGCCCTCGCCGCGCAATGCCGAACCGCCGCGAGCGGCCTGGCCGCTATTCTAGCCCACGTCCCACGCGCGACGCGGCCGCCCCTCGCTCCGGGTTTTCCAACATAGACGGCCTCTCGAACGCGCCACGCTCCTCTATAAGATAGAAGAATCTGCGTCCCGGTTTATGCATTATCATCGCGCCGTATCGCTCTGCCGTATCGCTCTCCTATGCGCCTTCTCGCCCTCAACAAGCCGTTCGGCACCATCTGTCAATTTTCGCCACACGAGACGCGGACGTCGCTTGCCGACTGGGTCAGGCTACCCGGCGTCTATCCGGCCGGCCGGCTCGACTCCGATAGCGAAGGCCTGCTGCTGCTCACCGACGACGGCGCGCTGCAGGCGCGCATCGCCGAGCCGCGTCACAAGCTCGTCAAACGCTATTGGGCGCAAGTCGAAGGCGCGCTCGACGACGCCGCGTTGAAAAAGCTCGCGCGCGGCGTCGATCTCGGCGACTACGTGACACGCCCATGTCAGGCGAGCTATGTTGAACCGTCCAGCTCGCTGTGGGCGCGCACGCCGCCGATCCGCTATCGCGCCGCGATCCCGACCACATGGATCGAGCTGTCGATCACCGAAGGCAAGAACCGTCAGGTGCGTCGCATGACGGCGGCGGTGGGTTTTCCGACGCTGCGTCTCGTTCGCGTCGGCATCGGTGCGCTTGACATTTTTTCACTCGGACTGCAACCTGGACAGAGCACGGAGTTGCGAACGAACGCGCCATGGGATGGCGTCGCCTGAACATGATTTGACGATTGTTCGTTCATCGCCGCAACACCGCGTGCCGAACTCACGCACGCACGAATCAGCCTGCACGTGCTCACTCCAAACCCGTTTCACGGCTGTGACAATCAAGCTAACTCGTTGTAGCAGCACGCAAAATAATGCGTGAAACGCAGGCCCGAAATGCGTGAAACAAGTGGGCTCGCCGCGAGCCTGCGCCACGCGGTTTGATCGCGTGTCATCACGATCAAAATATCCGCGCAATTCGCGTCAACCGCCGTACAACTCCACGCGTTATCCGACGCAGATGCCGCCGAAGCTATCCGGCATTCAGCCTTAAAGACATTTGCATACGCCGTTTTCGCGGCGAGTACGAAAGTCCGAACGCTAGCAGACGCGTCGAAAAATTTGTTCGATGCGGCTGTCAACCGAAAGGTGGATGGCACGTTTACCGACATGACTCTACATATGCCGGGTCATTTGGTTAATTAACTCAAGCTGAGGATTCACAAAATGAACAAACTGATCGCCGCTCTGGTCGCTGGCCTCTTCGCAACGGCAGCATTCGCACAAGCATCGGCACCGGAAGCAGCTCCGGCAGCTCCGGCAGCAGCTTCGTCGGCAAAGAAGACCACCAAGCACGCTCACAAGAAGTCGCACAAGAAGGCAGCAGCGGCCGCTTCGGCAGCTTCGGAGTAAGTTGCTTGTAAAAACGCAGTAAAGAACTAGCTTCACTGCCGTTCTTACGGCGTTGTAAGGCAGATCACCGCAAGGCGATCTGCCTTTTTGTTTTTGACGCGCTCGCGTAACATGCGCGAGTCAATTTCAGCAAGGAGTCTTGCCGTGCGATTTTCCATGCGCTCGTCGATGGCGCGTTTCGCCATTGCCGTAGCACTGCCGCTCGCGGCGCTGTCGTTCGTCGTCACCACGGCTCCCGCCCAGGCGCAGCAGATGCCGCCGGGCGCCAAGCAGCCGAGCGAGTTTCCGCGCGTCAAGCTGACCGCTGGCATGTTCGTGATCGACGCGGCCGTCGCCGCCAACGACGCGGACCGCGAACAGGGCTTGATGTATCGCACGAAGCTAGCGCCGAACGAAGGGATGCTGTTCGTGTTCAACGAGAACGCGGGCCACTGCTTCTGGATGAAGAACACGCTGATCCCGCTGTCGATCGCATTCATGCGCGCCGACGGCACGATCACCGACATCGACGAAATGCAGGCCGAGACCACCAACAACCACTGCCCGACGCACAACGGCGTGTTCGCGCTGGAAATGCCCAAGGGCTGGTTCTCGGCGAAGGGCATCAAGCCGGGCATGCAGGTCCAGGGCTTACCGCCGGTGCCGGGTGTCACGCAGTAAGACCCTCACCGCCGGGCCGCGTGTTCGTGCAGCCCCGTAAATGGCCCCGGAGCGGCCTCTGAGCGGGGGCACCGTCCCGCCCGCTGTCCCGCGAAAAGCCGGCGTCTCAACCCGAGGCGCCGGCTTTTTTTCGCCCGCTCAGCCCCGCGCCACCAGCCTTCGCGCCGGCTGGCAGGATTCATGCAAAAGACCAATCGACGCGCTATCCTTGTAATCTCGATAAGGTAACGCCAGATAAAGCACCACTCAGACTCCCCGGGCGGCCCACGCGGTCGCCCGACATGCGTTTCAGGCGCGCCATTACAAGGAGATTCACGTGCCCCGCAAGACTCCCATCGAGCGCTACCGGAATATCGGCATCAGCGCTCACATCGATGCCGGCAAAACCACCACCACCGAACGGATCCTGTTCTACACCGGCGTGACCCACAAGATCGGCGAGGTTCACGACGGTGCGGCGACGATGGACTGGATGGAACAGGAGCAGGAGCGCGGCATCACGATCACGTCGGCGGCCACGACCGCGTTCTGGAAAGGCATGGCCGGCAACTATCCCGAGCATCGGATCAACATCATCGACACCCCCGGGCACGTCGACTTCACGATCGAAGTCGAGCGCTCGATGCGCGTGCTCGACGGCGCCTGCATGGTGTACGACTCGGTCGGCGGCGTGCAGCCGCAATCGGAAACCGTGTGGCGCCAGGCGAACAAGTACAAGGTGCCGCGCATCGCGTTCGTCAACAAGATGGACCGCGTCGGCGCGGACTTCTTCCGCGTGCAGCGGCAGATCGGCGATCGTCTGAAGGGGGTCGCCGTGCCGATCCAGATTCCGATCGGCGCGGAAGAGCACTTCCAGGGCGTGGTCGACCTCGTCAAGATGAAGGCGATCTACTGGGACGACGACAGCCAGGGCATCAAGTTCGAGTACCGCGACATCCCGGCTGAACTCGCGGCCACCGCGAAGGAATGGCACGACAAGATGGTCGAGGCCGCGGCCGAGGCGAACGAGGAACTGCTCGAGAAGTACCTCGGCGGCGAATCGCTGAGCGAAGCCGAAATCAAGCACGGCATCCGCGCGCGCACGATCGCCAACGAGATCGTGCCGATGTTGTGCGGCAGCGCGTTCAAGAACAAGGGCGTGCAGGCGATGCTCGACGCGGTGATCGACTATCTGCCGTCGCCGGTCGACGTGCCCGCGATCACCGGTCACGACGAGCACGACAAGGAAATCGAGCGTCATCCCAACGACGACGATCCGTTCTCGGCGCTCGCCTTCAAGATCATGACCGACCCGTTCGTCGGTCAGCTGATCTTCTTCCGCGTGTACTCGGGCGTCGTCAACTCGGGCGACACGGTCTACAACGCGGTCAAGGAAAAGAAGGAACGCCTCGGCCGGATCCTGCAGATGCACGCGAACGAGCGCAAGGAAATCAAGGAGGTCTACGCGGGCGACATCGCCGCGGCCGTCGGCCTGAAGGAAGCGACCACCGGCGACACGCTCTGCGATCCTGATCATGTGATCATCCTTGAAAAGATGATCTTCCCGGACCCGGTGATCTCGCAGGCCGTCGAACCGAAGACCAAGGCCGACCAGGAAAAGATGGGCATCGCGCTGAACCGTCTCGCGCAGGAAGACCCGTCGTTCCGCGTGCAGACCGATGAGGAATCCGGACAGACGATCATCTCCGGCATGGGCGAGCTGCACCTCGAAATTCTGGTCGACCGGATGAAGCGCGAGTTCGGCGTGGAAGCGACCGTCGGCAAGCCGCAGGTCGCGTATCGCGAAACCGTGCGCAACAAGGTCGAGGACGTCGAAGGCAAGTTCGTCAAGCAGTCGGGCGGCCGCGGTCAGTATGGCCACGCGGTGATTACGCTGGAGCCGTCCGAGCAGGGCAAGGGCTACGAATTCGTAGACGCGATCAAGGGCGGCGTGATTCCGCGCGAATTCATCCCCGCGGTCGACAAGGGCATCGTGGAAACGCTGAAAGCCGGCGTGCTCGCGGGCTATCCGGTCGTCGATGTGAAGGTCACGCTGACTTTCGGTTCGTACCACGACGTCGACTCGAACGAAAACGCGTTCCGCATGGCCGGCTCGATAGCGTTCAAGGAAGCGATGCGCAAGGCGAAGCCCATCCTGCTCGAACCGATGATGGCCGTGGAGGTGGAAACGCCCGAGGACTTCATGGGCAACGTGATGGGCGACCTGTCGAGCCGACGCGGCATGGTGCAGGGCATGGAAGACATCGCGGGCGGCGGCGGCAAGCTGGTGCGCGCGGAGGTGCCGCTCGCCGAGATGTTCGGCTATTCGACGTCGCTGCGCTCGGCCACCCAGGGCCGCGCGACCTACACGATGGAGTTCAAGCATTACGCCGAGACGCCGAGCAATGTCGCCGAGGCCGTGATCAACGCGAAGAAGCAATGACGCTGACGCGGCGGCGTTGAGCGCGACAAGCCGAAGCCCGCTCCCTGTGAGCGGGCTTTTTTTATGGCGCCGTTTGCATCGTCGAGCCACGCACCCGTTTTTTGAACGTGCCAGAATGTTCATCAGCCATGCGGCACGCCCCTGAATCGTAAGACCGAAGCGAACGACTCGAACGCGGCACGCCAGCCGAGGAGGAGACACGATGAGCCACGATCACGAACATCCGCATTACCGGGCCGAGCACGACGCCGCCGAAGCCAGCCAGCAGATCGACTGGCGCGAACACGGCGTGAAGGTCATCCGCGGCGATCAGCTCGACACCAACACCGCGCAAACGCCGGGCATGAACCGCGCGGCCGCGATCAACGCGGCGCGCGTCGGCGCGCAGAAAATCTGGGCCGGCACCGTGACGATCCATCCGAATGCGAAGACCGGCGCACATCATCATGGCGCGCTCGAAAGCGTGATCTATGTTGTGCGCGGCCAGGCGCGCATGCGCTGGGGCGAGCATCTGGAATTCACCGCCGAGGCCGGTCCCGGCGACTTCATCTTCGTGCCGCCCTATGTGCCGCATCAGGAGATCAACGCGAGCACCGACGAGCCGCTCGAATGCGTGCTCGTGCGCAGCGACAATGAAGCGGTCGTCGTCAATTTGAACATCGACGCGGTGGAGCAGCCGGAAACCGTCTACTGGGTCGATCCGATCCACAAGCATCCGCACGATCACTAAGCCGCTCATCAACCTATCCATTCATCCGCTCGTGCCACATGACGCCTAATGCCTCGCTGCGCCCTCGCCTCGTCGCGCTCTACGCGGTGCTGCTCGCCGCCAACCTCGGCGCATGGCTGTGGGCGCTAATCGCGTTTCGCCACTACCCGCTGCTGCTCGGCACCGCGCTGCTCGCGTATGGCTTCGGTCTGCGTCATGCGGTCGACGCCGACCACATCGCGGCGATCGACGCCGTTACGCGCAAGCTGATGCAAACCGGCATGCGACCGGTCGGGATCGGGCTCGCGTTTTCGCTCGGCCATTCGACGATCGTGATCGCGGCGACGATCGGCATCGCCTGGACCACGCATTCGCTGAATGGGCGCTTCGAGAGCTTCAAGGAAGTTGGTGGCACGCTCGGGACACTGGTTTCCGCGTCGTTCCTGCTGGTGCTCGCGGCGGTCAATCTCGTGGTCCTGCGCGACGTGTGGCGCCGCTACCGGCACACGCAACGCGGCGACGCTGCGACCACAGCGTCAGCCGATGCGCTCGCCCCAGCCGGGCTGCTGTCGCGCGCATTGCGGCCGCTGTTTCGGCTGGTCACGAAAAGCTGGCACATGTATCCGGTCGGCGTGCTGTTCGGGCTCGGCTTCGACACCGCGACCGAGGTCGGCCTGCTCGCGATCGCTGCGTCGCAGGCCAGCACTGGCCTGCCGCTCTATTCGATCCTCGTGTTCCCGGCGCTCTTCACGGCCGGCATGTCGCTTGTCGATTCGACCGACAACGTGCTGATGGTGCACGCGTACGGCTGGGCGATGGACGACCCGAAGCGCAAGCTTTACTACAACGCGAGCATCACGTTCGTGTCGGCGATGGTCGCGATCGTGATTGGCGGCGTCGAGGCGCTGGGGCTGCTGTCGGATCGCTTCGGCTGGAGCGGCGGGGTGTCGGATGCGATCGTCGGAATCAACGATCATTTCGGCGCGCTCGGCTATGCGATCGTCGCGGCCTTCATGGCGTGCTGGATCGGCTCGGTGCTGTTTCATCGCTGGAGACGGCCGGATACGGCGGCACGATAAGTGACCTGGCCTACCGGAAAACCGATCTACACCGTAGGTTTCTTTGAGAGTTCCACCTTGTTGAGTTCGAAACCGCATTTCGCGCCGTGTTGCTCCGCCAATCCGTCCACAATCGCGGCCGCCCCTCGCGAGCACGCGTCCGGTAACCGTTGTGACGACGACACACCGCGCGTCATTTATCGGCCGATCGACTAGCGCGGCGCGCCCCCGGTGCGCCAGAGCCGCGAGCAATCGCTTACACTGAGACCGCTCTGCACAGCGTTGCCCTTTTGCGATAGCGGCCCCACCACATCCCATCGCCCATCGGAAGGCGCGCTGCCCTCGCGCCGTCGCGCGGCTCGCGCGACGCCTCCGAACCAGCAACAGAACGGGTTGGACACGCCATCGATGAAAACGCCAGCGGACCGATTTCTCGCACCTGACGCATTGGACGCAGCCCGCCTCACAGCCGACGCCTATGGCAACCACGCCCTCGACGAGTTTGTCGCCGGCCGCATCACGCGCCGCGAGCTGCTACGACATGCGAGCGTGATCGGTCTGTCGCTTGCGGGTGGCGGCCTGCTCGGCGCGCCGCGAGCGCGGGCGCAAGGTGCACCGCCCACGTCGAACCAGACGATCCGCGTCGCGCATCTGACGCCGGCGGGCGCCGTCGATCCGCTGACGGTGACTGACGCCGCGAGTCTTGCGCTGCTGAACCAGACCGGCGAATTCCTGATCGACGACGACGGCGAGAAGCTGATGCTGAAGCCCGCGCTCGCGCTGTCGTGGAAGCCGAACGACAAGGGCGACGTGTGGACCTTCAAACTGCGCCCCAACGTGAAATTCCACGACGGCCAGAGCTTCGGCGCGAAAGATGTAGTCGCGACCTTCGACCGTCTCGCCGATCCCGAGAGCGGCTCGGCCGCGCTATCGGTACTAAAGGGCGTGCTGTCGAAAGGCGGCGCGAAGGTCGTCGATGAACACACGGTGGAGTTTCATCTCGACGCGCCGACCGGCAATTTCCCGTACTACGTTTCCTCGGATAATTACAACGCGGTGATCCTGCCCGCGAACTTCGCGGGCAACTACGAAAAGAGTTTCATTGGCACGGGTCCGTTCAAATTCGAAAAGTATCAGCCGAAGGTTGGCGCGTCGTTCGTGCGCAATCCCGACTACTGGGGCGAAAAAGCGTTACCGCAACGCGTACAGTTTTCGTTCTACGCCGACGAGCAGGCTCAACTGCTCGCGTTGCAAGGCCATCAGGCCGACGTGATGGGCACGTTCACCGTGCAGGGCGGCGCGGCCATCCTGAACAATCCGGACTACAAGGCGGTCGGCGTCAAGTCGAGCGCGCACCGCCAGATTCACATGCGCAACGACAGCCCGCTCTTCAAGGACAAGCGCGTGCGTCAGGCACTCGCATTGTCGCTCGATCGCGACGTGATCGTGCGTGGTCTCTTCAAGGGTCGCGCACAACTCGGCAACGACAGCCCGTTCGCGCCGGTGTTTCCATCGTCGGATGCGGGCGTGCCGCAACGCAAGATCGACGTCGCGAAGGCGAAGCAGCTGCTCGCGCAGGCCGGCGTGCCGAACGGTTTCGACGTCACGCTGACCACCGAAAAATACATGGAGATCCCCGACCTCGCGGTCGTCGTGCAGAACGCCGCGAAGGCGATCGGCGTGCGCATCAATCTGAAGGTCGAGAGCCAATCGCTCTACTACGGCGCGGGCACGCCGGGCAAATCCGACTGGCTCGACTCGCCGCTCGGCATCACCGATTACGGCCATCGCGGCGTGCCGAACGTGTTCCTCAACGCGACGCTGACGAGCAACGGCACATGGAACGCCGCGCACTTCAAGAATCCGCAATACGATCAACTGGTCGCGCAGTTCGTCGCGGCGATCGATCTCGCCACGCAAAAGAAAATCTCCGGGCAGATCCAGACGCTATTGCTCGACGAAACGCCGCTGATCATCCCGTTCTTCTACGATCAGCTGATCGCGATGCGCAAGGGCGTGAACGGCGTGCGCTTCACTGCGCTCGCGCAACTGTATTTCGATCGCGCGACGCTCAGCGCGTAAGCAGCGCGCTGTCCGCCTCGCTTTTCGCAGGAGAACTCACGATGTCGGCTCCGGCGCCCTCTCCCGCCTCGAATACATCGCGTCCGCCGCGCGCGACGAACGGCAACGCGGGCCGCGTCGCGCGTTTTCTCGCGACGCGCGCGGGTCTTTCGCTGATCACGCTGTGGCTGCTGTCGGTGATCGTGTTCGCGGGCGGCCAGCTGCTGCCCGGCGATATCGGCCGCGCGGTGCTCGGGCCGCTCGCCGATGCGCGCGCGGTCGCCGCGCTCGATCATCAGCTCGGCGCCGACCGGCCGCTGCTCACGCAATACATCGACTGGATCACGCATTTCGTGCGCGGCAACATGGGGCTGTCGTACGCGTATCGCGAACCGGTCAGGCCGTTCATTGCCGATGCGCTCGGGCATTCGGCGAAGCTCGGCCTGCTCGCGTTCATCGTCGTCGTGCCGCTCGGCATCGCGGGCGGCGTGTGGTCGGCGATGCATGCGGGGCGCTGGCTCGATCGCACGATCAGCATCGCCGGTTTGTCGGCGACCGTGGTGCCGGAGTTCGTGTCGTCGATCGTGCTGATTCTCGTGTTCGGCGTGTGGCTGCGCTGGCTGCCGATCGAGGCCTCATCTCCGCCCGATGCGAGCGTGCTCGAACAGCTGCGGCATCTGGTGCTGCCGGTGCTGCCGCTCGTCCTCGTGTTCTTCGGCTACATCGCGCGAATGGCACGCGCGGGCACCGTCGAAGCGCTCGACGCCGACTACACGCGCACCGCGATCCTCAAGGGCCTGCCGCGCCACGTCGTGATCTGGCGGCACGTGCTGCGCAATGCACTGCTGCCGACGATCACCGTCGCCGCCACCCAACTCGGCTACATGATCGGCGGACTCGTGGTGGTCGAGACGCTGTTCCACTATCAGGGCATCGGCTCGCTGATCTACAACGCCGCCAAGGCGAAGGACTTTCCAATGCTCGAAGCGGGCGTACTGACGATCGGCGTCGTCTATACGCTCGCGAATCTGGTCGCCGATGCGCTGCACGTGCTGCTCAATCCGCGACTGCGGGTGAGGACCGCCGAATGAATACGACCGTGCCGCCGGCTTCATCGACGCCACCAGGCTCGCCCGCGCCAGGCGCACCGGGCTCCGAGCCGCGTTTCCCGCGCCTCCTCCTGCTCCTCGGTTCGCCGACCTTCATCGTGGGCGCGCTGATCGTCGCGTGGTGGATCGTCTGCGCGATCGCCGGGCCGTGGTTCGTGCATCTCGATCCGTACGCGTCCGATCCGCTCAATTCGCTGACGCCGCCCGATCGCACGCACTGGTTCGGCACCGATCAGCTCGGCCGCGACGTATTCTCGCGCGTGATCGTCGGCGCGCGCGACATCCTGACGATCGCGCCGCTCGCGACACTGCTCGGCACCGCGGCGGGCACCGCGCTCGGCCTGGTGGTCGGCTACTTCGACGGCTGGGTCGACGACGTGATCGGCCGCATGATCGACGCGGTGCTCGCGCTGCCGCTCGTGATCGTCGCGCTGCTCGCGCTCGCCGCGGTCGGTGCGTCGAACTTCACGGTGATTCTCGTGATCGGCACCACCTTCACACCGATAACAGCCCGCACCGTGCGCGCCGCCGTGTTCGCAGAGCGGCATCTCGACTATGTGGCCGCCGCGCAGCTGCGCGGCGAACGCGCGCCGTACATCATGTTCGCGGAGATCCTGCCGAACGTGCTGCCGCCGATCGTCGTCGAAGCAACGGTGCGGCTCGGCTATGCGATCTTCGCGGTCGCGACGCTGTCGTTCCTCGGCTTCGGCATCCAGCCGCCGTCGGCCGACTGGGGGCTCGCGCTGTCCGAGTCGTACACGTTGATGGCGGGCGGCGCGTGGTGGACCGTCGTGTTCGCGGCGGGCGCGATCGCGTCACTGGTGGTCGGCGTCAATCTGATCGCCGACGGCGTGCAGGGAGTGCTTGACCAATGAACGGCCCACCGCCCTCCTCGTTCGCCGCGTTCGACGTGTCGAAAAGCGATCGCACCGATGCGCTGACCGTGGTCGGCCTGACGGTCACCTACCGGATCCGCGGACGCGATCGCGAAGTGCTGCAGGACGTATCGTTTCGCGTGCGACGCGGCGAGGCGTATGGGCTCGTCGGCGAATCCGGTTGCGGCAAGTCGACCGTGGCAATGGCGACGCTGCGCTATCTGCCGCGCAATGGCAAGGTGAAGGCCGGCAAGATCGTAATCGCCGGTGAGGACGTGCACAAGCTGGGTGCCGACGCGCTGCGCAGCATGCGTGCGACGACCGTCTCGATGGTCTACCAGGACCCGGGGCGCGCACTGAATCCATCGCTGACGATCGCCCGTCAGGTTTCCGAAGCATTCGAGGCGGCCGGCGTCGCGCGCGACGAGGCGCTGCAACGCACGCTCGAGATACTCAAACGCGTCCGCATCGCGGCGCCCGAGCGCGTGATGAACAGCTATCCGCATCAATTGTCGGGCGGGATGCAGCAGCGCGTCGTGATCGCGATGGCGCTCGCGTCGAACCCCGCGCTGCTGATTCTCGACGAACCGACTACCGGCCTCGATGCGACCGTCGAAGCGGAAGTGCTCGACCTCGTCGCACGGTTGCGCGAGGAACTCGGCACCGCGGTGCTGTTCATCAGCCACAACCTCGCGGTGATCGGCCGCATGTGCGAACGCGTCGGCGTGCTGTACGCGGGCAAGCTGGTCGAGGAAGGCGCGACCCAGGACGTGTTCGCGCGGCCGCGTCATCCGTACACGGTCGGATTGCTGCGCTGCCTGCCGACGGCCGGACGCAGCAAGGACAGCGAGCGGCTCGATACGATCGCGGGCGGCCTGCCTCTGCCGGGCTCGGTCACGCAGGGCTGCATCTATGCGGAGCGCTGCCGTCTCGCCGACGAGCGCTGCCGCCGCGACGCGCCGCCGCCCTATCGCCTCGGCGCCCGGCATGGCGATCAGATGGCGCGCTGCCACTATCACGAGCGTGCGATCGAACTGCCGCGTGCGACATCGAGCGCGGCGCCGGTGGCGGCCGCATCATCCAACGCGGCGCCGCGCGCGCCCACTGCGCCGGTCTTGCGCGCCCGGAACCTGTCGAAAACATTCCACGTATCGGGCGTCCCGCTGCGCGCGGTCGACGACGTGTCGCTCGAACTCGCGAGCGGCGAGACGCTCGGCCTCGTCGGCGAATCGGGCAGCGGCAAGACAACGCTCGCGCGGCTGCTGCTCGGCCTGCTCGCACCCGATGCCGGCAGCGCGCTCGAACTCGACGGCGCCCCGCTCGCCGCGCGCGTCACGCGACGCAGCGACGAGCAGCTGAAATCGCTGCAGATCGTGTTCCAGAATCCGGACTCGGCGCTCAATCGCGCGCATTCCGTCAAGCGGCTGATCGGCCGTGCGCTCGCGCGCTTCACCGCGCTGCGCGGGCCCGAGATCGACGCACGGCTCGCCACGCTGACGGACGCCGTGCGGCTGCCCGAGCGCTATCTGGACGCACGTTCACGCCAGCTTTCGGGTGGGCTCAAGCAGCGCGTCGCGATTGCGCGCGCGTTCGCCGGCGAACCACGCGTCGTCGTGTGCGATGAGCCGACTTCATCGCTCGACGTGTCGGTGCAGGCCGCGATTCTGAACCTGCTCGCCGATCTGCAGCGCGAGCGCGGCGTCAGCTACGTATTCATCTCGCACGATCTGCACGTGGTCCGCTATGTGTCGGATCGCATCGCGGTGCTCTACCTCGGCCGGCTGCTCGAAATCGGCCCGGCGGCGGCCGTGTTCGATGGACCGCAGCATCCCTATACCGAGGCGCTGCTGTCCGCCGTGCCGACGCTGCCGGGCGACGGCGCGTGCGGCGAGGTGCATCAACGTACGCGTATCCGTCTCACCGGCGAGTTGCCGGGGCCCGGCGCGATGCCGTCGGGCTGCGTGTTTCACACGCGCTGTCCGCGCAAGCTCGGCGCGATCTGCGAGCAGCAGGACCCGCCGTTTCTCGACGCGGACGGCGCCGCCGATCCGTCTTCCGCGCACCGGATTCGCTGCCATATTCCAGTCGCCACACTTCGCGAGCTGCAAAGCGAGCCGCGCGACGACAACGCGAGCGGCCCGACGTATGGCGGCAACTCCGACGATGCGTCGGAAAACGCCAGCTAGCGTCGACTCGAACCTCATCGACGCACACCGCCCCTCTTAACGAATCCCGCGTCGGAACACGCTTTTGCGTCCGCGCGTTTCATCGTCGCAACGTTTTGAGGCGTTTTTCCGGCGTGCGCATCGCACATCCCGATATCGCCCGTGTCGCTTCAAGGCTTTGCGAGGCGTGGCATGGATATCGCTAAATTAGCGGCCAAAGATTCGAAGCCAAACCGGGCGAGCAACGCCGCGCATATCCGCACGACGAGCGTCACCACGCGATGGCGCGACCTCGCGCGATCAGCACGGCAGCGACGCACGGACAACTTCGACACAACGGACCGGGGGTTCGACAAGACCCGCGTGCAGGCAGGTCGGCCGCCGCTGGAGCAGCTTGCGAAGGCGGCAGCGAGGTACCGTCCTTCGCTCTGGAGACGCGCGATGAAGACCGGAAAATCAGATCAGTACTACTGTGCAATGATGCGCGGCGCGGTGGTCCTCGCGGGGGTCGCGGTGTTGGCGGGCGGGACCGCGTACGGGGCGTCGACGGACGTGATCCCTCGCTGGATTGTGCTGGCCGACGCGTTGCGGGCGCAACCCGGCGATTCAACGCCGCTGCTGCTCGCGCAGAACGACGGCGCGGCGACCGGCGCCGAGGCTGGCACGGCCACAGCCGCCGACGATGCCGCCTCGGTGTTCGCGCCGGCCGGCTGCGGCGGGCTCGGCGGTCCGGGCTGCGGGCGGTTCGGCGGCGGCAGTGGCAACGGCAGCGGTAATGGCGGCGCGGCGGGTTCGAGCAATAGCGGTGCTGGCGCAAGCGGCAACAGCGGCGCCGGGGCGGCGGGTTCAGGGAGCGGAAGTGGGAGTGGCGGTGCGGGCA
>NZ_VZQP01000049.1:0-65556 GCF_014397655.1 Paraburkholderia sp. UCT31
CCCCCCCGCCGCTGTCGTTCCGACGGCGCCAACGCCGCCGGTCACGCACCCCGCCGTGCGCGTCAAACCGGCGCCGCAGCCTCGCGCGCAGGTGCCGCGCAGTGTGGAAAAGCCTGTGCCGACACCGTCTCCGACACGCGAAAGCACCGCGCAGCCCGTCACGCAAGCCGCGGCGGCACCGCAGGCCGCCGTGCCAACAGCCGCCGCGCCGTCGGCGGCATCGGCTTCCGCCGTCCGTCCGGCGGTGCCCGCGTCGACCGAGCCGCGCAACGTGTCGCACGTCGACTGCTCGATTCCGAAGCCCGACTATCCCGACATCGCGAAGCGGCGCGGCGAGCATGGCACGGCGATCGTGCGTTTCGTCGTCGGGCTGAGCGGGCATATCGAAACGGCGCAGCTGCAAACCAGCAGCGGCTCCGCGCGGCTCGACGACGCGGCGCTCGCCGCCGTCCATGCGGGCGCCTGCCAGCCGTACACCGAAAACGGCACGCCGGTGCGCGCTGCGTACTCGCAGTCGTTCGTATTCGGACTGACCGAGTGACGCGACAGGTTGAGCGCACCGCCAATCAGACCAGGGACACCAAACGAAGGAACTCGCCATGCAACACTACGGACTCGCAAACGTCTGGGATTCAGGTGATATCGTCACGCGCGGCATTCTGAGCGTGCTCGTGATCATGTCGGTGCTGTCGTGGACGGTGATCATCGTGAAGCTGTGGCAACTGATCCGCCTCAGGCGCGCAACCCGGAGCGACGCGCGCTTCTGGAGCGCGGACCGCTTCGACGACGGGCTGCGCAGCCTCGGCCATCCGGAATCGGGCGCGCACGACAACCCGCTGCTCGCGCTCGCGCTGGCGGGCCATGAAGCCGCGACGCACCATCGGCAGACGCAGCAGCATCTGCACGACCGCATCGACGTGTCCGACTGGATCACCCGGCGTCTGCAGGACACGATGGACGAGACGATCGCGCGCCTGCAAAGCGGCCTCGCGATTCTCGCGTCGATCGGCAGCACCGCGCCTTTCGTCGGGCTGTTCGGCACCGTGTGGGGCATCTACCATGCGCTGATCGTGATCGGCGAGACCGGTCAGACCTCGATCGACCATGTCGCCGGCCCGGTCGGCGAGTCGCTGATCATGACGGCGTTCGGGCTCTTCGTCGCGATTCCCGCCGTGCTCGGCTACAACGGTCTGACGCGCGCGAACCGCTCGATCGTCGCGCGCCTGAAGCGCTTCGCGCACGGCTTGCACGCGTACTTCGTGACCGGCTCGCAGTTGCCGTCGAGCGCCGGGCCGCAGATGCGCGTGGTGCCGCGCGGCACCAACGCGACGAACGCAAACCGCGACGGAGACCTCGAATGGCAATGAGCCCTTTCTCCGACGACGACGATCAAGGTTTGATGAACGAGATCAACATGACGCCGCTCGTCGACGTGATGCTGGTGCTGCTGATCATTTTTCTCGTCACCATTCCGGCGCTGCAACACGCGGTCAGGATCGATCTGCCGCACGCAAGCAGTCAGCCGGAAGCGCTCAAGCCCGCGCACGTGGACGTCGCGGTGCAGGCGGACGGTACGGTGCTGTGGGACGGTCAGCCCGTGACCGACGACGCCTTGCGCGCGCGCATCGCGCAAGCCGCCCTCGCGACGCCGCAGCCGGAGCTGCATTTGCGCGCCGATCGCAAGGTGCCGTACGAGCGGGTGGCGATCGTGATGTCGGCGGCGCAGCGTGGCGGGCTGACGAAGCTGGGCTTCGTGACCGATCCGCAGTTGGGCAAATGACGCGGCGCGGCGTGCGTGTTCGGTGCGTGCCGGCACACAAAGTCCCGCTTATCGGCGGCGAAAGAATCTCTGAATTTGAATCGGCGGACGGCTCGGCTATCGTGGTGCGTGTCTGAACGGCACCCCACCCTTGCGAGGACCGCACGATGCAAGCCCTCATCTTCGACGTCGACGGCACGCTCGCCGACACCGAGACTGCTCATCTGCACGCATTCAACGCCGCGTTCGCGGAAGCGGGCCTCGACTGGTTCTGGGACGAAGCGCTCTATTCCAGCTTGCTGAAAGTGGCGGGCGGCAAGGAGCGTCTGCTGCATTACTGGCGCACGGTCGAGTGCGAGGAAGCCGGGGGCCCGCGAGCGCGAGAGGCCGTCGACGCGCTGCACGCGCTGAAGACGCGCCACTACACCGAGCGCATGCGCGAGCGCGGCGTGCCGCTACGACCCGGCATCGCGCGTCTGATCGACGAGGCGAACGAGGCCGGTCTACGCGTGGCGATCGCGACGACCACGACTCCCGCCAACCTTGACGCGCTGCTGCAAGCGCATTTCGGCGCCAGTTGGCGCCATCGCTTCGCGGCAATCGGCGACGCCGGCACCACGCCGGCAAAAAAGCCCGCCCCCGACGTCTATCGCCACGTGCTCGAACAACTCGGCTTGCAGCCCGCGGCCTGTCTCGCCTTCGAGGACTCGCGCAACGGCCTGCTGGCAGCGCGCGCCGCGCGCGTGCCCGTCGTCGTCACGCCGAGCGCTTTTACCGCGCACGAGGACTTCGATGGCGCGCTGGCCGTGCTGCCTCATCTCGGCGATCCGCACGCGCCGATCGTTCCGATGGTGCGCGGCGAATGGCATCGCTGGGTGGATCTGGCGACACTGCGCCGCTGGCATCAAGACGCCACGCGTCGTCCCGATTCGGCCGCGCACGGCGCACTGAACGCGGACCAGGCGAACGCGAGCGCGTCATGGCAATGAACCGCGACTACCACGCTGTCCTGATCGATCTCGACGGTACGATGGTCGATACCGCGCCGGACATCGTCGCGGCTGCCGGCCTGATGCTGACGGATTTCGGCGCCACGCCGCTGCCTTACGACAGGGTGGCCGGCTTCATCGGCAACGGCCTGCGCAAGCTCGTGCAACGCTCGCTGGATGCGGCGGGCCTCGGCAAGCGCGTCGAACTGGACCACGCGCAGGCCGTGTTCGAGCGGCACTACGCAGTGACCAACGCGGCGCTGAGTCGGGTTTTTCCTGGCGTGATGGCCGGGCTGCGCGCGTTGCAGCAGCACGGGTACCGCTGCGCGTGCGTGACCAACAAGCCGCAGGCGCTGGCGGCGGCGCTGCTCGACAAAACTGGGCTTGCCGCTTTTCTGGACGTGCTGGTCGGGGGCGACACCGTGGCGAGCATGAAGCCGTCGCCCGAGCCGCTTCGGCACGCGTGCCGGCTGCTCGACGTCGAGCCCGAACGTTGCGTGCTGGTCGGCGATTCATCGGTCGATGTCGCGGCGGCGCGCGCGGCCGGTCTGCCGGTCTTCATCGTCAGCTACGGCTATGGCAGCGCGAGCGGCGCCGATCTGCCGCGCTGCGACGCGCTGATCGATTCGTTCGAGGCATTGCCGGCGATTCTGGCGCAAGCGCGGCCGGCATTGCGGGCGTGATTCGAGCCGCTAACCCGCCGACAACAACCCCGCGACGCGCTCCGACTTCGTCTGCACCGCGATATCTTTCGCCGTCATCCCGCGATTGTCCTTCAACGACCGGTTCGCGCCGCGCGCGAGCAACAGCTGGGCGGTCTCCGCGCGATCGTATCCCGCCGCCCACATCAGCGCGGTCAGATCGTTCTTGTAGGTCCGGTTCACGTCGACGCCCGCATCGAGCAACTGACCGACGACCTTCGTTTGCCCCTGGCCCGCAGCGTATTCCATCGCGGTCTTGCCGACGCGATCGGTCGCGAGCGGCTCGGCGCCATGCGCGAGCAGCAGCGCGACGATCTCGTCGAAGCCGCCGTAGGCGGCGGCCATCAGCGGTGTATCGCCCGGCGCGTTCGCATGCTGCACGTTGGCGCCGCGCTCGATCAGCGTGCGCGCCATCGCCGTATCGCCCTTCTTGCACGCGGTGACGAGCGCGGTGTCGCCGATCCGGTTCATCGCATCGACCGACGCGCCGCGCTGCAGCGCAGCGACGACCGACTGCTGATCGTCGTCCTTCGCGGCCGCGAGCAGTTGGCGGTTGATTTCCCCCTGGTCCTGCGCGAGCGCCGGCACCCATGCGCCGAATGCGCTGGCGAGCAGAACGGCGGCGGCAAGCGGCCGAGTGAGCATGTCTGTCATGGTGTCTTCCCCGTGCTACTGCAGATTGTTGATATAAGCGGCCAGATGATGGATGTCGTCGTCGGTCAGATTGCGCGTGACGCTGGCCATGTTGCCCGCATCGTTGGTGCGCGTGTGCGAGCGAAAGTCCTGCAACTGCTTGACGATGTACTGATACTGCTGACCGGCGACGCGCGGAATCTCGTTCTGCCCGGAAAAGCCACCCAGGTGGCACATCGTGCACAACAGCTCGGCGGCCTTCTTGCTGCCCGCCTCGATGCTCGCGCCATCCGCGTTGAACGGCACCGATACGGGCTTCTGCGCGGCGAAGTAGTCGGCGAGGTCCTGCATGTCCTCGCTCGACAGGTTCGCCGCCATCGGCGACATGCGCGGATCGCTGCGCCGTCCCTGCTTGAAGTCCTTCAGCTCCAGATACAGGTAGCGCGCGGTTTGCCCGGCCAGAATCGGATAGTCCGGATTGGTCGAATTGCCCATCGGCCCATGACAGGCCACGCACACCTGCGCTTTCGCCTTGCCCGCCTCGGCGTCGGCGCGCGCGCCCGACGGCAGGCATGCGGCGATCAATCCGCCGCACAGCAGCGCCACCCTTGCAGCGCGCGCCCCACCCGGCGCTCCCCGCGGCGCCGGCCGCCTCATGGCACCGCGAACACGACGACGCTATTGCCGCGCTTGAAGTCGATCTGCGTATTGCCGCCCGCCGCGACCGCGATGTACTGCTTGCCGTTGACCGTGTACGACACGGCCGGCGCGTTGACGCCCGCGCCGCACTGGAACTCCCACAGCTTCTTGCCGGTGGCGGCATCGAACGCGCGGAACAGGCCGTTGCCCTCGCCGTTGAACACGAGACCGCCCGCCGTTGCAAGTACGCCGCCGATCAGCGGCTGGTCGGTCTTGTAGTCCCACGCGATCTTGCCGGTGTCGACGTTGACGGCCGACAGCTTGCCCCATTGCGCCTCGGACGGAATCAGCTTGAAGGCGCCGCCGAGCCACAGCTTGCCGCCGCCCGGATAGGCGGCGTCCTCGACCTGGTACGTCATCGGCTGATTCAGGTTGGCCGCGTAGACGAGGCGCGTTTGCGGATCGAACGCGATCGGCGACCACTCGACGCCGCCGTTCGCGCCCGGCAGCATGCGCGCGCCGGCTGCAGTCGGCAGGGTCCACATGTTTTCCTGCGGAATCATCGCCTGCGAGAAGCGGATCAGCCGGCCGGTCGCACGATCATGCACGTACACGTGACCGGTCTTGCCCGCATGCACGATGCCGGGGATCATCTTGCCGTCGTTGTCGCGCACGTCGATCAGGATCGGCGGGCTCACCGCGTCGAGGTCCCAGACGTCGTGCGGCACGTACTGGTAGTGCCATTTGTACTTGCCGGTGTCGAGATCGATCGCGACGAGCGAATCCGTATAGAGGTTGTCTCCCGGCCGGATCGCGCCATACAGGTCCGGCGAAGGGTTGCCGACCACGAAGTACACCGTGTGCGTTTTCCGGTCGACCGCCGGCGTCATCCACACACCGCCGCCGAGCGTCTTGTAGAAGTCGCCGCCCTTGTCGGCCAACTGCTTCTTCTCCGCGTCGATGTCGCGCTTCTCGTCGCGGCCGGTCGCGTCTTTGGTGGCCCACACGCCTTCCTGGCCGGTTTCCGGAATCGTGTAGAAGGTCCACAGCAACTGGCCGGAATTCGCGTCGTACGCCTTCACGAAGCCGCGAATGCCGTACTCGCCGCCGTTCGTGCCGATCAGCACCTTGCCGTCGACGACCGTCGGCGCCATCGTTTCCGAGTAGCCCTCGTCGGGATTGGCGATCTGGCTTTGCCACAGCACGTTGCCGGTTTTGGCGTCGAGCGCGACGAGCTTGGAGTCGAGCGTGCCCATATAGAGCCGGTCACCCGAAATCGCGACGCCACGATTGTTCGGCCCGCAACAGAACGTCGTGACCGGACCCATCTTGTGCTTGTAATGCCAGAACTCTTTGCCCGTCGCCGCATCGATCGCGTATACGTGATTGAACGACGTGGTCAGGAACATCACGCCGTCCTTCACGATCGGCGCCGTTTCCATCGACTCGTTGACGGCCGTCTGGAAGATGAACGCCGGCCTCAGCTTCGCGACGTTCGTCCGGTTGATCTGCGCGCCAGGGTAATAGCGCGTCTGCGCGTACGAGCCGTTCGGATGGAGCCAGACCGCCGTCATGCTGCCGGCGCGATCGAGCTGATCCTGGGTCACGGGCTGAAGCGTCGATGGCACCGGCGCGGCGGTGGTGGTCGAGCTGTTCTGTACTTCGTCGGCGGCATGAGCCGCAGGCAAGCCGAACGCGATGGCGAGCAGTGGCAGGCCGACAATTCCCTGAATACGGTTGAATGGCATGAGCGTCTCCTAGCTTTTTATTGTTCCTATGAATTGCAGCGCAGGAGTGCGACATGGATCCACGCGGACGACAGCGTGAAAGAGCACGATGGCGCAACCCTCGCAGACAACAAAAGCGTACGACTTCGAATCGTTGTTAGCTTTATCAGGATGGGTCGGCTTCGCAGAGAGGGGAGAAGTGATGCACGGGTCCGCGGAAAACCGGCTCGTTTAAGGGTAGGCGATGTGTTGTGGATTTTCTAGATTAAATCGTTAAGGAGTGGCGAGCGATCAGCGTGCACCGTTGTGGTCGCTGACCGCCGCCCTGGTCGTGGCGTTTTCACCTGGGTCGCTTCGCGTTGCGGCCGCTCGTTGAGCCGATCAGAACCGGCCGCCGCGCGAATCGGCCCCCTGCTGATAGTTCCGGTTGGTCTGTTCCGGATTCCGGTTCACCAGCGGGCGCGCGTAAAGTGGGTGATGCAGGCTCCGTACTTCGTGTTCGAGCCGGAAGCAACGCTCTCCGGATGACAGATCGAGCAGGTCGGCAAACCGGTATTGATGCGGCTCTTCTCCATATACCAGACCTTTTTCGGCGAGCCGTGTGAACGGCCCCGAAAAAGCAGCGGTGTAAATGGCGATGTGGTGTCCGTCGTATTCAGGAATGGGCTCGGTCGTTTCCGCGTACAGCAGTTGCTGATGCGTGCCGATATCGATCACCGCGCGGTGCAATCCATGCTTCTCTTCGATGTCGACGGTCGCATCGAACATATCGCGGTAGAAGCGCGCGATAGGCAACGCGCTGCCGACCGGCACGTCCATCTTCACGAACGCGATGCCCAGATCGATTTCCGACCACGGAGCCGACGCGGATCGATTGAGAGGATCGAGGCACTCGTAGCGGTTGCCCCACGGACACGTCACTTCGACACTGCCTGCGCGCTCCGTCCAGCCGAACGCGGTGCCGGCGAGCAGCGGTTCGACCGAGCGCAGCCGCCTCACCAGCGCTTCGAGCTCGCCGACCACGAGACCGACACTGCCGCGCAGACGTTGCGCCGCCCCGTGCGGCAAGTGAATCTGCGACCGGCCGACGTTGATCCACATATTCTCGACCCCGGTCATCACGAACGGATCGCGCGTGAGCCCAAGGCCGGTGACGTAGAAGGCGGTCGCGAGAATCTGGTTGGGGATTTTCAGGTTGACGTGTTCGAGCAGGACCAGATTGCCGGTATCGTCGTTAGCGTAAGAGTGTTCCATGTGTTTGCCTTGTGCATGAGCCGCGAAACGCTGGACAAATTATGCATCAACAGGGCAGATGGTTCGTGCTCGTGCAACTCGGGCGGCGTGGCGGCGCCGCCATGTTCAGAGGCGTATGAAGCGGCACGCATGTGCTTATTGCCGCAGAATCTTCCACGGCCCATTGCCGGTTTTGCAGACGATCGGCGTCCACGTTTGGGTCTGTCCTTTCGCGACCGCGGTCAGCGTCGCGGTCCGGCAGGTTCGATCGCCGTCCTTCGTCGTGTCCTGCGGCGTCACCGTGCCCTTGATCGACACGGAATTGCCGGTGCCCGCATTGCTCCACTCGTACGATTCGCCATCCTTTTTTGTATCGAGCGCCTTTTGCGCCGCGTCGTTGAGCGCTTTACGGTCGGCCTCGCGCATGTAAGTAACGGGCGTGTCTTTCAGAAAGTTCAGGTTCGCTGCGTAACACAACATTGGGCTGGCGAGCAGCGCCGCTGCCGCAAGCCACTGCCTGATCGTGTGGGCGTACGCGGCGTCGAGTGCGGGCGCGCCTGCGCCAGGACGAAATTGACGTGACATGGGTTTCTCCTCGAGTTCATCCGCGATTCGCGTCGTCCGCGAAATCGCCGTTTTGCTGGAATGCGTCGACGACGTCGGCCACCGAGCCGCGTCGGCCGATGTGGCCGACACGAACTTCGAGCCCCTCGGCGCGCAGCATGTCGCGCACGTCCGCGTGCGCGCCGACGACCTTCATCGCGGCGCCCGCGGCCTCCAGCGCGCCGTGCATCGCTTCGAGCATGCGCGCGCCCGCCAGATCGACGACCGCCGATGCGGACAGGTCGCAAATCACGAGCCGGACCGGTTCGGGTGCGGCGTGGATCATGCGCCAGATCGTCTCGCGCACGTGCTCGACGTTGAAGTACAGCAACGACGCCTCGACACGCACCGCCAGCACATGCGCAATCGTCTCGTTCTCGGCATGACGTTCGAGATCCGAGAAATAGCGCGTGCCGGGAATACGCCCGAGCATCGCGACATGCGGATGAGCGGCGCGGTGGATGATCAGCAGCATCGACACGAGCACCGCGACGATGACGCCCTTCAGGATGCCCAACAACAGCACCGCCGCGAACGCCACCATCGAAATCGCGAATTCGAAGCGGCTCACGCGCCACACATGACGCAGTTCGCCGACGTCGACGAGGCCCTTCACGGCCACGAGCACGATCGCCGCCAGCACGACGTTGGGCAGATTCGCGAGCAGTCCGGTGAGGAACATCAGACAGAAGCCGATCGCGAGCGACGCGAATACCAGCGCAAGCGCGCTTTTCGCGCCGGCCTTGTCGTTCACCGACGATTGCGAAAGCCCTCCCGCAACCGGGAAGGCCTGGAATAATCCCGCGGCCAGATTGGCTGCGCCAAGACCCAGCAATTCCTGGCGGGCGTCGATCTCGTAACCATGTGCCTGCGCGAGCGCGCGCGCGGCCGAAACGCTCTCGACGTATGCCAGCAACAGGCACGCGAACGCCAGCGGAACGATGCCGTCGACATCGCGCAGCCGCAGCCCGGGCAGACGGAATTCAGGCAAGCCCTGAGGCAGCGCGCCCACGAGCGTGAAGCCGCGGCTGGCCAGCGGCGTGATGGACAACACGACGATCGAGGCAGCGACGACGGCGAGCGCCACCGGACGCCCCGGCAAAAGCTTTTCGCCGAGCAGCAGCAACGCGATGCAAACGAGGCCGAAACCGAGCACGCCGAGGTTGGTCAGCGGAAGCTGCCCCCACAGCACGGCGATCCGTTCGAAGAAGAATTCGCCGCCGCCTTTCACCCCGAACAGCTTCGGCAGCTGGGTCATCGCGATCGTCAGCGCGGCGCCCGCCTTGAAGCCGAGCAGGATCGTCTCGCTGATGAAGCTGACGAGCGAACTCAGGCGCAGCAGCCAGCCGATCACGCACATGCACGCGATCAGCACGGACGTGAGGGCCGCGATCGAAGCCCAGCGCGACGGGTCGCCCCCGGCCATCGGCACGAGCGTCACGCCGACGAGCATCGAGATCGCCGAGGTCGGGCCGATCGCGAGCTGGCGCGACGAGCCGAACAGCGCATAACAGAGGCCGCCGACCAGATAGCCGTAGATGCCGTATTGCGGCGGCAAGCCGGCGAGCGACGCATAGGCGAGCGATACCGGAATGCCATAAGCCGCGAGCGTCACGCCGGCGACCGCGTCCTTCGCGAGCCATCGAGGCTGATAGCTTCGCAGCCACTGCACGGGAGGAAACGCGGAGCGCCACCCGCGCGCGGGTGGCGTGGAAGACGCGCGGCCGGTGACGCTGGGTGGATGGTTCAACGTAGCGCCTCGAGTACGGAAGCGGACCTGACGGAAGCACGGGCGCGCTGTACGGCCATCGCCTCAGCCGACCCGGAGCGGCTCAGAGCGAATCCTTGACGCGCTGCCACGTATGATCCGGATTGAACTCGGTCACAGGCGGCGCGTGCGCGCCACGGTCCTTCTGGTAGATGACGCCGTTGTTGCTGACCACGAAGGTCATCACGCCGCTCGTGCCGTACTGCGCCGGATAAGCGACCATCGCGAAACCCGCGATCATGTGGCCGTTGATCACGTAGCTGAACGCGCCGCCCGGCGCGTTCTTGCCCTGCCGCGTCAGGATGTGGAAATGGTAGCCCCGGTAAGGATCGCCCGCCGCGTGGCCTTTCAGATATTCGGAACTCGCGGCGACGAGCGGGCCGAACGGACTCTCTTCTTCGTCGCTGTTTTCGTCGGTGTGCCAGTAGAGACCGTCCTGCTTGCCGGGTGTGCTGGCCAGCTTCTGCGCGTATTCGAGCAGGCCGTCGTGGTTGCGGTCGCGCGACGCGTATTGACGCTGCGCGCCGATATAAGCGTGCAGCACCTTGATCGCTTCGAGTTCGTTGGCGCCGATCCGTCGATTGATCAGTTCTTCTTCGCCCTGCTCGGTGGCGAAGCGCCAGGTGCCGTCCTCTTTGACGATCGGTATCGGCATCGGCCACGCCTCGTCGCCGACCAGCAGAATCCGCCGGTTCGGTCCCCTGTCGTCGAGCACGTGATAGGCCTCGATCTCCTTGCTCGCCCTGGCCCAGTTCGCCTCGTTCTCCGCCTGATCCGGCGATACCACGAGGCTCTTGTGCGCTTCGCCGAAGATCGCGACGAGCGACGCTTCGTCGTCGGTCTTCAGTGCGCTGGACAGCGCGGCGACCGCGTCTTCCGGGGTGGCGAAAGTGCGCTGCCCCGCGGCGAGCGCGGCCAACGGAACCGACAGCGCGAGCACCATCGCGCACAGCCGGCGCGATGTGGCCACACGTCGCCGCGAATCGTCGCGTGCGCGCTTTCCGGTGATGCTTTGTCCGCTCATGGCTGCTCCTTATCGCCGTCCGCCGCCGCGGCCGCCACCGCCACCGCCGGGCCGCGGCGAGAATCCACCACCGCCGGAGTATCCGCCGCCACGCGTCGATTGACGGCTCGCCGCGCCGCGCGCGCTGTTGGCTTGCGCGTCGCGCGCCGAGCCGTAGCCGCTGAACGCATTGCCGCCGCCCCCAGGCGACGCGCGCTGACTCACCTCGCGTGTGCCCGCCGACGCCGTCGGACGCTGGGACGGCTGCGGCCGCCCTTGCGCGCCAGCACCGCCGCCCGCGAAGTTTGCGCCGGCGCCGCCACCCGCGCCGCCACCTGCATAGTTTGCGCCGCCGCCCGCGCCGCCGCGGTTGCCGCCCGCCAACCCACCGCCCGCGCCCGCGCCTGCACCCGCGCCGCCGCCGCGCGACGGCGGATCGCCGACCCGTTGCGTGCGCGCCGAGCGATCCGAGATACCGCTGACCTGGCCCGGCTTCTTGTCCGAGGTCCACGCGGAGGTGCCCCCTCCCTGCCCGCGTCCACCGCCGCGGTTGATGTCGCCCGTGTTGATATTGCCGCGCTCGACGTTCCTATCGCCGCGCTCGACGTTTCTATCGCCCCGCTCGACGTTTCTTTCGCGGTTGATGTTGATGTTGTTGTTGCCGCCGCCTCCGTAATGCGTTTCATAGTGCCCGCCGTTCCAGGCGGCGGTAATCGCCGCGCCCCAGATCAGCCCCGTCGCGAGCGCGGCGCCGGGCGCGTACGGATAGTAGTAGGCCGGATAGGGCGTGGGCGCGTAGGCGTAGGTCACGGGCGCACTGGCCACGACGATGGTCTGCGGGTTGTACTGCGGCACGTAGATCACCTGCGGGTCGGCCGGCTGGATCTTGATCACTTCCTTCTCGACGACCACGACCTGCTTGTCGTCGGATTTCAGATGCCCCGCCGACTGCGTTTGCCGCCGGAAGCGCTGAATCGCTTCGAGCACCGAGCCTTGGTCGGCAACGACGGCCTCGCCGAGATCGATCGTCCAGTCGAGATCGGTGCTCATGTACTTGACGATGTCGGGGTAATTCAGCAGCGCCTTCACCGGATCGTGCCACGCGTCGTTGAGCTTCAGCGACTTGTTGTTTTTGTACTGATCGAGAAAGCGATCGGCCTGCACGATTTCGACGGGATAGGTTGAGGCAGGAAGAATGATCGCGATCAGATCGTCCGGATATAGCGCGATCGGTCCGACGAGCTGGTCGAGCGTCGCCGCGGAAACGGGTGCGTTCGGGGCCGCGTTCGCCGGGGCGTTCGCGGCCGGCGCCTGCGCCAGCGACACCGCAGTGGAGAACGCGCCGCAGCACGCCAGAAGCGCGGCGCCCAGTACATGGCTGAGGCGTCGCGCGCGCTTCGCCTCGTCGTCGAGCGCCGGCATGCGCCTGCGCCTGTCGAGCGCCGTTGCAAACGGGATGATGCGTGTACGAGCACGCGAATCGCGGTCCATCGATGCTTCCCCTTGCGCTTCGTCAGCGGCCCCGGGCGGCATGGCCATGATCTTTGACAGACAGTTGTCCGAAGCAATGAAAACGACCTGCACCTGTCGCATGAATACAGTTTGGAAACCATGGACGAAATTGCAAATACGACCTTGGTCCGATTGCGCGCGACAGGCCCGCGACACCATGATGAAAGCGAACCTGCCATTGCTGCGCATCCACCGCGCGGCAACCGGTCCCACCAGAATTCCCATTCACGGGTGCCGGTTGCGCCCTCACGCCTGAGCAAACAGGCAGCCGGCGACTCGCACCCGCGCGTGCCCACGCAAGGAGTTGTCGTGAACAAGTCTACGAAATATGCCGTGATCGCCGCGTTGAGCGCGTCGCTATCGCTGGAAGGCCTGGCGCAATCGAGGCCGATTGCCTATCCGGCCAGAGGGCAAAGCCCGCAGCAACAGCAGCAGGACGAAGGCGCCTGCTATTCGTGGGCGAAGAGCAATACCGGCATCGACCCGACCATGGTCGCCAATGCCCCGCCCCCGCCTTCCGGCCCCGCGGTGGGAGGCGGCGAGCGCGTGCAGGGCGCCGCGCGCGGCGCGGCCGGCGGCGCGATCATCGGCGCGATTGCGGGCGACGCCGGCAAGGGCGCGGCGATCGGCGCGGCGACCGGCACGATGGTCGGCGGGTCGCGCGCGCGGCAGAACCGGCGCGCGGCCGCGACACAATCGCAGGCGCAAACGCAGGGCTCGATGGACACGTTCAATCGCGCTTTCGCCGCCTGCATGTCGGGGCGGGGTTACACGGTCAATTGATCGCGCAAGGAGAGCAGAATGATTAACCGCAAACTGATCATCGCGGCGGCGCTCGTGTGTCTCGCGAATACGGGGTTCGCTCAGACGGAGGCACCCGTCACGGTCAAGAGCGAGCCCGGCAAAGTCACCGTGTCGGGCACGGTCAAAACGACCGCGACGGTCGTCGGCATCGAGCCGGCAACGCGCACCGTCTTGCTCAAGGACCCGAAGGGCAAGGTCGTGCAGGTCGTGGTCGGCGAGGAAGCGCGCAACTTCGATCAGATCAAGGTCGGCGACGTGGTCAAGGCCGAGTATTCGCAGGCTCTGACCATCATGCTGAAAAAAGGCAACGCGCCGCTGACCGCCAACGAAACGCAGACGCTCGCTCGCACACCGGCGGGCGCGAAACCCGGCGGCTCGGCCTCGCGCGAAGTCACGATCATGGCTAACGTCATCGCGGTCAATCACCAGAGCGGCGTGGTCACGCTGAAAGGCCCGCAAGGCAATACGGTGGATCTGGTCGTGCAGGATCCCGAACAGCTCAAGCGGATCAAAAAAGGCGACCAGATGCAAGCGGTCTATACCGAGGCCGTGGCCCTCTCCGTGGAGCCGGTCGCCGGCAAATAGCGAGCATGGCTCGCGTCAGATCAGGCGGTGCGCTTGCGCGAGGCCGCTGAGGGGCGGCGTAAAGTCCGCGCGTCGAAAACGCACCGTCGAGAAAACCCGTATCGCATTGGGACTCGCCGGCAGACGCGCAAGGCGAAACTCGATTTCGTGCGCGGGCCGCGTATCTCCCTCTTCCAGGACGACGTTCATCCGGTCGAGCCGGTACATGCTCTTGCGCACGTAGAAATGCGCATCCGGCGCCCCCAGTACACCGCACATCACGTCGAGATGCCGCTCCAGCGCCTCTGTCTTCAGGCCCAACTGCGCCAGAGCCTGATCGTTCTCTTCGATCTGCGCCTGCAGCTTCGCCACTTCCGCGTAATTCGACGTCGCGTCGCTACCAAGCAGCGAGCGCACGCCCGCCCCTTGCCGTTCGAGAATCGTCAGGCGCGTTTTCAGCAGCGCCCTTTCGCGTTGCAATTTGTCCTGCCGCGAGGTGTCGGCCTCGATCTTGCCGAGCGCTTCGAGCACGAGCTGATCGACGATCCGCAACACGATCTGGCGCCGCAACGCGGCTTCGGATTCTTCGCACACGCGCACCTGGTGATCGCTGAAGTTGATGGTCGTCTGCGCGAGATCGGTTTGCGTCGTTTCGCCGTGTTGCCCGACGCCGAAAATACGCCGCTCGTCCATGGCCATGCCGAGCACCGCGAATACCTGATCGGCAGCGGGATGGTCGCTGAAGAACGTGTTCAGCTCGTGTGAGCGGTTGAAGACCGGGCAGACGTCGTCGGGTGTGGCGAAAAAGGCGTGGATATACGGGTCTGTCGCCCACGCCGCCGCGTTCGCTTCGCGCGTCGGCGGCACTTCATCGGCGAGCCGGAGCAGATAGGCGGTCGTGTGTTGCACGGCGGGCCGCAGGCGCGACGCATAATTGCGCGCGAGCCGCAACGACGGACAGAGCCCGACGATCCGCTCGACGATTTCCTTCGTCTGCTGATCGTCGCTCTCTTCGGAAGCGTTGCGCCTGGTCAGCCACCGCGACAGCAGACCCATGCCCGGCTCCCGTCGCCCGTCACGATTCGTCGCGCTCCGGTAGCAGCTGCGCGACGATCGTGTGGTTCTTCCAGAACAGGTTATGGACGCGGTTTTGCAGTATGCGCAGCCCGTCCGTGGGCACGTCGTCGAAGACGACCACCGCGCCTGGCCGCGAGCCCGTGCCGTGCACCCGCTGGATCGAGCTGAAGCGCGGGAACCCGTAGCGAATCAGGAACTCGCCGATCTCTTCGTCGGAGACGCTTTCCTCGACGTTTCCAAGAAACATTTCAGCCATGATGCCTACTCCTCCAGACCCTATGCGACGATGTTCAATCCGCCGTCGATATACAAGGTAGAACCGGACACCCGCCGCGCATACGGCGTGGCCAGAAACGCACAGGTATAGCCGACATCCATGATGTCGACGAGTTCGCCGAGCGGCGCGCGCTGCACCGCTTCGTTGAGCAGCAGCTCGAAATCCTTCAGGCCCGAAGCGGCGCGGGTCTGCAGCGGCCCGGGAGAAATCGCGTGCACGCGGATGCCCCTCGGTCCCAGCTCGAACGCCAGATAGCGCGCGCAGGCTTCGAGCGCCGCCTTGACGGGGCCCATCAGGTTGTAGTTCGGCACGACCTTGTTCGCGCCGTAGTAGCTCATCGTCAGCATGGTGCCGCCGTCTTTCATTAGCGGCGCGGCGAGGCGCGCCATCCGCACGAACGAATGGCAGGAGATGTCCATCGCGCTCAGGAAGCCCTCGCGCGACGATTGCAGCAAGCCGCCCTGCAGATCCGCTTTCGGCGCCCATGCAACGGCGTGAACGAGAATATCGAGGCTTCCCCATGTCTTCTCGATCCGCTCGAACACGGCCTCCATTTCGTCCTCGCCCGTTACGTCGAGCGGCATGAAGATCTCGGCATCGAGTGCTTTGGCGATCGGTTCCACATATGGAGCCGCCTTGGCGTTCGCATAGGTGAGCGCAACGCTCGCGCCGAGGTCGTGAAACGCCTTCGCGCATCCGTACGCAATCGAATGCTCGTTGGCGACGCCGGTCACGAGGGCCTTCGCTCCTCGCAGAATCAAACTCGGTTGCTCGACAGACATGGTGAAACTCCTCTATGGGGCGACAGCGCGCGTATGGCGGGCGATCATCAGTTCCTCGTTGGTGGGCACGACCCAGACCGGCAGCCTGCTCGAGGCGCGGGTGATCAGCGGGCCGCCCGCCCGATTGGCCGCTTCGTCGAGTTCGGCGCCGAGCCACGCGGCATCGCGCACGATGCGCTCGCGGATCGCGACGGCGTGCTCGCCGATGCCGGCCGTCAGCACCAGTGCGTCGAGACCTTGCATCGCCGCGGCGAGACTGCCGAGTTCGCGCCCGATGCGGTAGGCGTAGACGTCGATCGCAAAGCGGGCACGCGGGTCGTTGCTGTCGAGCAGCACACGCATGTCGCCCGAGATGCCCGACATGCCGAGCAGCCCCGAGCCCTTGTAAATGAGGTCCGCGATCGACTGCGTATCCATCTTCAGCTCGTCGAGCAGATAGAGCATCACGCCGGGGTCGAGGCTGCCGCAACGCGTGCCCATCGGCAGGCCTTCCACCGCCGTGAAGCCCATCGTGCTCGCCACGCTCTTGCCTGCGACCATCGCGCACATGCTCGCGCCGTTGCCCAGATGCGCGACGACGGTGCGCCCCGCCGCCGCGGCCGGTGCGATCTCCGGCAGCACGCTCGCGATGTATTCGTACGAGAGCCCGTGAAAACCGTAGCGCCGCACGCCGTGGTCGGTAATCGAGGGGGGCAGCGCATAGGCCTGCGCGGTCTCGGTCTGCGTGCGATGAAACGTGGTGTCGAAGCACGCGACCTGTGGAAGGTCGGGACGCAGTTGCGCGAGGATGCGGATCGGGGTCAGGTTATGCGGCTGATGCAGCGGCGCGAGCGGGCTCAGGCTGTCCAGCTGGTCGATCACCTCGGAGGTCGCGAGAACGGGGCCGGCAAAGCGCTGCCCGCCGTGCACGACGCGATGCCCGACCGCCTTCAGTTGATTGCCACCGCCGTGGTCGTGCAAAAAACCGCCCAGATATTCGATCGCGCCCTGATGGCCGAGCCGGTGGCCATCGCCCCATTCGTGCGAGCTGGCATTACCGTCGCGGTCCGTCACGCGAAAACGCGGGCTCGTGTAGAGCGCTTCGATCTGACCGCGCAAAATGAGCTCGAGTTGCGCTTGTTGCGCGTCGAAGGCGCTGAACTTGAGGCTCGACGAACCTGCGTTCAATACGAGGATCACATCCGCCATGACGTCACCCGACCACCTTGGCGGCCTCGCGCCGTGCCTTGGCCACCAACGCGGCGACCGCGCACGACGCGAGACGCGTCGACAGAGAATCCGCGCGGCTCGTCAGAATGATCGGCACGCGCGCGCCGAGCACGATGCCCGCCGCGTCCGCGCCGGCGAGAAACGACAGGCTTTTCGCGAGCATGTTGCCCGCTTCGAGGTCCGGCACCATCAATACATTGGCGCGACCGGCCACCCGCGACTCGATCTGCTTGATGCGCATGGCTTCAATGCTGATCGCGTTGTCGAGTGCGAGCGGACCGTCGACGAGCCCGCCGGTGATCTGCCCGCGGTCCACCATCTTGCACAGCGCCGCCGCTTCCACCGTCGATGGAATTTTCGGATTGACGCTCTCGGTCGCGGATAGGATCGCCACGCGGACTTCGTCAAATTTCAGCGCGTGCCCGAGATCGATCGCGTTCTGCAGGATGTCGACCTTCTCTTCGAGCGTCGGCAAGATGTTGATCGCGGCGTCGGTGATGATCAGCGCGTTCTCGTACCCGGGCACGTCCATCACGAAGCAATGGCTGATGCGCCGCTCGGTGCGCAGGCCGGTGTCACGGCGAATCACCTCGGCCATCAGCTCGTCCGTATGCAGGCTGCCTTTCATCAGGGCCTCCGCCTTGCCTTCGCGCACCAGTTGCACGGCTGCCGCCGCGGCGGCATGGCTATGCGGCGCATCGACGATCGTGAAGTTCGAAATGTCGATGCCGTGTTCGGCGGAAATCGCTTCGATGCGCGCGCGCGGCCCGACCAGCAGCGGCGCGATCAGTCCCATCCCGGCTGCTTCGACCGCGCCATTGAGCGAACTCTGGTCGCACGGATGCGCGACCGCTGTCGGCATCGCCGGCAGCGTCCGGCAGAAATCGATCAGACGCTGATACTTCGCGTGCTTTTCCATCTGCGTATTCCTCGTGTGTACGGTGCGTTGGATTCGTGACGCGTGGCACGCCATGCTGACGGAAGCCGTGCATACGGGCGCCGTGCATACGGGCGCCGTGCATACGGGCGCCGTGCATACGGGCGCCGTGCATACGGGCGCCGTGCATACGGGCGCCGTGCATACGGGCGCCGTGC
This sequence comes from Paraburkholderia sp. UCT31, assembly GCF_014397655.1. Classification (NCBI taxonomy): domain Bacteria; kingdom Pseudomonadati; phylum Pseudomonadota; class Betaproteobacteria; order Burkholderiales; family Burkholderiaceae; genus Paraburkholderia; species Paraburkholderia sp. UCT31. The sequence goes on from NZ_VZQP01000049.1 coordinate 18,376, forward strand.
ATACGGGCGCCGTGCACACGGTTCCGTCATGCTTGCGTCCTGCCGCGCATCGCGCCAGTTGCTCACGTGCGAGTGGGGTCAGGCAAACGTGCGTTGCGCTTGCGGCTCTCGCGCGAACCCAGCACCGCGCGGAGGCGTTCGAACGCCTCCTTTTGCGCGGCGTCGGGCGCGGTGTTCAACACGCGCTCGTCGCTCGCCAGCTTGTCGAGCAGTTGTAGAAAGCGCTCGCGGTCCTCGCTGTGGGAAAGCAGCTTCGGCAGCGTGGCTATCGCCTCGTCCGGTTCGAAGCTGACGATGATTTCCTGCTCGCCCCGGATCCGCCGCCAGTGATCGGGGCTGATGTCGGGCAGGTACTCCGCGTAACTTTCGGCGATCTCCTTGCGCATCTCCAGGCGCGCGAGCGGCAACGACCCGCCCTTGCGCGACAACAGAAAGGCCGCGCGCGCGAGCGCCTCCGTGTAGCCGCCGTCGCCGATCGCCTGCAACGCCGTGCGCACGAACGGCAGCTCGCGCGGATCGATCGCGCCGGCTTGCGCGGCCACGCCATCGGCGGCCGGCTTGCTCAGATACGTCGCATACAGATTCGCGTACACGCTGAAGAAGCTGGCCTCGGTCCCCGCGTCGCGCATCGCGCGGTAATAGTCCAGCGACGCGCTGATCATTTGCGAGCCGTTGTGTTCGAGCTTGCTCCACGGGTTATCGGCGGCGGCCCGCTGGCGATTCTCACGAACCGACTGCGCGGCCGCCGGCAGCCAGCCAAGCCACGGGTTCATCGCGGATACGGCCCAGCGCTGCCAGCGCAGCGGATGAAACTGGCGCAGCAGGCGGGCGCTCGTTTCGTTCGACATCGCCTGCACGAGCGGCTGCGCGAGCAGTTCATACATGCGCTGATTCAGATTGGACAACGCGGCGACCGCTTCGAACGGCTTTTCGTCGACGCGGCCGAAGCGGTTGTAGCGCGCGGCAATCTCCTCGAGCCGCCGCTCATGAAATTCGACTTCGTATTCGATCTCCCCGGCCGCGTTGCTGGCCTCGTTGATGGTCATGCCGTAGAGTCCCGGCGGAAAGGTTTCGATGGTCTCGAGCACCGACATGATCTGCTTGTGCTCCTTCTTCGCGACTTTCCCGGACACGAAAATGCCCAGATGCCCGATGTTCTGGTGCGTCAGACCGACGATCACCTGGCCGCGCGCCTTGATCTCCTCGGTGCTGCCGTACAGGTCCGCCACCCAGTTGAACGCCTGTTGAGGCGGCGTGATGTTGTCGCCCATCGACGCGAACAGGATGATCGGCGAGCGGATTTCACGCAGATCGAAAGCCTGGCCGCTGCTGTTCGTCACTCCGCCCGACCACAGCTTGTTGCCGACGAACAGGTTGCGCGTGATCCATTCGATCTCCTCGCGATTCATCAGGTAGTAGCTGCCCCACCAGCGCTCGAATTCCAGAAAGCGTGGCGGCTCGGTATCGACGTTCGAGAACAGGTGGTAGTACTTGTCCCAGAACGTGTTGGCCGGGTTCAGGTTTTCGAAGTTCTCCACCAGATACGCGCCGTCGAACTTGCCGTTGCCGAGATCCGCCGCGTACGACGCGAGCCACGCGCCGCCCAGCATGCCGCCCGCGTAACGCATCGGGTTGTCGCCCTCGCCTTCGCTCCAGGCCGCGCTCCAGTACGACATCGGCGCACCGTTGATGACGATCGGGCCGGTCTCCTCGGGGTCGGAGCTGGCGAGCATCATCGCCGCCCAGCCGCCCTGGCAATTGCCGATGATCGCGGGCTTCGGACTGTCGGGATGCAGCGCGCGCACCTTGCGCACGAATAGCTGCTCGGCGTTGCACACGTCGAGCAGGGTCTGACCGGGCTCGGGGTCGCGAAAGAACACCACGAAGTAGACGGGATAGCCCGCGCGCAGCGCGATGCCCGCCTGCGAATCGTCCTTGAAGCCGCCAATGCCGGGGCCGTGCCCCGCGCGCGGATCGATGATCAGATACGGGCGTTTGCGCACGTCCACGCCCACGCCTTCGAGCGGACGAAGTTGCAGCAGCGCATAGTTGACCGGCCGTTCGAACGTGCGGCCGTCCAGCACCATGTCGTACTCGAAATGCAGCACCGGCGTGGGACCGCTGACGCTGCGTTCGACGAACTCGTTGCCGCGCCGGTACAGCGTGTCCCAGAACAGCAGCGAGCGCTGCGCGGCATCTACCGTGTATTGCCACGCACTGAGCGGATCGAACGGCGCGGGCATCGCGCTTGCGGTCGGGGCGCCATCGTGATCGAGCCCCAGCGTTTCGGTGACCCGTTCACTCAGATGCCGCTGGGCGATTTGCGTGCGCTTCTGCAGCACGTGGTTGATTTTTGAGGCAATGTCCTGGCTTTGTGACAACAGCGTTTCAGCGTCCATCGGAAGACTCCTGAAAGGTGCGCGTCACGATCGGTGCCGAGGCACGCGCCGTGCATCGATTGAATCGTGGAGTTGACCCAGAGCTCTAGCAATCGGACCAAGGTCTTATTATGCGCGCGACCCGGTGCAGCGCACGGGTTCGGGCGCGGCGCGTGTGGACGCGACGCAGCGCGACGTCTCATTGAACGGGGTTCGCCTGCACCGCTGCGGCGATATCGCGGCTCACCGAGGCGAGCGCGCGATCGTGAGCGGCGATGATCGGCTCGAATCCGGGACCGGATACGCTCTCGCGCGCAACCGAGCGGCCGGTGACGGCGCGGACCTTGCCGGGCGGCCGCACGGTCCACAGCACGTCGACGGTGACGTCGCGCCCCGGCACGGATTCGAAGCGCATCACGTCGATCCGCACGCGCCAGACGACGGACGGATCGCGTACCGCATCGAATACCGAAATCTGCGGCGAGTTCAGCAGCGCGCCGAGATCGGCCGCGATCACGCGGCCGATGTCGCCACCGAGCGGCTGCGCCCAGCGGTCGAATTCGTTGACCGCGACCTCGTTGTTAGCGATCCGCGTGACGATCTGCGGCCGGTCCACGATCTCGGGTATCGTGACCGGACCGATCACCGCCGCGATCGGCCGGCTCGCGCCGGTGCTGCTCAACGAATCGTCCGGGCTCAGCGTGTAGAAGTTCGTCGCCGGCGACTTGCAGGCGCCGAGCAGAGCGCCGGCGAGCGCGAGCATCAGGCCGGCCGCGAAGCGGCGCATCGCATCTGTCATGGCTTCTTGTCCTCGGACTTGCCGCGCACGAGCGATTCCGGATGCTGCGCCAGATAGTCGGCCAGCGTGCGCAACGAGGCAGCGGTGCGAGTCAATTCACGCATTGCGTCCTCCGTCGATTGCTGCAGCGACGAGTCGGGCTGCAGCGCGGCATTCGCGGAATCGAGCGTCGATTGCGCGGACAGCAGCGTGTCGCGCGCTTTCGGCACGACCTGCGTGTTGAGCTGCCCGAGCATCGCGTTGGTGGTGCGCAGCGTCGAGCGCGCGTCCTTGCCGAGATCCTCGAACGGTATGTTGTTGATCTTGGCGAGCAGTCGCGTGACCGATTCCTGCAGCGATTGCAGCGTGCGCGGAATTGCGGGCATTTCGGGCGGCGTCTTGCTCCAGTCGATCGACGCCTTCGGCGCGTCGGGGAAATAGTCGAGTGCGAGATACTGCTGGCCGGTCAGCAGATTGCCGGTTCTCAACTGGAAGCGGAAGCCGTGCTCGACCAGATAGTTCGCGAGACCGCGCGGGTCGTTGGTGAGGTGTCCGCCGGCGCCGTCGTTCTGATAGCGCGACGTGAACCGCTCCGGATAGATATTGATCTCGACCGGACTGCTGAAGCGGCGGGTGTCCGGATCGAAGCGCGTGTAGATCGCCGTCACTTCGCCGATTTCGACGCCGCGGAAATCGACCGGCGCGCCAACTGTCAGACCGCGCACCGAATCCGCGAAGTTCACCACGTATTTGACGACGATGCGATCGTGCATCTTCATCGCGTCGGCGCGCGTGGTGTACAGCTCGAACCGGGTGCTGGTATCGGCGCTCGTCTCTACCTGTGAATCGGGCGGCGATTCGAACGCGATGCCGCCGATGATGATCGACACGATCGACTGCGTTTCGACGCGCAAGCCGCTGCTGTCGAACGACATGTCGAGACCGCTGGCGTGCCAGAAGCGCGTGTCGGTTCTGACGAAGCGGTCATAGGGCGCGTTGACGAACACCTTCACCGTGACGCCGCGGCCGTCGGGGTCCAACTGGTACGACGCGACCTGGCCCACCTGAATTCTGCGGAAAAACACGGGCGTACCCACGTCGAGCGAGCCGAGTCCCGTGCCGTGCAACGTGTACTCGTGCCCCGGCACGTCGCTCGCGATCACGGGGGGCTCCTCGAGGCCGACGAAACTGCGGCGCGCTTTTGGCGAATTGCCGACGTCGACGTCGATATACGAGCCCGACAGCAGCGTGCCGAGCCCCGACACCGTACCGCCCGAAATGCGCGGACGCACGACCCAGAAGCGCGTGTTGTCGACGAGCAGGTCCGACACGTCGCGCGTCACCTCGGCCTTGGCCACCACGCGCTTGTGGTCCGGCGTCAGCGAGACCGCTTCGACCACGCCGATATCGACGTCCTTGAACTTGAGCTTCGTCTTGCCCGCTTCGAGACCGTCGCCGGTCTTGAAGCTGATGCTGATCTGCTCGCCGCGCTCCATCACCGCCTTCACCGCCAGCCAACCGCCGATCAGGATCGCCACGATCGGCACGAGCCAGACCAGTTGCATCCGCCAGCGCGAGCGCGGCACCGGCTCCGCGGCGGGCAGCTCGGGCTCTTCAGTCGGAGTGGACACGTTCCGTCTCCAAAGCGTCCCACATCAGGCGCGGATCGAACGCCATCGAGGCGAGCAAGGTCAGCACGACGACCGCGCCGAACGCGATCGCCGCCGGCCCCGCCTTGATCGTCGCCAGCGCCTGGAACTGCACCAGCGCGACCAGCATCGTGATGACGTAGATGTCGAGCATCGACCAGCGACCGATCAGCTCGATCAGGCGATAGATCCGCGTGCGCTGCCCGGGCAGCCATTGCCAACGAAGCTGCGTCGACAGCGCGAGATACCCGATGCCGAGAATCTTCAGCATCGGCACGACGATGCTCGCGATGAACACGAGCAGCGCAAGCGGCCAGGAGCCGGATACCCACAGATAGACCACTCCGCTCATGATCGTGTCCTTCTGCGTGCCGAACAGCGAACTCGTGTCCATCACGGGCAGCACGTTGGCCGGAATGTAGAGCACCATCGCGGCCACCAGATACGCCCACGTGCGCGACAGGCTCGCGGGCTTGCGCTGGTGCAACGGCGCCTTGCAGCGCGGACAGACGTGCTTGACCGCGCCGCTGGGCTGCTTGAGCAGCAGGCCGCATTCTTCGCACAGCACGAGCCCGTAGGCAGACGCCGTGATGGCGTTGCGGCGCACGCGGATCGGCGGCAACTGCCATGGCTGCGCGCCACGCGCTGCCATGATGCGCGCCCACACCTCATGCGGATCGAAGGTCGCCGCCGCGGCCGCGAGCAGCAGCATCAGCGCGATGAACGACCACAGCGCGGTGCCCGGCACCACCTTGGCGATGTGCGCGAGCTTGACCAGCGCGACCAGCAAGCCGAGGATCAGCACCTCGGTCATGCCCCACGGCCGCGCGAGCTGAAACAGACGAAAGCACTCGGCCGGCCGCCACGGCACGCGCCCGAAGCGCAGCGGCAGCAGCAGCCACAGCATCGCCGCGGTTTGCAGCACCGGCGTGACGATCGTCGTAAGGCCGACCAGCAAGGCGAGCGGCCACGAGCCGTGGCTGTACAGCATGCGCACCGAACCCGCGAGCGTCGTCTGCACGACATGGCCGTTCAGCGACAGACCGACGATCGGAAACACGTTCGAGATCACGAGCAGCACCGCGGACGCGCACGAGAATGCGAGCGCATACTCCGGCCCGTTCGAGCGTCCGCGCCTGAGCTCCGCGCGGCAACGCCGGCAGCGCAACGCATTGCCGGCGGCGGGCGGCGCGCCGAGTTGAAGCAGGTCGCACTCTTCGCACGCAATCAGCTCGTTGCCCGTCATCTCGCCTCCACTGCACCCGACGTTCCAGCCGGCGCGGGCGCGTTCTGCGAGACCGGCGCCATCGCCGGCGAGTTTTGCGGCGCGGGCGGCGGCGCCGTCAGTTTTTCCGCCTCGGCCACCCAGCCGCCGCCCGTCGCCTTGTAGAGCGTGACGTACGAGGCCAGCACCGCGCCTTGAGTTTGCGCATAGGTCAGTTCCGCGTTGAACAGGCTGCGCTCCGCATCGAGCACTTCGATGTAGCTCGTATAGCCGCCTTCGTAGCGCTGCCGCGCGAGGTGCGCATAGGTGTGCAGCGCCTCGACCTGGAGGTTTTGCGCATCGAGTGCCTGATGCGTCTTCTGCACGGAGATGAGCGCGTCCTCGACCTCCTGGAACGCTACCTGGATCGCCTTTTCGTACGAGTACAGCGATTCCTGCTGGCGCGCTTCGGCCTGGTGCACCTGGCCGGTGATGTTGCCCGCCGTGAAGATCGGCTGCGTGACGCTGCCGGCAAACGACCACACGCGCGCCGGGCCGGTGAACAGATTCGAGAACTGCGCGCTGACCGAACCGAACAGCCCGGTCAGCGAAATCGACGGGAAGTACAGCGCGCGCGCCGCCCCGATCAGCGCGTTTTGCGCGACCAGCGTCTGCTCGGCCTCCAGCAGGTCGGGACGGCGTTCGAGCAGATCGGACGGCAGCCCCTCGGGAATCGGCGGCGTGCCCATCTGCGACAGCTCACGGCCGCGCAGTATCGCGCCGGGATTCCTGCCGATCAACACCGACAATGCGTCTTCCTGCTGGGCGATCTGCGCTTCGAGCTGCGGAATCGTGACTTGCGCGGCTTGATACTCCGACTGGCTTTGCGCGAGTTCCATCTGCGAGACCTCGCCGTAGCGGAAGCGCGCCTCGAACACGCGCACCGATTCCGCGCGGCTTTGCACGGTCTCCTTCGCGATCACCAGCTGCCGGTCCAGACTGCGCAGATTGATGTAGGCCGACGCGACCGAGCTCACGAGCGTCAGAATCGTGGCGCGGCGGCCCTCTTCGCTTGCGAGCAGATTCGCGCGTGCCGCCTCGGTTTCCCGGCGCACCTTGCCGAACAGATCGACTTCCCAGGACACCGCCAGCGTCGCGTCGAACTGGTTGTAGACGGGGCTCACGCCCTTCGGCACCGGCACGCCTTCGTCCTGCGAGACCCGTTGACGCGACGCGTCGGCGCCTGCCGAAAGCTGCGGGAACAGCCCGGAGCGCGTGGTCACGAACTGCCCGCGAAACTCGTCGACGCGCGCGGCCGCGACCTTCACGTCGCGATTGTCCTGCAGCGCGGCGGCGATCAGCTGATCGAGCACCGGGTCCTGAAACTGCTCCCACCACACGGGGTTGGCGATGCCCGCGGCCTCGCCCTGGGCGAAACGATAAGTGGCCGGCACGTCGACCGCCGGGCGCTGGTAGTTGGGGCCTAGCAGGCATCCGCTCAGCGCGAGCAGCATGACGGATGCGAGCAAACGCGCCGGTGCCGTGCCGTGCATGTCATTCACCTGCCTGCGGCGCGGACGGCGCCTCGCTCGACGCACCGGGCCCCGGCACCGCCGAGGGTTCGCGTCCTGCGCCGCCGCTGGGCTCCACGCCCGGCGTCGGCTTTTTGCCTCCCTTCGAGCGCGACGACATGGTTTCGAGCAGGTAATAGAACATCGGGATGAAGAATACGGCGATCGCCGTCGCGCCCAACATGCCACCGATCACACCGGTGCCGATCGAATGACGGCTGTTGGCCGACGCGCCCGTCGCGATCGCGAGCGGCACGCAGCCGAGAATGAACGCGAGCGAGGTCATCACGATCGGGCGCAGCCGTTCTTCCGCCGCGGTCATCGTCGCGTCGAACACCGAGGCGCCGGTCTCGCGATTGAGCACCGCGAATTCGAAGATCAGGATCGCGTTCTTCGCGGCGAGCGCGACCAGCATCGTCAAACCGATCTGGAAGTAGACGTCGTTGGACAGGCCGCGCAGCATGATCGCGAGCAGCGCGCCGAACAGCGCGAACGGCACCGCCATCAGCACACCGACCGGCAGCGACCACTTCTCGTACTGCGCGGCGAGGATCAGGAACACCATCACGAGACCGAACACGAACACCAGCCCGGACGTGCCGCCCGACTGCCGTTCTTCGAATGCTTCGCCGCTCCATGCCACGTCGTAGCCTTCCGGCATCTGCGCGGCGATCTGTTCCAGCGTCGAGATCACCTGTCCGGAGCTGTAGCCCGGCGCGGCATTCGCCGTGACCTTGATGGCCGGGAAATTATTGAATCGCGTGACGAGGTCCGGGCCCGTCGTAAAGCGATAGCTTGCCACCGACTTGATCGGCACCATCGTGCCGTTCGTGCTGCGCACGAAGATCTGATCGAGATCAGTAGGCTTCAGGCGATACCGCGGGTCCGCCTGCAGGATCACCTGCCACAGCCGGCTCGAGCGGTTGAACTGCGATACGTACAGCGAGCCGAACATCGTCTGCATCGAGCTATAGACGTCTTCGATCGGCACGCCGAGCGTCTCCGACTTGTCGCGATCCACGTCGACCAGCAGTTGCCGCGACGCCGCATTGAAGGTCATCGTGACGCCGGTCAGCTCTTTGCGCGCCCGCGCTTTCTGCACGAACTGGTCGGCCACGCCCGCGAGCTGTGCGATGGAAGCATCCCCCTTGCTCTGAATCCACACCTCCGTGCCGCCTGTCGTGCCGAGCCCCGGAATCGACGGCGGGTTGACCGGCAGAATAATGCCCTCCTGGACGTTCGCGAAGTGGCGATACGCGTCGAGCAGCACCTGGCGCGCGTTCTGCGTCGCGCGGTTGGCGCGCGTATAGCGTTCGTCGAAGCTCTTCAGACCGACGAAGAAGGTGCCGGCATTGTTCTTGTTCTGGCTGTCGAGCAGGCTGAAACCATCGACCGTGGTGATGCTGCCGACCGCCTCCTGTTTCATGAAATAGTCAGTGATGACTTGCGACACCTGGCCGGTGCGGTCGAGGCTAGCCGCGTCCGGCATGATGACCGCGCCGAGCAGATAACCCTGGTCTTCAGGCGGCAGGAACGCCGACGGAATCGAGCGCACCATCAGCACCGCCAGCACGATCATCGCCGCGAAGAACACGAGCCCCATGACAAAGCGCTTGATGATGAGCTTGACCGCGCGTGTATAGCCCGACGTCATGCGGGCGAACTGATTGTCGAACCAGCGGAAAAAGCCCTTCTTCTCGTGGTGCGTGCTTTTCAGCAGCAACGCGGCGAGCGCCGGTGACAAGGTCAGTGCGACGATGCCGGACAGCACCACCGAAATCGCGATCGTGATCGCGAACTGCTTGTACATCTGTCCGGTGATACCGCCGAGAAACGCGACCGGCACGAACACCGCGCACAGCACCAGCACGATCGCCACGACCGGGCCGGCGACTTCGTCCATCGCCTTCTTCGAGGCGTCTTTCGGTGACAGCTTGTACACCGTCATGTTGCGCTCGACGTTCTCGATCACGACGATCGCGTCGTCGACGACGATACCGATCGCGAGCACCATGCCGAACAAGGTCAGCATGTTGATCGAAAAGCCGAGCAGCAGCATGAACATGCAGGTGCCGACGATCGACACCGGCACCGCGATGATCGGAATCAGCGTCGCGCGAAGGCTTTGCAGGAATACGAACACCACGATCACGACGAGTACCAGCGCTTCGAAGAACGTATGGATCACGTCCGAGATCGACGCTCGCGTGAACTCGGTCGTGTCCATCGCGATTTCGTAGGTCATGCCTTCCGGAAACGACTTCTTCAGTTCCGCGAGTGTCGCGCGCACCTGCTTCGCCACGTCGAGCGCGTTGGCGCCCGGCTGCTGATACACGGCGAGCACGGTGGCCGGCTTGCCCTGGAAGCGGCTGCGAATCGAGTAGTCTTTCTGGCCGAGCTCGGCGCGGCCGATGTCCTTGAGCCGCACGATCGCCGCGCCGCCGCTCGCGGCGCGCACGATGATGTTGTCGAACTGCGAAGGCTCGGCGAGGCGCCCCGTGGTCGTGACCGCGAACGATTGCTGGACCGCTCCGCTGGTCGGCGACTGTCCGATACTGCCCACCGCGAACTGCTGGTTCTGGTTCGCGACGACCCGTTGCACGTCGGCGGCCGTCACGCCCAGCTGGGCCATCCGGTCGGGCTTCAGCCAGATCCGCATCGCGTAGTCTGGCGTGCCGAAGATACTCGACTGGTTCGCGCCCGGAATCCGCTTGATCGCGTCAAGCACGTAGATGTTCGTAAAGTTCGCGATATACGTCGAATCGTAGCGGTTGGTGGGCGAATAGATCGCGATCACCATCATGAACGCCTGCGACTTTTTCTGTACCTGAATGCCCTGCGCCTGGACCGATTGCGGCAGTTGCGGCAGCGCGAGATTCACGCGGTTCTGCACGTCGACCTGGGCCAGTTCGGGGTTCGTGCCGATCTGGAAGTACACGTTGAGCGTCATACTGCCGGTCGACGAACTCGACGAGTTCATGTAGATCATGTTGTCCGCGCCATTGACCTGCTGTTCGATCGGTGCGGCGACGTTGTTCGCGACGACCTCGGCGCTGGCGCCCGGATAAGTGGCGGACACCGTGATCTGCGGCGGCGTGATGTCGGGGTACTGCGCGACCGGCAGCGAGAACATCGCCAATGCGCCGCCGAGCGTGATGACGATCGAAATGACTGACGCGAAAATCGGCCGATCGATGCAGTAGCGCGAAATGTTCATGGCGACTGCCCCGTCACTCGGCGGCGGGCGCTGCCGCGGCGCCTTGCGATGCAGCGGTCGCCACCGCCGCCTGGCTTTTCCCGCCGGCCGCCAGGGTTTTGATGATTTTCAGCTGCGAATCCGCGGTAACGCGCAGCGCGCCGTCCACGACGATGCGCTCGCCCGCCTTGAGTCCGTCGGAAATAAACCAGTTATCGCCCTGCCAGTCGCCGACTTCGACGACGCGCTGATGCGCCTTCGAGTCGCTATCGACGACCCACACGAAGTGGCTCTTCGCGCCCTGCAACACCGCGCGCTGCGGCACGAGCGTCGCATTGGGCCGGATCGCACCGGAAACGCGGGCCCGCACGAACTGGCCGGGGCGCAACGTGCCCTGCGGGTTTTGGAAGGTCGCGCGCACGAGGAAGGTTCCCGTTTCGGTACTGAACGCCGGGTTCGCGAAGTCGATCTGACCTTGCTCGGCATAGGGCGAGCCGTCGGCGAGAATCAGATGCACGGAGAAATCGTTGTGCGCGGGAAATCGCAGATGTCCTGCCGCAATGTCATCCCGGTACTTCAGCATTTCGTTCTCGGAGATGCTGAAGTTCACCCACATCGGATCGAGCTGGTACACGTAGGTCAGCAAACCGTTCGTGGTCGCCGTCACGTAGCTGCCATCCTGCAGACGCGCGAAACTCGCCAGGCCGTTCAGCGGCGACTTGATCGTCGTGTAGCTGAGGTTCAGCAGCGCGGTGTCGACTTCGCCCTGGGCGGCGATCACGGCGGCGGCGCTTTGCTTCTCGTTGCCGACCGCGTCGTCGAGATCCTTCTTGCTCAACGCGTTCTGCGCCGCCAACGGCACCACGCGCGCGAGATTGGCCTTGGCGACTTCGAGACGCGCCTCCTGCTGGGCCAGTTGCCCTTTCGCGGTCCGCAGCGCGGCCTCGAACGGCTTGCGGTCCATCTGGAACATCGTTTGTCCCGCCTTGACCAACGCGCCTTCGGTGTACATGCGCTTGTCGAGGAAGCCGTCCACCCGCGCGCGGATCTCGACTTCACGCGAACTCTGCGTTTGCGCCGTAAATTCGAAGTCGACCGGCGTGTCCTGCTGCGTCACCGTCATCACGGTCACTTCCGGCGCGGCGACGACCGGCGGCGGTGGCGCCTTCTTGCACGACGCGAGCAACGTGAGCAGCGTCAGCGCCGCGACGACGGCGAGCAATGGGAGAGCGCCGCGAGAATGTGGCCGCGGCGAGGCCAGGGACACGGGTACGGTTTTCATCGCGCACTCCGCCTGATCACAAAGGCGTGCAGTTGCCGAACAGCACGAAGGCATCGTTTCTGTTCGCGATCGTCAGCGTCATCTCGCCGTCCGTCGAATCGACGACCAGCGTCCAGCCAAAGCCCATCTCATTGCCGAGGATCAGGAGCTGATCCGCGTCCTTGGTGACCGACAGCATCGGCGTCGTGCGCGCGGGACCGACGACCGCGCGTTTGTCGAAATCGAGAGTCAGGAATTTCGGCAGACCGAGATCCGCGGGCAACGCGCGCGTGCAGGCGATGCCCGGATCGCAGGCGTGCGCGTCGATCGTCGCGCAGATCAGCCGCTTGCTGCCGTCGAAGTCCGCCGCGCCCACCTGCATCGCAGCGGTACCGAGAAGAATCGCGAGACAAACCGAAATTGATTTCATCACGTGCGCTCCCGCTTTTATCCTTGAACGCTGCCGCACTCCGCGCGGCGCATCGCACGCGCAAAGGCACGCACGCGCCGCAACCTGTCCGGTTTCGAGTTCGGTGCGGCGCAGCCGGCGTTCGGTTCGACGCGTTGACTGAGTTCAGTTTGGTGGTCCGAAGAAACGGCGACAATCGGACCTTGGTCTCATATCATCCGGCGCGAAGACGCGCGTTCAGGGTGTCGGCGGACCGCCGATGGCCACCTCGACCGCCTTGAACAGAATCGCGCTGGTGAAAGGCTTGCGCAGATACGCGGCCGCACCGGCCGCGAGCGCGCTCTGGCGGACGGAGAGATCGTCATAGGCGGTAATCACGATGACCGGCACGCCCATTTGCGCGAGCTGACGCTGAACTTCCAGGCCGTTGGTTCCCGGCATCTGGACGTCCAGAATCACGCAGGCAGGCCGATACGACGGAATTGCCACAAGCGCATTCAAGAACTCGTCACCGCTGCAAAACGTCTCCGCCCTGATACCTTCGGAATGCAGCAAACGCTTGATGGCTCGGCACACCGACTCGTCATCGTCGACCACCGCAACGAATTGGTTAGGGTTGACCATATGACAGCGCGAACGCGCAGTCGCTCCGGAAAGTGGACCACTGATGCCTTAGCGTACTGGTTGAAACCCCAATGAGATATAAGACTTTGGTCCACTAGCGGTATCGGCCAGCGCCGCTGAAAGTGGCGGCGCAACGCGGGAGTCGGCGCCTGGTTCGGGCGATTATTCTTCGTCGGCCGTACAAACGCCGCCCTTTCGCACCAGATGAACGAGGTCGACGATCGATCGGGCCTTCATCTTCTCCATCACGCGGGCCCGATGAATCTTGATCGTTTTTTCGGCCGCGCCCAGATCGCTCGCAACCTGTTTGTTCAGGCGGCCAGTCACGACGAGTTCCATGACTTCGCGTTCGCGGCGGGTCAGATGCCGCATCCGCTCTTCTATTTCCTCGCGTTCGTGGCGCCGCCTGCTTTCCACACACGCGCGCGCGAGCGCGCGATCCACCGCGGCGAGCAACAGCGAGTCGCGCACCGGCTTGGGCAGAAAGTCGACCGCTCCGCCTTTCATCGCGTCGACGCTCGAGCCGATGTCGCCGTGCCCGGTCAGGAATACGATCGGCAGCAGCCGATCGAGCTTGCGCTGCACTTCGAGTCCCGTCATGCCCGGCATCTGCAGGTCGAGAACGAGGCAGGCTGGCATGCTCGTCAGATCGGCTCGTTCGAGAAAGGCCTCAGGACTGTCGAAGCATTCGACCTGGTAGCCGGAGGCGCGCAGCAAGCGGGCGAGCGCGCTGCGCACGCTGTCGTCATCGTCGACGACGAAGACGCGAGTGTTGGTCTGGTTCATGATGATCGGGGCACGAGTCTCTGTCGGATATCGGTCGCGACGGGAAGCGTGACGTGAAACGATGCCCCTTTGCCCTCGTTGTTTTCCGCCCACAGCCGGCCGCGGTGCGCCGTGACGATCGTGCGGCTGATCGAAAGACCCAGTCCGAGCCCCTGCGGTTTGGTGGTGAAAAATGGCCGGAAAATCCTTTCCATGCTGTCGACATCGAGGCCCTGGCCGCGATCTTTTACCGTTATCCGTATCAGTCCGTCCGCTTCCTCACGCGCTGTCGTTTCGACGAGGCGGTCCGCGGCAGGGCAATCCTTGACCGCGTCGAAAGCGTTGAGCAGCAGGTTCAGGATCACCTGCTGAAGCTGAACCTTGTCGCCGCAAATCAGCGCCAGATTGTTCGGAATGTCGAAGCTCGTGCGCACGCTGCGCGTCAACGCATCGCTGTGCACGAGCGTCGCGATGTCGCGCACGACGTTGCCGACGTCCAGCAACTGCAACTCGACATCGCCTTTGCGTACCAATGCGCGAATCTTTTGCAGCACCTCGTTCGCGCGGCAATTGTCGGCCACGATGTCTTCGAGCGCTTCGCGCAGTTCCACTACGTTGGTCGTCTCCGCATCCATGAATTTGCGTGCGGCTTGCGCGTTGAACAGGATCGCGGTAAGCGGCTGCTTCAACTCGTGCGCGAGCGATCCGGCGAGTTCGCCCAATGAAGAAACGCGCGCGAGATGCGCGAGATCCCTCGTATTTCCATCGAGTTCGCCGCACGCACTGCATTCCGCTATCGCGGTGATCCGCAATTCCTGATCGTGCACGCGGCATCGCGTGGTTTCCGCCTCCGCGTGAAAGCCGCCCCCATCGCGCCGCCGCGCGATCAGAATCTGCGTGGTCGTGACGCCGGGGATTTGTATCTTCGCGCCACGCTTGCCTGAGGCCGACCGATCGGCATTGATGCCATCGATCGGAAACAGCTTGGCGGTCGGCGCGCCGATCAGCTCTTCCCTCGTGTAGCCGAACAGTTGCGCCGCCCGCGTGTTCGCGAAGATGATCTGGTCCCGCTGATCGACCGTGACGATCGGAACCGGCAACATTTCGAGCGTCTCGCACAGCGGCATTCTCGCTTCGAGCATGCGCCGCGTGCTGCTGTCGCCTTCGCCTCGCAGCCACGACGCGCAAGCGGCGACACAGCGCCGCCATGCCGGCAACGCGTACGGCGGCTCGTGGGTATCGCGGGTACTCTGTCGGCTCGACACGCCGGAGATACTGCGAGCGCGCTGAAACCGGTGATGCCTGGGTGAAGACTGTCTGGAAGGGTCGCGCCCGGACAGTGGAGCACCGTCGTTGCGCGTAGCGTCGATCTGTGACGGGCCGCTTTGACCCATGTGGCGCGGTTGCGCGTTCAGCGCCGTGAGAATTCCCGCTACCCCGATCGCCAGGTGTCTGCCACGCACGATCAGATTAATCATTGGCACCTCCGGGTCCAGTGCGAACGGATTCCGTACAACTGCGACGTCTTTATCTTTGGGCTTCGAACCACATAATTGACTTCACAATCGATACTTCGCACGTCTGGTGGCTGGAAGTCAGTATAGGCTATCCAGAATCACTTACCGAAGGGTTACCTTAATTTATGCCGCTTACTCGGGAAACTACTCAATAGTGTTCTGCGTTGTCCGCCATCAATCGGAAAATGCCGACAGAGTTTGTTAGGCAGTTAATTATTGCCGGGCAAGGCAGTGTCCGTGCCGTCCGTTTGCACGCACAGGAAAGTTAGCAACTGGCAACGTCGCCGTACGAGCGGCAATGTTCCCCTGCGCCGTGACGGATTTGCACTAGCCCGTGAAGCCCGGCGAGATAGCGCTTTCAGATGAAAACTTCCAACCGTAAAGCTTTCATGCATCGCGAATCGCAGAGTCAGCGGGTATACCCAACGCTAATTCTCAAATTTAATTAATTGGTCGGCGATAGGTTTTTTTGAAGCAAGTCAACGCTTTTATCGCCCGCTATTCCAGTGCGAATCATTTTCATTCATCGACCACAAAAAATAAAATTATGCCAGGCAGATGACTAAACGCAGCGCCGCGGCGAGAACGCGTGTTTCGGCTTCGTCTTTTCTACCGGTATTGAATAAACAGGACGGTCAGTGCGGATTACAGGCAGCGTGGCTGCGAGTCGCGAGCGCATCTGGCTCGCAGCATTTCGTGGGAACAACGGGAGGGATGATAGGGAGGCTTGGCGAGGTGAGTCCGCCAAAAAACTATCCACTGCGCGTCACCGTGCCAAGGCACGCGTAGCGTGTCGCGCGGCCTGGCTGTAGCGAAACCGCGCAACACGCGATAGACGCGCCACCGTGTGACAGCGCCATGACGATTCGATCGAATGCCGCTGCTTGCCGCGCCCTGTTACAGATTCATGCGCGTAACCTTGGTGCCGGCCAGCGACAGGTCTGCCATTAGGCCCGTATTTGTCAAGACCATCGCGACGACCTCGGCGGTCGCCGACGAGGTATCGACCGCGCCGGTAGCGCCGACCTTCAGCAGTGAAACCGAAGCATCGGCGCCCACCGACCAGCCCTTCGCGTTGCGGAATTTCTCGAGCGAATCTTTCGTCATGAACAGGAAGAACACGGCGGTCGACTGCGCGCCGGCCTGCAATCCGAACGATGCCGCGGCGGTACTGTAATAGCCGACCGTCGCTCCGCCGACGCGCAATGCCCCTTCGCCGTACTCGCCACCGACGATGAACGCCGCCTTCTTCACCGAAGGAAACACCAGCACGCCCTGCGCCTTCGATACGAGCTCGTGCGAGCCTTGCACCGTATCGAACAATTTCGACAGCGCACCGTTCACGGCCGCGTCGATCTCCTCCCGTTTGGCGGCGTCGGTAGTGGTGCTCTCGCCACTGCCTCCGGTCGTCGTGCAACCCGCCAAAGCCAGACTCGCGGCCATGGATGTAAGCGCGAGCGTGTGCACAAAGTTCCGTCTGTTCACTATCGACTCCGTTCTGGTTACGATCCGAGTCGCCAGTCCTGATGGCTGGAAGCCTCGATCTTTTTTCTCCGCCGTGAAGCGGCATAGCCGCCCAAGGAACCATCAATGCCATCGCCGCGCGTCGATTTTCTTCGGTATCCGGATGCGACGACTACAACGCTTGCAGAT
Organism: Paraburkholderia sp. UCT31; assembly: GCF_014397655.1. Taxonomy (NCBI): domain Bacteria; kingdom Pseudomonadati; phylum Pseudomonadota; class Betaproteobacteria; order Burkholderiales; family Burkholderiaceae; genus Paraburkholderia; species Paraburkholderia sp. UCT31. The sequence continues at coordinate 35,381 of NZ_VZQP01000049.1, forward strand.
ACATGATGTCACGCTGAAACCGCTGCGGAATCGGACCTTGGTCTTACAGGAAGCGCGGTGTCGATGATGAATGAAACGCGAAGCCAGCGAAGCTGATTGGCGGGGCCGACCTCGATCATCCGCCGAGCGCGATGATCGCCACGGTGAGCAGGACGCCGACCGCCGCCATCGCAAGGCCGGCCTGCCAGCCGCGAAATCCCGCGTAATGCCCCAGCGCCATGCCGCTGCCGAATAACATCGCGATGGTCAAGACACGGGAGGCGATCAACGCCGTCGGAACGTTCGCGAACAGCACGAAGGGCAACGCGACCGGGAATGTTGCGGCTACTACGAGCACAAAGATAGCCGCGGCGGCGATGAAATCGTCGCGCACGAATACTGCCCGCGGCGGCAGATCCGGCCGCGCCGCAACACGCCTGCGGATGGACTCGAGCTCCGTATCGCCGATCAACGGTCTGAGCCACGCGGCCATTGCGTCGTGAAGCGTCCGAACGCCCGCGGCCGCATTCGGCTGGCTTCGCACGGAATGCGCAAGCGTCACACGCCTACCGCGAGCCACCAGCGTACGCACGAGGAACATCACCGCGTCCGCGAGGCCCCATGCGAGATTGCAGCCGAGCGCGGTGTAGAACATCTTGTGCCCCGCGTCGGCACCCGCGCCGACGGCCGAGACGGTGCCGACGAACGTCAGCGCCATGAAGAGGCCGAAACATAACTCGCACACTCGATCGACGACATCGAGAACCGGCTCCCTATCGCCGAAGTTTTCCTGCTCCGTGTGACCCGTGGCATCCATGAGGCCTCCCGTGGCGATGACGTGAACCGAACCCGCCCGTTGCTGGCATACGGATGAGGCGTGACGAGGACAGTCGGATCGGGCAGGCGCGAGCGGACGCCCGCAGCATACAGCGCGCCCTGTACCGGCGATATTGGACCAAGGTCGTATGGCCCTGGTTCGCGTCGCGCTCTACCGTGGGAATGGATCATTGCGTAGTAGGCTGGAACAGTCCGCGCTGGGGAGAAGAGAATGGCCAAAACGAAGTCGGACAACGAGCAGCCCGAGCAAGACAGGGCGCTGTCGTACAAGGAATATCGCAAGGCGCTTTTCGATCTGCATGTCGAGCTGGTCAAGCTGCAGGAATGGGTCGTGCAAACGGGAAGCAAGGTCTGCGTCGTCTTCGAGGGACGTGACGGCGCGGGCAAAGGCGGCACGATCAAGGCGATGACCGAGCGCGTCAGTCCGCGCGTCTTCCGCGTCGTTGCATTGCCCGCACCTAGCGAACGTGAAAAAAGCCAGATGTATATGCAGCGCTACGTGCCGCACTTGCCGGCCGCGGGCGAGATCGTCATTTTCGACCGCAGCTGGTACAACCGCGCGGGCGTCGAGCGCGTGATGGGTTTCTGCTCCGAGGAGGACGTGCAGACGTTCTTCAAGGCCGTGCCGCTCGTCGAGCGGGCGATCGTCGAATCCGGGGTCCTCCTCCTCAAGTACTGGCTCGAGGTCAGCCCCGAGGAACAGACCCGACGTCTCGAGGCACGCATCCACGACGGTCGCAAGATCTGGAAACTGACCGAGATGGACCTGAAATCCTATAGCCGATGGTATGACTACTCGCGTGCCCGCGATGAGATGCTCGCGGCGTCGGACACCGACTATGCTTCGTGGTTCATAGCGAATTCAAACGACAAGCGGCGCGCGCGACTGAACATCATCAGCGACATGCTTCAGAGGATTCCGTACAAGCAGCCTGCCCGCAAGAAGGTCTCGCTGCCGAAACGGCAAAAGCCCGACGGATACAAGGAACCAGACTATCCGTTTAAATACGTGGCCGAGCGGTATTGATCAGGCAGGTGTTGCTCAAGCTGACTTTCAAACGTACGGCAGCGTTGCCTCGCACCCGGCTTCAACGAGGCTGCGGCGATAAGCGAAGGCCGCGAGCGGGTAGTCGAAGAAGAAGCGGCCCGTCTCCCGCTTCTCCACATAGAACGTTTCCGCCTCGCATTGCGGCGTCGCAATTCGCAGCGTGCGCGCCCATGCGAACGCCAGCAGCATCCAGCCAAGCATCGCGAGATAGTCGTCCGCGACCCGGTATGCCGTCTCCGGGTCTTGCGCGTGGCGTGCCTTGATCGACCGTGTCGTGCTCTCCACTGTCTGTGCTAGCTCTGCGAGCTTCGCGCCGGCGGCACGAACCGGCGGATCGGACTCCTGGCACAGCCGCGCGCGAACGGATCAGGCCGACATCGCTGCCGGCCTGGGGCTCGGTCAGACACATCGTCGATAGCCACTCACCACTCGCGACTTTCGGCAGCAATGCCTGTTTCACGCGTTCGCTGCCATACGTCTGCAAGCATGCCGTCGCGCCGTGCGTGAGCCCGGGCGACATCAACCATGCATGGTTGGCGCCCGCGAGCATTTCCTGAAGCGCGACGTCGAGAAGCTGCGGCAGGCCCTGTCCGCCGTGCCCGGTGTCGAGCGATAATGTCGGCCAACCCGCTTCGACGAATTCCGCGTAGGACTCGCGAAAGCCCGCGGGCGTCGTCACCTTGCCCGCGTCGAAACGACATCCTTCGAGATCGGCGCTCGCGTTGAGCGGCGCGATGCGCTCCTCGACGAAACGCGCCGCTTCCTCGAGCACCTGCTGCGCGGTCTGCGAGTCGAGGTCTTGCCAGTCGGGCACGTCGCGCCACCACGAAGTGGCGTCGAGCCACTCGTCCATCACGAAGCGCATGTCGCGTAGCGGCGCCTTGTAAGTCAACTTCATTTGTTCCTGTCCCTGGACTAGCTGCCTCTGCGCGCATGGATCACGGTCGCGTCGGCGGCGTCGGCTTCGTGCATTGCTTCCACGAGCGCGGCCCGGTGCTGGAGCACGGCGCGCTGATTGATCGAGCCTTTGTCGGTGATCTCGCCGAGGTCGAGCGACGGCGGCACGCTCAGCAGGTGCATGCGGGCAATGAACGAGGCACTGCCTGTCGCACTCCGATTCAGCCGCGCGACGAGCTCGCTGAAGAAGTCGCGCACGGCGGCCGTGTTGAGCACATCCTCGGCGCTCGCATCCGCGGGCGAACCCGCCAACGAGCGACACGCGTCGAGGCGCGGAAAAATCATCGCGCCCACTTCGTCGCGATTCATCCCCGTAATGACGGCATCCTGAACGTAGGGCGCCCCTTCGCTGATGATGCGCGCGCGCATCGGCCCGACGCTGACGAACGTTCCAGACGCAAGCTTGAAGTCCTCCGCAATGCGGCCATCGAACATCAGGCCCAGTTCGGGACGTTGCGGGTCGACGAAACGCACGGCGTCTCCTGTGCGGTAGTAGCCTTCGTCGTCGAACACGCTGCTCTGAAGCGCCGGCGATGTTCGCCAGTAACCGCCCATCACGTGAGGGCCGCGAAAGCGCGCTTCGAATTTGCCATCGACGGGCGCGAGCTTGGCCTGGCACCCGGGCGGCGGCAAGCCGATATAGCCGGCGCACGATACCGGTCCCGTCGTGAACAGACACGACGGCGCGGTCTCGGTCATGCCGAGCCCGGCCATGATGCGGATGCGTTCTCCGCAATGTTCGAGCGTTACGCGCTCGAGACGCTCCCACGCCGCCTGCGACAGACCGGCGCCCGCGAAGAAATACATCTTCACGCGCGAGAAAAACCGCTCGCGCAGCGCCGCATCCTTTTCCAGCGCGATGGTCAGTTCTTCCCAACCCTTCGGCACGTTGAAGTAGATGGTCGGCGCGACCTCACGCAGATTGCGCAGCGTCTCGTCGAATTTGCCGGCCACGGGCTTGCCGTCGTCGATATAGAGCGTGCCGCCGTTGTACAGCACGATGCCGACGTTGTGGCTGCCGCCGAACGTGTGATTCCACGGCAGCCAGTCGACGAGGACCGGCGGCTCGATGCCGAACTGCGGAAAGGTTTCGAGCAGCATCTGCTGGTTTGCGCCCAGCATGCGATGCGTCGTCGGCACGGCTTTCGGCAGGTTCGTCGAGCCGGACGTGAACAGGAACTTCGCAATCGTGTCGCCGTTCACGCGCGCGTTGGCAGCGTCGACGTCGCGCGGGGCCGTGTCGAGCAATGCGTCGAAGCGCGTCACTCTCGACGCGTTTGGCGCGGGCACCGCGCTGACACGTTCGACGTCGCTTCCCAGCGCGGCATCGAGCGCCGCTGTGTATGCGCCGATATCGTCCGCGTAGACCAGACCCGGTTTGAGCAGTTCGAGGACATGGCGCAGCTTTCCGTAATCGCCCGACATCAACGAATAGGCCGGCGAAACGGGTGCGTAAGCGATACCCGCCCACATCGCGCCGAGTGCGAGTTGCATATGTTCGACGCTGTTGCCCGACAGGATCACCAACGGGCGTTCCGCGCTGAGATCGCGATCGAGCAGCGCCTGCCCGATCGCACGCGCGCGCTCGAGCATCTGCGCATACGTGATGCCCTGCCACGCGCCACCGGCATCGCGTCGTGCGACGAGCAGCCGGTCGGGATGCGCGCGTGCGCCGCTCAGCAGGCGGTCCGTAAAGCGCTCCGGAAACGGACCCAGAGGTTCAAGTGTCTCGAGGTACCAGCAGTCGCCGCGTTTCTCGATCCGCGCTGAAGGTGCTCCGACGGCGACGCTCCGGTGTCCGGTCGCCAGAGAGCTTGCGTGGCTGTGCTCCGATTCCAAAACCTGTCTCCTGATTGTGCCATTTCATGCAAGGATGGGGTGGCCGCAATCGTTGCGGCCGGGAGCCGACGCCTAGATCGGATAATGACGCGGACTCGTCTGCACCGTGATCCAGCGCAACTCGGTGAACTCGGGAATCGACGCCTTGCTGCCGAAGCGCCCATAACCACTCGCCTTCACGCCGCCGAACGGCATCTGCGCCTCGTCGTGCACGGTCGGGCCGTTGATGTGGCAGATGCCCGACTCGATGCGTTTCGCGACGTTCATCGCGCGCGCGATATCGCGGCTGAACACGGCGGCCGACAAGCCGTACTCGCTATCGTTGGCGACCGTCAGCGCCTCTTCGTCGCCGTCCACGCGCTGCACCGTCACCACGGGGCCGAACGATTCATCGGCATAAAGCTTCATCTCGCGCGTCACGTTCTCCACGATCACCGGCTGCATGATCGCGCCTTTCACTTCGCAACCGAGCGGCAGCTTCGCACCCTTTTCGCGGGCGTCTTCGACCAGCGCGCGAATGCGCCGCGCGGCGGCTTCGCTCTCGAGCGTGCCGAGGATCGAGCCCGGCTGTGTCGGATCGCCTGCCTTCAGCGTGCGCGCTTTCGCGACGAGCTTTTCGACGAACGCATCGGCAACCTTGCGATCGACGATCACGCGTTCCGTCGACATGCAGATCTGCCCTTGATTGAAGAACGCGCCGAACGCGATGCCCTCGACGGCAGCGTCGAGGTCCGCGTCGTCGAGCACGAGCACCGGCGCCTTGCCGCCCAGTTCGAGCAACGCGGGTTTCAGATGGCGCGCGGACAGCTCGGCGACGATGCGGCCGACACGCGTCGAACCGGTGAAATTCACACGCTTCACGGCAGGATTCGCGACCAGACGCTCGACGATCGCGGGCGCGTCTTCCGGCGCATGCGTGAGCACGTTGACGACGCCTTCGCCGAGACCCGCGTCGTTCAGCGCTTCGCCGATCAGCGCATGCACGCCGGGACAACCTTCCGATGCCTTCAGCACGACCGTGTTGCCGCACGCGAGCGGCATGGCGAGCGCGCGCGTCGCGAGAATCACGGGCGCGTTCCACGGCGCCATGCCAAGCACGACGCCGCACGGCTGGCGCACGGCCATTGCGAGGCTGCCCGGGACGTCGGACGGAATCACCGCGCCGTCGATCTGCGTCGTCATCGCCGCGGCTTCGCGCAGCATGTTGGCCGCGAGCATGACGTTAAAGCCGTACCAGTTCGCCATCGCACCCGTTTCGGCCGCGCCGATCTCGATGAACTCGGCCGTGCGCGCGTCCATGCGCACGGCGGCGGCGAGCAGGCGTTTGCGGCGCTCCGTCGGCGTGAGCGCCGCCCATGCCGGGAACGCGCGCGCCGCGGCGGCGACGGCCGCATCGGCATCCTCGACGGTGGCCGCCGCGGCGCGGGTGGCAACCGCCCCCGTCGCGGGATTGATGCGCTCGAAGGTCTTGCCGTTCGACGCGGCACGTCTCGCGCCGCCAATCAAAAGGTTCGTCTGATGCATGTGTTCGTCTCCTCAGTCGTCCTGCTGAAATGCGCCGCTTAGCGCTTGTAGGTCTGCAAGCCCGGCTTGATGCTCTTGTCGTCGAGGAACTGCTTGAGGCCCTGTTCGCGGCCGCCTTCCGGATCGCGATAGTTCGCCTGGTCGAGCTTTGCGTACAGGTAATCTTCGTTCTGCTCCCACGTGAGTTCGCGCGAACGCTTGAAGCCATGCTTCGCGTTGCGCAGCACGACCGGGTTCTTGTTCAGCAGCTTCGCCGCGAGAGCGATCGTTTCGTCGCGCAGTTGCGCGAGCGGCACGCTTTTGTTCACCAGACCCATCTTCGCGGCTTGCGGACCCGTGAAGGTGTCGCCCGTCATGATGTAGTACAGCGCTTCACGATGACCGACGGTATCGGCCATCGCCTTGCTCACGAGGTTGCCCGGCGGAATCCCCCAGTTGATTTCGGACAGGCCGAACACGGCTTCGTCCGCGGCGATCGCGAGATCGCAGGCGACGAGCGGAGAGAAGCCGCCGCCGAAGCACCAGCCGTTGACCATGGCGATCGTCGGCTTCGAGTACATGCGCAGCAATTGCCATTGCCAGCGGCTCGCGTCGCGGCGAATCCGCTCCTGCAGCACGTCCGGGCCCGCGTCCACTTCGCGGAAATATTCCTTCAGGTCCATGCCGGCCGTCCATGCACTGCCTTCGCCGGTCAACACGAGAACCTGGGCTTCGGCGTCGAGTTCGAGCGTCTCGAGAACGTCGATCATTTCCTTGTTCAGCGTCGGGCTCATCGCGTTGCGCTTATCCGGACGATTGAACGTGACCCAGGCGATTCCGCCTTCGACCGCGACCTTGACCGTTTTCCAGCGTCCTTCGTAACTCATCTGCTTCTCCGTATCAATGCCGCCCTCGCGGCCTGAGCTCAATTTAATATCAGGTGACCTGATAAGTAAAGTACAATATCGAAGTCTTGGTACAAACCCCTAACCGCCTATGCCGACGATCACGAGAAAGCCGTCAGGGTCTGAATCGACAGCGCGCGCCACGGCGCGGCGCAACCTGCGCAACCTGCGCGATCGAAGGCACGCTGCCGCTCCGGTGCGTCTCAGCTACCTGGCCGGGCAGCTCGACAAGATTCTCACGCGGCAGCTTTCCGAAGCGCTTGCCTCGCATGGTCTGACGTTGCCGCAATACACCGCGCTGTCGGTGCTGCGGGCGCGCGCACGTTCGTCGAACGCACAGCTCGCGCAGCGCTCGTTGATCACGCCGCAAGCGGCCAGCGCGGTCGTCAAATCGATGGAAGCGAATGGATGGGTGACGCGCGTGGCCGGTCCGCTCAACCGTCGCGTCGGGCTGCTGTCGCTGACGAAGGCCGGCGAAACATTGCTGGCTCAGTGCGACGGTGCCGCTGACAGGGTCGAGCAATCGATGCTCGGCGAAATCGATGAACACGATTCACAGATGCTGAAAAACCTGCTGTTGACGTGCGTGCGCAATCTTCGCGCAGCCTGACGCATCAGCTTTAATTACACATAGGAGACCCCATTGAACATCGATCAACTGAAGGCCATCGACACCCACGTGCACGCCGAGGTGTCGTGCTGCCAACCGCCGGACCTGTTTGCCAAAGAATTCGACGAAGCCGCCGACAAATACTTCGGCACCGTGCTCAAGCAAGGGCGCCGCCCGACCATTCCCGAAACCATCGAGCACTATCGGGAGCGCAATATCGGCTTCGTGATGTTTACCGTCGACTGCGAAGCGAACATCGGGCGCCGTCGCATTTCGAACGAAGAGGTCGCGGAGTTCGCGCAGAACAACCGCGACATCATGATCGCGTTCGCGAGCATCGATCCGCACAAAGGCAAGTTCGGCGCGCGCGAAGCGCGGCGGCTCATCGAGGAGCACGGCGTGCGCGGTTTCAAGTTTCACCCCACGATGCAGGGTTTCTTCGCCAACGACCGCATGGCATACCCGCTCTACGAAGTGATTGCCGAGTACCAGCTGCCGGCGGTTTTTCACAGTGGACACTCGGGCATGGGCTCGGGCATGCGCGGCGGCGGCGGTTTGCGCCTCAAGTATTCGGAGCCGATCTACCTCGACGATGTCGCCGCCGACTTCCCCGACATGAAAATCGTGATCGCGCATCCCTCCTGGCCATGGCAGGAGCAGGCGCTGTCGATCGCGCTGCACAAGCCGAACGTGTATATCGATCTGTCGGGCTGGTCGCCGAAGTACTTTTCGCCCGAGCTGGTCAAATATGCGAACACGCTGTTGCGCAACAAGGTGCTGTTCGCGTCCGACTTCCCACTGATCCGCCCCGACCGCTGGCTCGAAGACTTCGATACGCTCGACATCAAGCCCGAAGTAAAGCCGCTCGTTCTGAAGGAGAACGCCGTCAGGTTGCTTGATCTGCGGGCCCGAGGCACGACGAATCACGAATGACGCATGAAAAATGGCCCGGCGCGAAAACGCCGGGCCAGCTGGGTCCATCAACGAAGAGTTAGCGTTTCGCGGCGTTGGAGCGAATGACGAGCAATGCTGTAATCGCCGCGATGATCGTCACCGGCACGCTCGCGCCGATGACGAGCGCCGAGCTCTTTCCCATCGCAAGCAATTGCCCGGCGGCTACGGGGCCGACAATCGAGCCGACGCGTCCCACCGCCACCGCGGCGCCGACTCCCGTACCACGCACGCTGGTCGGATAGCTGGCGGCGGACAGCGAATACAGCATCGACTGCGCACCGACGACGCCCATTCCGGCAAACAGCACGGCAACGGACAGCGTCTCGATGCTGGCGACTTGCGAAAGCGCGACCAATGCACCGACGATGCACGCATAGATTGCCGTGACTGACAGGCCTTGTCTGAAGCGGTCCATCAGCAGACCGATGCCGAGTACGCCGATCACACTGCCGACGTTGAAGAAGATCTGGGCAATCCCCGCCTGCGAACGGCTCATGCCGCGCCCCACGGTCAACGAAGGCAGCCAGTTCAGCAGGAAGTAAAGAACGATCAGCGTGCAGAAGAAGCTGATCCAGATACCGATCGTCGCGGCGGCGCGCCCCTCGCCGAACAGGACTTCGCGCGTCGAAAGGAGCGGCTTGTCCGCCGTCGTGAATTCCCGCGATTCGGTGGCGAATTCGCGCGACTCAGGCAGCAATGCCATCAGCAGCGGAATGATGATCAGCGGTCCGACTCCGCCCACGTAGAAGATATGACGCCACGCGGTAGCACCCGCGCTCAGTACGGCGATCAATGCGGCAAGCGCGCCGCCGAGCGGCATACCGCAATACATGACGCTAACCGCGGTGTTGCGGTGACGCGGATCGACCGCCTCGGACGACAACGCGATCAGGTTCGGCATCGCGCCGCCGAGCCCGATGCCCGTCAGCACGCGAGCAATCAGCAGACTTTCGAAACTCCAGACTTGCGCGGTCGCAATCGAGAAGATGCCGAATATCGCCATCGAGATCATCAGAACGCGCTTGCGGCCGATCCGGTCGGCGAGTCTGCCACCGATCATCGCGCCCGGCAAAAGCCCCAACATGCCGGCGCTAAAAGCGAGCCCCAACTGGCTGACCGACAAGCCGAACTCGTGCGCCATTCGAGGCGCCGCGACGCCAGTGGACTGCAGGTCGATACCCTCCAGCACCGCGACGAGAAAGCACAATGCCAACGTTAGTGCAGTACTGGAGCCCACCGCACTCGACCGATTAGCAACGCTTGACATGACGTCTCCTTCACCTTTGATTGAATTGCCAGAGGCGAGCCACGCTTCGTTCTTCGACGAAGCGGCCATGGGAAGGAGAAGATTTCTGACAATGATCTTGCGCCACTTATCAGACTCCTTCCCACAGCGCCCCCGGGATTGATGATGAGTCTAGTATCAGGATGCCTGATATTGAAAGTAGAATATGATATGCCTGGTAGAAACACCTAAGGCAACCTGATAATGATCAAGACAATGGAGAAGCGGCGAACGCCCCTTGCCAAACAGGCCGGTTCAACGAAAACCGGTGCGCCACCTTCCCGCGTTTCCTATGTGGTCGGCCAACTCGACCGCCTGCTCAAACGCAGTTTGATCGATGTACTGGGTGAATTCGGGCTGACCTTGCCTCAGTTCACCGCGCTCTCCGTCATCAGCGCCAGCGGCGCGATGACCAATGCGAAACTCGCCGAACGCTCGTTCATCACGCCGCAGTCGGCCAACGAAGTTGTCAAGACGATGGAAGCCAACGGTTGGGTCGGACGCGTGGGGCATCCTACCCACGGTCGACTGATTCATCTGTTTCTGACCGACGAAGGGCGTCGGGTACTGCAGGAATGCGATTCGGCGATCGACGCGCTCGAAGCGTCCATGCTGGACGGAGTAACGGAAATCCCGGTCGACACGCTGCGCAAGGTGCTGCAGCGATGTGTGTCGAATCTGCGCGGTTGAATGGACGTTCCCAATGATAAAAGAGTCGCACTCGAATGGAGCGCGACTCCTTTTCTTTCGCCTGATGGAAGCAGGAAAACCTCAGCGACCGCCAGCGTCGATCTCGCTGAGACGCAGGCCTTTGGTTTCCCTTACCGAGCGCAGAATCACGATGGCCGCCAGCGCCGCAATCACCGTGAAAACCGCGATGCCGAGGCTGTTCGGCCAGATCATGGCGACACCGATCGCTCCACCTACCGCGATCGTCTGCCGCATTCGGGCTGAATTCCGTTCAGCTCAGTGAAATCCCTGGTCGGCATTTAGCCGCGTATTACCTGGCCCACTGCGTCGATCGCTATATTGCTTCTCAACGGCCGCCGCCTTCACACCGCGATAGCGCGTCCGCCTCGCCATTTCCCACCCCATTCGAGAGGAGACGAAGCATGTCAAAGCGAATTCTTATCATCGCCGGCGATTTCGTCGAAGATTATGAGCTGATGGTGCCGTTTCAGGCACTGGCGGCAGTCGGGCATTCGGTGGACGTCGTCGCGCCAGACAAGCGCGCGGGCGACGCGATTCGCACCGCCATCCACGACTTCGAAGGCGATCAGACCTACACCGAAAAGCGTGGCCATAACTTCACGCTGAACGCCGATTTCGCGTCGGTGAACCCCGCGCAATATGACGCGCTGCTCGTGCCCGGCGGCCGCGCCCCCGAATATCTGCGGCTCAACGACGAGGTGATCGGCTGGGTGCGCCAATTCGCCGAAGCGAAGAAGCCGATTGCTGCGGTCTGCCACGGCGCGCAACTGCTGGCTGCGGCAGGTGTGATCGAAGGCCGGCGCATCTCGGCGTATCCGGCCTGCGCGCCCGAAGTGAAGCTCGCGGGCGCGCAGTACGTGGCGCTCGACTGGCCTGACGCGATCACCGACGAGAACTTCGTCACCGCGCCCGCATGGACCTCGCACGTGAACTGGCTTGCGCAGTTCCTTGCGCTGCTGGGCACGCGCATCGCGCATTGAAGGAGCGCGCCTCGACCGAGGCGCGGCGCGGGCGACCAACCGTGTTAGGCTCGATCACGACGGCATGAGCGCCCGCGCCGCGCGCTTCGCGTCCTGCGACGTCATCATTCGCGAGAAAGGCTGAACGTATGTGCAACGTCTATGTCAACGCTGATCCGATCCTCTACGAGTCGCGTACGCGCGCGCTGCGCATTCATGGCGTCGTGACCACGGTGAGGCTCGAAAATCTCTTCTGGGACGTGCTTCGGGAAATCGCCAACCGCGAGAACGTGACGACGACCCAGTTCGTCGTGAAGCTTCACGACGAACTGGTCGCCTTGCGCGGCGAAGAGTCGTTGAATTTCGCGTCTTTTTTGCGCGTGTGCTGTTTGCGCTATCTATCGACGAGCGCCGCCCGCAACGAGGCCGCTGGCGACGTGTCGCTCAACGCCCCGTTTCAACCCAGAGTCGTGAAGACGGCTGTTTGACGGCTTCCGTCGCCTGGCGGTCGCCACAGCTGGCTAGCGCGGTGCGGTCCAGGCACGCGACGTACTGTCTCGACGCGTCAGTCAACCGACGCATCGCAGGCGCAATCAAGGGAAGCCGCCGTGGCCGGTCGTTCCAATACAGCAAGCCGTTGCAGTGCCACGAGGCCCAGTAGCGCGAGTCCAAGTCCCAGCGTGAAGTCAGCGTGAACGCCCGCACGGTCGACAATGGTGCCCCCCACTGCCGAGCCCACCGCAATCGCCACCTGGATGATGCTGACGAACATGGCCGACCCCGCTTCGGGCAGGTCTGTCGTGCCGCGCTGAATCCACACGCTGAGGCAAAGCGGAAGCGCTCCGAACGCGATTCCCCACAGCAGCATCCCCGCAGTCTCGCCGATCGGCGAATGTTCGAGCAGCAACATCGACGACATCGCGCCCAATAGCAGCAGAACCATCGCGGCGACGGATTTCTTTAGATGGTCCGAAATCACCATCGATGTCAACGCATTGGAGAAGAAGCCGATCAGACCGAATCCGAACAGCAACAGCGTGATGGCGCTCAACGAGAAGTCGTGTTCGAGCAGCGGCGCAATATACGTGTAGGTCGAGAAATGCGCGCCGAAGACGAGCGCGACCATCACCATGCTCAACCTCGTATGAGGCCGGACAAGCAGGGTTTTGAAATCGGCGATCCGCAACGCCGATGCCGACGGCAACGAAGGCACGAGGAACGCCTGCGCCAGTAAGGCGAGCGACACGAGGCCCGCGGTGGCGGCGAACGCCATGCGCCACGATGCAAACGATGCGATGAACGTCCCGAGCGGCACGCCGATCACGGTTGCGCAGGTCACGCCGGTCAGAATGGTCGCGGTCGCTTTGGCGGCATCCTTTGCTTGCACGAGTCGAGGAGCCGCCGCCGTCGCCAGAGTCCAGAAGCCACCCAGCGCGCCGCCAAGCAGAGCCCGTCCTACGAGCATGATCGCGAGGTTCGGTGCGATGGCACACACGACGTTCGCGATCAACAGTACCGCAGTGAGGAGCAGGAAAACGTACCGGCGGTCCATGCGGCCCGCGCTGACTATCAGCGTAGGCGCCAATATCGCGGCCATCACGCCGGGCGTGGTGACCATGAGGCCAGCGACACCGGTCGACACGCCGAGGTCGTGTGCGATTTGCGGCAACAGCCCGACAGGCAAAAACTCGGCCGTGACGAAGGCGAATGCGCTTACCGCTACCGCTATGACGGAGAGCCATTGACCCGCGGAGGTTGAATGTTCTTCCAACGATGCCGGGATTGCAGGTGTATCGATTTGCATGACGACCTTGATGCCAGATTGAAGTCTCGTACTTTAGGCTGGGTCTCATGTCCGAAAAAGAGTCGTCCGATGAAAAGACTAGAAGGTGTGGCTGAACAATGCCTCTGCGGCGATATCTCGCTATGAGTCAGCTAGTCTCGCGAAACGACCCGTACGGCTCTTCCATATACGTCGGCACGAAAGCGTTCGCCATCAGCAACCTGATGCGCATTGGCCAAACCATCGACGCTCCTACTGTTTTCTTGACAGTCTTCCACAATGTTACGAGGTCTCGTAAGTCGCGCCGCCGTGCGTTCTCAGGGCCGCCATAGAGGTATTGCAGCGTTCGCGGCGGTTTGAGGGCTTCGTTTTTTGCAGCGTGCAATGGAGCCCCCGTGATAGGTATACCAACTGATCTGATCGCACCAGGGAGGCGGATTATGTTGTTCCATTCAGCCCCGGGAGTCCCTGAAGGAATTACGCGATGGACCTTATCAAGAAATTCAATGCGTTCCATGACTGGTATTTGATGGGCGTATCCGCGGACCGTGAGGCAAGCATCGTTGAGCTTGCCTTGATGTTCGACAACAGGAAAGACCGGGTTCGCGTTCAATTCAAGGGCGCGACGCGCTGTCTTGCGAACGATTTCCTCATCCAGAACGTCATTTATGAAGTAAAGGTACTCACGGATTTCCAGTCCCCTGATTATCAGCGCGCCCTCCATGCGCTAGAAAAATCATATTTCGGAAAAGAGAACCGCCCCAATATGCCGATTGCATCTGTAGGCGCCTCGTTGGGCGCGGAATTGCTCATCGAGTTCGATACGGTGGATGTCGTCACGGATCTACTCTGAACAGTAAGGGTGAACGCGTTGTCGGGCCGCCGCCTTTCGCTAAACGGATAAAACACAGATTAATGAACGCGTCACACGCCAATTAATAAAGACCGCTCCATCTCCCGCCAGGAAATTGCAAATTTCAGGCGTTCCCGTCCGCAATCGTCTTGTCTTGCAATCTACGCTCAGTAACATATGCTCTTTTTCAGAGCGCTTTCCGGGTCCTTTTTTCTAGGGACCACGGTGCAAAGGGTTGTGCATGGGTGCGAGGCGGCCCGGCAAACGCAAACAGCGCCGGCGGAGCGCGCCTGACGTTTCTCCATTCATCCCGGTCGAGGCTGCGCGGCGCACACGGGCGACGTGCGCGACTTTGTTTGGTTTCCCGAGTTTTTTGTCACCGACGCTTTTGTAACGTGCGCCGCTCACAAGTGGGTGAGCGGGGTGAGCGGCAATGGTGCCGACCGCACGTGTGAATGTCGCGCCCATGCGGCTCGAGTCGAGCCACCTGAGGCGAACGTCAATGTACAAGGAGTCCTGGCGATGAAAGCTCCTCAGCGTCCTCAGCGCATCGGGTTGATGGCGCCACTGTCGGGTGTACTGGTTCCTCTCGAGAGCGTGCCCGATCCGGTCTTCGCCCAGAAGATGGTCGGCGATGGCGTGTCGATCGATCCGACCTCGGATGAACTGCTGTCGCCGCTTGCCGGCAAGGTCACGCAACTCCATAGCGCTGGCCACGCCACGACGATCACCGGCGACAACGGTCTGCAAGTGCTGCTGCACATCGGGCTCGACACCGTGTTGCTGCGCGGCGAGGGCTTCATGCCGTTGGTCAAGGAAGGCGACGCCGTCGCGACGGGCACGCCGCTGATCCGCTTCGACCCAATCGCGGTCGGCGCAAAAGCAACCAGCCTGCTCACGCAAATGGTGATCGCCAATGGCGATCTCGTCACGCGCTACGTTCCCGCGAAAGGGCTCGTCGTTGCCGGCACCGACGTCGCGCTGTACGTCGAGCTGGTCGGCAGCGTGGAGGACAAGGACACGGCCAGCGCCACCGGCGCGATCTTCTCCGACGAGATCACGCTGCCGAATCCAGCGGGCCTGCATGCACGGCCCGCCGCGGTCGTCGCGGTCGAGGCGAAGAAATTCAAGTCCGAGATCCGGCTGCTGCGCGGCGATGCCAGCGCAAATGCCAAGTCCGTCGTCGCGATCATGGGGCTCGCAACGAAGTTCGGCGACAAACTGCGCGTCGAGGCCCGCGGTCCCGACGCGGCGGAGGCGGCCAGTACCGTCGCGCGTCTGCTTGGCGAGGGATCGGGCGAAAAGCCCGGCGATGCGCCCGCACCCGCGGCGGCTGCGCCAACCGCACCGGCTGCGCCGGTGCCAGCACCGACCGAAGCGGCTCCCGCCGACACCAACGAATTCATCGGCGTATCCGCTTCGCCAGGGCTTTCGGTCGGCAGGATCGTGCAGTTCCGCCAGCAGGTCATCGAGGTGAACGAAGCGGGCGAGTCGCCGCAACGCGAACGGGCGCAACTCGAAGCGGCCCAGCATCAGGCGCGTCAGCAGATCGAGGCGCTCAAGGCGACGCTCACCGATCCGTCGAAAGCGCAGATTCTCGACGCGCATCTCGAACTGCTGGACGATCCTGGCCTCAACGACGCCGCGATCAGCAGCATCAGCGCGGGAAAGGGCGCGGGGTTCGCGTGGCGCGATGCGTTCCAGCACCAGGCAAGCACGCTCGAAAAGCTCGACAATCCGCTGCTGCGCGAACGCGCCGGCGATATCCGCGACGTCGGCCGCCGTGTGCTCGCGCTGCTCGCCGGCGTGAAGCAGGCGCAGATCGACGTGCCGGACGAATCGATCCTGATTGCCGAGGAGCTCTCGCCGTCCGACACCACGTCGCTCGATCGCAGCAAGGTGCTCGGCTTTTGCACGACGAGCGGCGGCGCAACGAGCCACGTCGCGATCCTCGCGCGCTCGCTCGGCATTCCGGCGATCTGCGGTATCGACGCGCGCGCGCTGCAACTCGCCGACGGCACGCCCGTCGTGCTCGACGGTTCGCGCGGCAGCTTGCGGCGCAACCCGAGCGCCGAGGAACTCGAGAAGGCGCGCGAACGCATCAGCCGCCAGGCCGCCAAACGCGAAGACGAAAAGCTCGCGGCAACCAAACTCGCAATGACGGCCGACGGCCACCGCGTCGAGGTCGTCGCGAACATCCGCAATGCGCAGGAAGCACGCGACGCGGTCGCGGCCGGCGCCGAAGGCGTGGGCCTGTTGCGCTCCGAGTTCCTGTTCGACGCGCGAGACACCGCGCCCACCGAAGACGAACAGGCCGCCGAATATTGCGCCGTCGCCGAAGCGCTTGGCCACGAGCGGCCGCTCGTGGTCCGCACGCTCGACGTCGGCGGCGACAAACCGCTGTCGTATCTGCCGCTGCCGAAGGAAGACAACCCGTTTCTCGGCCTGCGCGGCGTGCGCGTGAGCCTGGCGCGTCCCGACATCTTCCGCACGCAACTGCGCGCGATCCTGCGCGCGGCGCCGCTTGGGCATCTGCACGTGATGTTCCCGATGATCGCCGCGATCGAGGAGGTGCGGGCAGCGCGCAAGATCCTGCTCGAAGAAGCCGGCGATCGCGCGGCGAGCGTGAAAGTCGGCGTCATGATCGAAGTCCCCGCGGCCGCGCTGATCGCCGAGCCGCTCGCACGCGAAGTCGATTTCTTCTCGATCGGCACGAACGATCTCACGCAATACACGCTCGCGATGGACCGCGGCCATCCGCAGCTCGCGAAGCAGGCCGACGCGCTGCACCCGGCGGTGTTGCGTCTGATCGGCATGACGGTCGACGGTGCGCACAAGCATGGCAAATGGGTCGGCATTTGCGGCGGCATCGCGTCGGATGCGATGGCGGTGCCGGTGCTCGTCGGCCTTGGCATCGACGAGCTTTCGGTGAGCATTCCGGCGATCGGTTCGATCAAGGCTCAGCTTGCACGCGTGACGACCGAAGAAGCCAGGAAGCTCGCCGCCGAGGTGCTGTGTCTGGGCACCGCCGCGGAAGTCCGCGCGCATCTGTCGCGCTTTGCCGAGTGAGCGGATCAACAGGAGATCAGCCATGTTCTCGCATGCCTTCGGAGTCTTGCAGAAGATCGGCAAATCGCTGATGCTGCCCGTCGCCGTGCTCCCGGTGGCCGGCCTGCTGCTCGGTCTCGGCGCCACCGACTTTCACGGTTACGTGCCGGCCGTCGTGCTCGCGCTGATGAAGAACGCGGGCGACGTGATCTTCGGCAACCTGCCGCTGATCTTCGCGATCGGCGTCGCGCTCGGCTTCACCGAGAACGATGGCGTCTCGGGCATCGCCGCAACGATCGGATATCTGGTGATGACGGCCACCTTGGGTGTGATCGGCAAGCTCCAGGGCGTCGAAACCGACACGATCATGGGCATACCGTCGATCCAGACCGGCGTGTTCGGCGGCATCCTCGCCGGTGGTCTTGCGGCATGGATGTTCAACCGCTACTACCGGATCACGTTGCCGCCCTATCTCGGTTTCTTCGCCGGCAAGCGCTTCGTGCCGATCGTGACCGCGATCGGCTCGATCGTGCTCGGCGCGATCCTGTCTTTCGTGTGGCCGCCGATCGGCAGCGCAATCAAGGCTTTTTCGCATTGGGCGGCGGTTTCCGACCCGCGCACCGCCGCGACGGTCTACGGTTTCGTCGAACGTCTGCTGATTCCGTTCGGCCTGCATCACATCTGGAACGTGCCGTTCTTCTTCGAAATGGGCAGCTACCTCGACCCGACGACCGGCAAGACGGTTCACGGCGACATCACCCGTTTTTTCGCGGGCGACCGGACCGCGGGCATCCTGGCGGGCGCGTTCCTGTTCAAGATGTTCGGCCTGCCGGCCGCGGCGATCGCGATCTGGCATTGCGCGAAGCCGGAGAAGAAGGTGGCCGTCGGCGGCATGATGGTCTCGGCCGCGCTGACTTCTTTCCTCACCGGCATCACCGAGCCGATCGAATTCGCGTTCCTGTTCGTCGCGCCGGTGCTTTACCTGATTCACGCATGCCTCGCGGCGTCGGCGCAGTTCGTGGCGAACACACTGGGCATGCGCATGGGCTTCACGTTTTCGCAAGGCGGCATCGATTTTCTGATGTTCAACCTGATCGGCGGGAAGGCCACGCACGCGTGGTACGTTTTCATCCTTGGTCCAATTTACGCGGTGATCTATTACGGCGTGTTCCGCTTCGTCATCACGCGCTTCAACCTCAAGACACCCGGTCGCGAGGACGACGCGGCGGAAACAGCCGCGGTTGCCGCGAGCGGCGCGGGAGGACGTTCGCGCGAACTCGTGCTGGCCTTTGGCGGCCGCTCCAATATCACGAGTCTCGACGCTTGCATCACGCGGCTGCGCATCTCCGTGAAGGACCCGGCGGGCGTCGACGAACCCAAGCTCAAGGCGCTCGGTGCCGCGGGTGTGGTGCGCATGGGCAACGGCGTGCAGGCGATCTTCGGGCCGTTGTCGGAGAACATGAAAACCGACATGCAGGACTATCTGAAGACAGCGGGTGCCGAAGCGGATTTGCCGGCGGCCGGGGTGCCCGGTGTGGAAGGCGCAGCGGCGGCGGCTCCAGCGGCTGTGGCCGCCTCGGTGCAAAACTCGCCGCAGGAAACGGAGCGCGCGGAAAAGATTCGTGCGGCGCTGGGCGGCGCGGCCAACATCAGGAAGCTCGACGCGCTGGCTGCCACGCGGTTGCGTGTCGAGCTATCGGACGCGTCGCGCATCGACGCGGCCGCTTTGAAAGCAGCGGGCGTGGTCGCGACGCAAGCGTTGAAGAACGGCGCACTCGATCTGATCGTGGGTCTCGGCTCGGGCAACCTCGCAGGCGCAATGCGATAGCAGCAACGAGTATCGTCAGCAACTGCCGTGCGTCGAACGCGAGGCCTACCCGGTGGAAGCGCTCAGTCGCGTTGCTTTGTCCACCTATAGGGGGCGGCATGGGAGCAGCCAGAACTTTCCTCGAAACTCAGCCGCTGTTCGCGCTTTTTCTGACCATCGCGCTTGGCTACCTGGTCGGCGAAATCACTATCAAGGGCGTGGCTCTAGGCTCGGGGGCCGTGCTGTTCGTTGGACTGGCGCTCGGCGCGTTCGCGCCGAAATCCGCGCCGCCGGCGTTGCTGGGCACGCTCGGTCTGCTGCTGTTTCTGTATGGCATCGGCATTCAGTACGGCGCGCAGTTCTTTCGCGGACTCACGAGCCGGGAAGGCGTGAAGGCCAACGCGGCCGCATGTCTGGGCGTGATCGTTTCGGGTCTGGTGGCGTGCGGCTTCATCCATTTCGGCATCACGCTCGCCGATGCGCTCGGCATGTTCGCCGGCAGCGGCACCAGCACGGCGAGCCTGCAGGTTGCCATCGCATCGATGAAAAGCAGCAATGCCGCCGTGGCTTATAGCGTCACCTATCCGTTCGGCGTGGCCGGGCCGATCCTATTCCTCTATGTGCTTAACTCGGTCCTGAAAGCCAAAATACCGAAACCGCCCGCGAAGGTGCTGGAGACCGCGGAAATCGCGCTGCGCAATGCCAGTCTCTTCGGTCTCAAGCTGTCGGAGCTCTCGACTCGCCTGCCTGCCGGCGTAGTGATCGCGGCCGTGCGGCGCGCGCATCACAATCAGCTGCCCAGCGACGACTTCACGCTGCGCGCCGACGACGTCCTCCTTGCCACCGCCACCGAGCGCCGCCCGCTCGACGAAGCAACGGCGCTATGCGGCGAGCTACAGCCCGGGCGTATCTCGAGTCATCGGGAAGACCTGGACTATATGCGCGTGTTCGCGTCGAGTCCGTCAGTCGTCGGCACGGCGCTCGGCAATCTGCGCTTTCCGGATGGCGTGAACTGCGCGGTCGCGCACGTGCGGCGCGGCGACGCCGATCTACTGTCGACGCCAGAGCTCATTCTCGAAGCTGGCGACCGCGTCGGCCTGCTCGTCAGTAGCGCGCATCGCGCGAGGGTCCGCGCGTTTTTCGGCGATTCGATCAAGGGCACGGCCGACCTCAGTTTCATCTGTCTGGGCATCGGCGCGGCAGCGGGGCTGCTGGTCGGCGCGATCCCGCTGCGCGCGCCCGGTCTCGGCGCGTTCAGCCTGGGTCTCGCGGCGTTGCTACTGGTCGCGCTGTGCCTCGGCAAGGCGCGCCGCAGCGGACCGTTCGTGTGGGTGATGCCGCTCTCTGCAAATCTCGTGCTGCGCAATCTCGGGCTGACGATTTTTCTCGCGCAGGTGGGCCTGTCTTGCGGACCGAAGTTCGTCGCGACCGTCGGCAGCGCCGGACCGCTGCTGCTGCTTTATGGCGTGATCACGCTGCTGGTGCTGGTCGGCGTCACGGCTGTGTGCTGCCTGTGGGTCTTCAGACTGTCTTTCGATACATCGGTCGGCGTGATCTGCGGGGCGACCGGCAATCCCGCGATTCTCGCCTTCGCCAACCGCATCGCGCCGACGGATCAGCCCGACGTCATGTACGCGATGATTTTTCCGTCGATGACCATCGTCAAGGTGCTTTTCGTGCAGATCGCCATCGCGATCGCAGCCGGCTAGGCGAGACCGTTATCGCGACCTGCCGCTGTTCGACCCTAAAGCTTCCGTCCTCGTAGACAGCGGCCAACCGCGGAGCGGCGGACAGCCGCAGACTTCCGCGAATATCAGGAATGCCGCTTGCGCCACCTGGAGCCGCGCGACGTAGTCTGGAACCATGATGCGGACGGCTCGGCGATGGAGGCTAGATGAAAGGACGGGTGGCGAGTGCAGGCATGGCCGTTGTCGTGGTTGCCCTCATGGCCGCATACGGCGGACCCACGGCGCATGCACGGGAGCCCGCGTCGAGTCCCGTCACCGCGCCCATCGCGGCCGGCAGCGATACCGCGGCCGCGGCCGCGGCGCGCGGCGCGAAGCTCGCGGCCGTTGGCAATTGCGTCGCGTGCCACACCGCGACGGGCGGCCTGCCCCTCGCGGGCGGACTGCCACTGCGAACACCCTTCGGCATCATTTACTCGACCAACATCACCCCGGACAACGAGACGGGTATCGGGGGCTGGTCGCTCGACGCGTTCGCGCGCGCGATGCGGCGCGGCGTGTCCAGCGACGGCCATCTGCTCTATCCGGCGTTCCCCTATCCGCACTTCACGCACATCAGCGATGCCGATATGGGCTCGCTGTATGCGTGGCTGATGAGCCGCGCTCCCGTCAAGGCGCCTGCGCCGCACAACGAGCTGATCTTCCCGCTCGGCTTCAGGCCCCTCATCGCCGTGTGGAATCTTTTTTACCTGCATACCGGTACGGAACCAGCGCCGGCCCCGCCTGAAGCGCCGGACGTCGCACGCGGACGATACCTGGTCGACAGCCTCGGTCATTGCGGTGCGTGCCACACGCCGCTCGGCCGCCTCGGTGCCGAGCGCCGCGACCGCGCGCTGCAAGGCGGCACGATCGACGGATGGGATGCGCCCGCGCTGACGGACCTCGCTTCACGCCCCACGCCCTGGACGCAGGCACAGCTCGTCAGCTATCTGCGCACGGGCCTCGCGAGCGCCCATGGGGCGGCGGCGGGTCCGATGCGCCCCGTCACGCGCATGCTCGCCGACGCATCCGCCTCCGACGTAGAGGCAATTGCCGCGTATCTGCTGGCGTTGCCGTCCGGGGGCCCAGGCATGCCGGAGCATCCGGTCGCCTCGCCCTCCGCTTCCGCCGCGCCCGTGTCCACCGCGCCCGGCGGCGGCGCTAATCTATTCTCCGCGGCCTGCGCATCGTGCCATGCCGAAGGCGCGCCGATGTCGAGCGGGGGCGCTCGACCGTCGCTGTCACTTTCCACGGCCGTCAACGCCGACAGCCCGCGCAACATGGTCCGCATCATCCTCGATGGAATCGAATGGCACGAAAGCGATAGCGCGCCCTTCATGCCATCATTCGCCAACACATTCACGGATGCGCAGATAGCGGAGCTCGCCAACTACACGCGCGAACGCTTCACCGCACGCGACGCGTGGCCCTCGCTCGACGCCGGCGCGGTCGCGCATTTTCGCAAGGACGGCCTGCCACGATGATCACGCTCAACGTCAACGGAGTCAGTCATACGGTCGATGTCGACCCGTCAACGCCGCTGCTCTACGTGTTGCGCAACCAGTTGCAGCTCGATGGCGCGAAGTTCGGCTGCGGTCTCGGTCAATGCGGCGCATGCACGGTCAGCGTCGGCGGCGAACCGGTGTTCTCGTGCCTCATGCCGGTCGTGGCAGTTGGCGACCGGCCAGTGCGAACCGTCGAAGGACTTGGCAGCGCGGAACATCCGGGACCACTTCAGCAAGCCTTCATTGACGAGCAAGCCGCGCAATGCGGCTATTGCATCGCCGGTATGATCATGCGCGCGCACACGCTGCTGGAGCGAACCCCGCACCCAGGCGATGAACAGATCCGCCGCTACATGCAGCCGAACCTGTGCCGCTGCGGCACGCACATGCGCATACTCGCGGCGATCCGGCAAGCCGCCACGGGTTCGCCGCGAACGGACGAGGGAGCGCAGTCGTGAGCGACGGCCCCCCGTCCTCCGTCGCTCACGGCAGCGGCCCCGATGACCCCGCGCGGCGCCGCTTCCTCGTTGGCGGCTCGCTGATGGTGAGCTTCGCGATCGTGCCCGGCATGGCCGCGCTTGCGCAAACCACCACCGAAGCGGGCACCTTCAACGCGAGCGCCCCAAAGCTGCCGGGCAGTCTCAAGAGCACACCGTTGCTCGATGCGTGGATCAAGGTCGCCCCTGACGGCCACGTGAGCGTATTCACGGGCAAGGCGGAGCTTGGCACGGGCATTCGCACCGCGCTGCTGCAGGTCGCCGCGGAAGAGCTGGATCTCGCGCCGCATGCGATCGAGCTGATCACCGCCGACACCGCCGCAACGCCGAACGAAGGCTACACCGCAGGCAGTCACACGATGGCGGACAGCGGCACCGCGATCCTCAACGCCGCCGCTCAGGTACGCGCGCTGCTGGTCGCGAGCGCGGCGTCGCAGTTGGGCGTCGACGCCGCGGCCCTGACGACGCGCGACGGCGCCGTCATTGCCGCCGACGGAAGACGCGTGAGCTATGGCGAAGCCGTGCAATACGCGGACCTCCATCAGAACGCGCAGCCCGACGCGCCGAAAAAGCCGCCATCGGCCTACGCGCTGATTGGCCATATGCTGCCGCGCGTGGATATACCGGGCAAGGTGACGGGCGGCGCGAGCTACGTCCAGGACCTGCGGCCGCACGGCATGCTGCATGCCCGCGTGGTGCGGCCGCCGTCTTATGGCGCGAGCCTCGTCGCAGTCGATAGCGGGCGCGTCGAAGCGCTGCCCGGCGTCATCAAGGTCGTGCGCAACGGCAACTACCTCGCGGTGGTCGCCGACGACGAATGGCGCGCGATCCTCGCGATGCGTGAGCTTGCGCTTGCCGCGCAATGGCAGGCCGGGCCGCCGCTGCCCGATCCGGCGAACGTTCACGCGCTGCTGATGAGTCTGCCTTCACAGGAAATCGAGGTGGCCGATCAGGGCGCAGCGTCGGGCGCGGCCGCGCCTGTGGCGACGCTGCGGGCGCGCTATTCGAGGCCGTATCTGACGCATGGCTCGATTGGGCCATCGTGCGCTGTCGCGCAGCTCGACAACGATGTGATGACCGTGTGGACGCACACGCAAGGCGTCTATCCGCTGCGCGCGGGAATCGCCGAAATGCTCGCGATGCCACCCGACAAGGTGCGCTGCGTGCATGTGGAAGGCTCGGGCTGCTACGGACACAACGGCGCGGACGATGTCGCGGCCGACGCCGCCCTCGTTGCACGCGAGCTGCCTGGCCGCCCGGTGCGCGTGCAATTGATGCGCGAACAGGAACACATGTGGGAGCCGTTCGGCCCGGCCATGACAGTCGAGGCGAATGCAACGCTCGATTCGGCAGGCACGCTTGCCGACTGGCGTTACGAGCTATGGAGCAACACGCATAACAACCGCATCGAGAATGCGGGCCGCCTGTTGCCCGCGCAGCTCCTTGCGCAACCGTTCACCCCCGCGCCGCCGAAGCCGATTCCGATGCCGGAAGGCGGAGGCGACCGCAACAGCATTCCGCTTTACCGCGTGCCCAGCCTGCACGTGCAGCATCATTTCGTGCCGACGATGCCGATACGTGTCTCTGCCATGCGCTCGCTCGGCGCGCACATGAACGTGTTCGCGATCGAGAGCTTCATCGACGAGCTCGCCAGAGCCGCGCACGCCGACCCCGTGGCGTTTCGCATGAAACATCTCGATGATCCGCGCGCGCATGGCGTCATTAGCGCCGTAGTCGATCAATTCGGCTGGCGAGCCCGCACCGCGCGAACGGGCGACTCGAGCCCGCGCTCGCACGGTACCGGCTTTGCGTTTGCCCAATACAAGAACCTGATGGCCTACCTTGCCGTCGCGATGGACGTGACGGTCATGCGCGATACCGGCGAGCTCAGCATCGAGCGTGTCGTAGCAGCCGTCGATTGCGGACAGATCGTCAATCCGGACGGCGTGCGCAATCAGATCGAAGGCGGCATTTTGCAAACCACGAGCTGGACGCTCTATGAAGAAACGCATTTCGACCCGCAACGCATCACGAGCTATGACTGGAGCACTTATCCGATCATGCGCTTCTCGTCTGTACCCCAACGCGTGGACGTGCTGTTGATCGACCGGCCGGGCCTGCCATTCCTCGGGGTCGGGGAAGCGGCGCAAGGCCCGGCCGCCGCGGCGCTCGCGAATGCGATCGACGACGCGACCGGTGTGCGGATCCGCGACTTGCCGTTGCTCGGGACGAAGGGGAAGAACCTGCTCAAGGCATGAGGCTTTCGTTCCGCAAAAGTACAGATACTGGCGTGTAAAAGCCAAATAAGCCTATGGCTGGGTCCAGGCCCCTTGTCAAACGAACGCGACGCGCGCGACCTTCGGCGCGGCGTCGGGACCGCGCTCAGTGGGTGGACGGAAACGCGAACGTCGCACGCGCGCTGCCATTGCCGCGGACGTTCACGGTCTCCCTTCTGGTCACGCTGCCGTAAGTGGCGTTGACCGTATAGCGCCCTTGAGGCAGCCGCACGAGCATGTACGGCCCCTTCGACGTGGCCTCGAACACGGTCGCGCCGCCAGCTTTGGCAATCTTCACCTGGACGTCGGCCACATAGCTCGCCCCGGGACCGGTGAACTGCAGAGACAACGGCCACTGCCTTCGTGCCTGCCGCAGCGCAGTCGACTCGTCGCGACCGACTCCGCCGGTCACGAACGATATGTCGCCCTGCTGCTGCGTCTCGGGCATGCCGGTCCTATGGATCTCGCTGGCGCTCTGCGGAGCAGCCGTCTGCGACACTGCGACGCCTGCCTGAGCCAGTGTGAACGCCGCGGCGAGCATCATGGACGCGATCCGGGGAGCGTTTCGTTGCATTTTCATCTTGACTGCTCCTTACAGTATTGCCGACGGTTCGTCGGACGGAAGAACGCTTGCAATAGGTTGGAAACACATCGCGCGCCGGGTATCGGCCACGAGCCAGGGTGCCTGACGACTCGAGTAAGAATACCCGTCAATTCTGTTTGGCGTCTTCATGGACCGGAGCTGGGGGGCCGCCTGCCGTTGAGGTCCCGGCTTGGGCTGGAGGGACGCGTGGCATGCGGATACCCGCGTAGGCGATCGCCACCGTCAGCAGCGGACTTACCACGCAAAATACGGCATAGGGCGCATAACTGAGTGTCGGCACGCCAAGGGTCACCGCCATAAACGCGCCGCAACTGTTCCAAGGGATCAGCGCGCCTGTGGTCGTGGCCGAATCACCAACGGAACGCGATAACACGATGGGCGCGTAGCCGCGTGCCGCGAATGCATTTCTGAACATCCGGGCCGGCAGCACGACTGCGATGAACTGGTCTGCCGTAACGATGTTCGTCGCGATGGTCGCCAGGACCAGGGAGCCGACCAGCGCCCCACCGCTCCTGGCCCAATTGACTACCGGAGCAATGAGGCGTTCTATCGCACCGCACTTCTCGACCACCCCTCCGAATGCCAGTGCCGTGATGATCAGCCAGATAGTATTCAACATGCTGTCCATACCGCCGCGAGTGAGGAGCGTATCAAGCACTGGATTTCCAGTCGTGGACCTGTAGCCGCTCCCAAGCGCAAGCCATACGCCTTTGAGCATCGCAATCGGGATCGGCACGCCCTCTCGCGCGGCGGCAAATGCGAGGACTCGCGCTGGCTCGACGAAAACGGCAACCACGCCACCCGCCAATGCGCCAAGAAAGATGGTGGTAAATGGCGGAAGCCGGAACAGCGTCAGCACGACGACAAGAACGAGCGGCAGGAACAGCACGGGCGATATGTAGAATGCGCTCTGCATTGCCGCAACCTCCGCGCTCGCATCGAAGGCGCCCGGGCGGCGAAGCAGATAAAACACGGCCAGCGTGATGACAATCGCGACGAGTGATGTCAGCAGCGTCTCTCGCACGTGTTGATACAGGTCGACACCGGCGGCAGCGGCCGCAAGATTCGCGGTGTCCGAGAGCGGCGAAGACTTGTCGCCGAAATAAGCGCCGGAAATCACTGCACCGGCCGTTATGGCGGGGCTCAGGCCCATGCTGTGCGCAATGCCCATCAGGCCGATTCCGATCGTACCCACGACAGTCCACGAGGTCCCAATGGCGAACGAGATCACCGCGCAGATTCCAGCCGCCGTGACGTAAAAGTAGTCCGGGTTCAGCAATTTCAGCCCGTAATAGACCATGGCGACGATCGTGCCGCTGAGCGCCCACGTGCCGATCAGCGCGCCGACTGCGAACAGGATGAGAATCGCGCCGATACCGGAACTGACACTGGCATTCGCGGCCTCCCCCAGCGAAGCGAGCGAATGACCGCGACGCCAACCGACAAATACGGCCAGCATGGTCGCCACGACGAGTGCCACCTGGTTCGGCCCGTTCGCACCACCATCGCCGAACAGGTAGAAGGACAGACTGACGAGAAAGACGAGGCCAGCGATCGGTATCAGTGCTTCGAGCATCGTGACCGGCTGGGGTGACTCGCTCCGCTTCATCGCCACGCTCCGTTCGTTTGCTGGGTAGTCCAAACGTTGCCATCCAGACCGCCGGGTAGCCGGTGAATCATCGAAACATGCGCGAACGGCTGCTTTGATTCGATGTCACGGCGCAGGCGTGCGGCCCTCGGTCCTGCGACTCGGCAATGGCAGCTCCGGCGGGCTCGCCGTTGCTTAAAGCATAGGAAAGAATCGTTGCTGCGTGAAGAATTGCAGGATTCGTGCCGAGCATCCCGCCTGCGGTTACAGGCTGCCGTACCTACTCTCTCTCAGCGCGAGACCTGCAGTCAACGGCAGCTCACCAGGCGTAGCGAAAACCGACGTCGCCCCAGACGCTCCAGGACCGCTGATCTCAACCGTCAGCGATCGTCAGCATGCCTACACTGCCCGGACTGACACCGACACCGAGAAAGGTTCCGGCGGAAAGCGTGCCGCCGGCGCCACTGACGACGGCCGTCGCCGTCGATCCGCCCCCGATCTGCAGAGTCCCGCTCGAACTGGAAACGGCGCCCCCATTTGTCACGCTCAGTTGCGCAGGTCCGCTGTTCCCAACAATAAAAAAGCCCGCGTTCGTATACATCGAACCTTCACCGGCAACTGTGAGTACACCGCTGCTACCCGGGTTGTAACCGACGTAGCTCTGAGAGGCGCTGAAGACCGTGCCGCCGGCGCTGACGTTCAGCGTTCCCGATCCGTTAAAACCGATGTAATACTGCGACTGCGGGTTTGTCGTCATAATGTTCCCGCCATTCACGGTTATGAGGCCACTACTGTTGGCTGCAAAACCAGCAAAAAGGCCACTCAATGTAACGTTCGCACCTGTCGGCACAATGACGGCCGCAGACATAAACGGTATTTGCGGACTCCCTTCCGACTGCAAGTCCAAGGCTTGCCGCCGCTACACAACCCAGCCGAGGTTTCAACTTTTCATAACCGATCGTGGTTATTCATGCCTTGCAAGGATTAGGGTTTTTCGTTAATTAACTGTGCGCTGATTGTGTGGGTCTACCCCGCATAGACGGAACAACGACGGAAGAATCCGACACTAATTCGAGAAAAAACGACCGTTTTTTCCTCAGGCAGAAGTGAATATCCATCGGGTAACCGCAAAATTCCAGGTCAGTGAAATCCCATTTTCAATGATCTGCGGCGGCAGAAAAACTCGAACTGGTCAATCGTTCCGGCCAGTAACAACTCGCCGGTTTCAATGGCGCGATTCATTTGGCATAAAGCGGCCCGATTGGGTTAATCGGCCGTCCCGCGAATTGGTCGGCGGCGCATCCGCGTTCGCAGCGAGGAACTCACATGATCGCCGACATGATCCAAGCCGTCACCAAAACACCAAATCGATTAACTTCCAGACGGAAGTTTTATGATTATCCGGTTCAAGTCGATGACTCTCACCGGTCGACGTATCCAATATAGTCAACGGGGTGCGGCGGACTTGCGCTGCTGCTTTGGTAAGAGCAAAGCGGGCGAGCGCAATGCCGCAACCATGTCGCCCGACCGCCCACGTGTTGGACACAGACTGTAGTCGAACAGGCAGCGAGCGCTACCTGGGTATGCCGCTTGCGAGACCCAGTAGGATCCTTCCACCATGTCGTGTCATGTCCACCGTACTGCTCATCGACGATGACCTTGAAAACCGATGCGCGCTGCAACTGGCGTTGGAGAGTCGCGGACACCGTGTTGTGCTCGCGGAGAACGGATGGGACGCACTGCAGAAGGCCCACACGGATTTTCCGGAACTCGTTATCACCGATTTGGAGATGCCGGAAATGGACGGCAAGGAGCTTTGCCGGCGTCTGAAGTGTCAGGCGGTGTTTTCCGGCTTACCGGTGGTGCTGCTGTCGGCTATGCCGGAACCTACGGAAGAGATTCGCTGCTGGACAGCGTTCCTGCGAAAGCCGGCCTCGATAGCGGCGTTGCTTGACGCCGTCGACAGGTACATTGCAGCGCGCCTGACCTATGCGCGGGCGCCACGCGACTCCGAGTACCCCGCCGCGGCGCGCTGGCGAGCTATCGATTCGCGATGCTGGCCGTAAAGCCCAAGCTGTTGGAATGCGAAGCCACGGGTTAATACACGCAGCAAGGCGGTGTTTGCTGTACGGCCGGTCCCGTTCTTGGCGGATGGCATGCAAACCGGTGAGATTGCTGAAACCCGGGTTGAGCCATCCACCTGGGTTTTCAGATTTGACTGGAATGATGCAACAGTCGTGACCCATCACATCGTCAGCAATGAGCCCGTACAGGAACCGTCGCTACAGAGCAGCGCCTGCGCGCTGACACAAGGTAAAAGATGGCAAGAGATTTCGTCCCCCTTCTCGCGGGCGGCAACAGCGCACGCCTATTGTTTGCCACTTCCTCCGGGCATGCCTCATGCTGCGCGCAGGTCAGAGAAAGCAGTTCCCGAACGGGAGACGATCATGAAGTTGATAATGGCAGGAATCAGCGCAATTTCCATCATTGCTAGCGCTTGCGCATTTGCGCAGACCAACACCGGCAACGCTGCGCCAGCACACCGTGATACTCAAAACGCGCAGCCGGGTGCCGCTGGCCAGAGCATGGGCCGTGCTGCGGACGCCGGCAACAGCAAGGCCGCCAGTGGCACATTGATGCAGAAGCGTGAGCATGCGATGTCGCCTCAAGGCGCGTCAAACTCGAACGCAACTGGCGCGATGAAACAATAATGGCGACGCGAGACCCCGATGGCGTGCACGAGCGCGTTTTCTCGATGAGATCGGACCGGGTTCTAATCCGAACTTTGACCAGGCCACTAACATAAGCTGTTGATTTCGCGCTGTTATGCGCGCTTGGGCGGGGCGGTTACTGGGTACAGGCGGGGTTGACGTTCAGAAGACGGAAGGCCTTTTCCTGAACGGG
>NZ_VZQP01000050.1:0-63283 GCF_014397655.1 Paraburkholderia sp. UCT31
GCCGTGGTCGCGGGCGTGGGCGAGATAGATGACCTGCTGTTGCTGGACATCGCGAGTGCCTGCCGCGATGGTGTGCAGCATGGGCTTCCAGATATGGGTTGCACTTTTGTCGATCAACGTGACCTGAGCGCGGCCGCTGCGGCCAAGCGTGTTGCCCAGCCTGGTCGCGAGCAGAAGTCCAGCGATGCCGCCGCCGACGATGACGATCCGGGTGGTCTGGCGCGTTGTCAAATATCTCTCTTGCATGATTCCCTGCTCCCTTGCTCGCTTTTCAATACTGAGCAGTATAGTTATAGAGGTCGTCCGCGTCAAGTTAAATGAACTGTATGGTTCATGTATCATAAGATCACAACGTTGAAAGTCGAAGGCCAGCCACGGGCGTGCCGCCGGCCATAGCCCAAAGCCCGCAACCTCGGCGTTTTTCTTTGATGCCTGGAAGTCGAGTTGCGCTGACGGTTCACCCCGGCGACGGGGAAGGAATCGACACTGCCAGCGGGAGGAGCCGTAAGCAACGTGGGCGATTGTCCCCAAGGTGAGGTTTTTCGGGAGCCAAAGGCTTCCGTTCTACCCGGATTGAGCAATTGCGGCGAGCGCGAGGTCTCGAATGCGGGGCCGACCTCCTGGAACTCCTCACCATGGCGCACAAAGCGTCGTTCTCTCGACTCCTGGAAATCCTCACCATCCTGGAAGACCTCACCTCAACAGCTCGCTTCAACTTTTAGCCCTGCATTCCAGCGTGCTCTTCGCGCACTGGACACCGACGCGCTCCGCGCTCGCTGGTCCGAAACGCAATCGTTCACCGCAACGCTGAAGCCAGCGAAGCACGCGCTGCGCGCTTCGACGCACCTCATCCCAATCGCCGTTCCGACGCAACCACCGCTCCCGTAAACCCTCACCGTAGCGCCATCTCCTGGAATTCCTCACCATTCGCGCGTCGCTCGATCCGGGCGTCGCCCATGCACGCCATTCATATCGATCATTTTTGGCCCGAATTTGACCGCGTTCATCGCCGCTCATATCGTGCAGCCATGTCGTCCGAATGTGATTCGCCCCGCTGCGTAGAGCCATCGTCATGCGGGAACCTCAATCTTCGTTCTCCCTGAGCCATGAACTCTGACGCCGTGAATTCCGATCTGAGCGCCCCGCTCGCATCACGCCGATCCGCCGCCGCGACGGGCGGCGTACGACGCGCGGTCACGACCGCCGTGCTGGGTCAAATCCTCGAATGGTATGACTTCTTCCTGTATGGAACGGCCGCGGCACTGGTATTCGGCAAGCTGTTCTTCCCCGTCGGCAGCGATCCGCTCACCGGCACCGTCGCCGCGTTCGGCGGCTTCACGGTCGGCTTCATCGCGCGGCCGATCGGCGGTGTGCTGTGCGGACATCTCGGTGACCGCTACGGGCGCAAGCTCGTGACGATGCTGACGCTGTTCGCGATGGGCACGGCGACCATGTTGATGGGCGTGCTGCCCACCTACCAGCAGATCGGCCTCGCCGCGCCGGCGCTGCTCGTGTGTCTGCGCATCGTGCAGGGGCTCGCCGCGGGCGGCGAATGGAGCGGCAGCATCCTGCTGATCCATGAGAACGCGCCGCAATCGAAGCGCGGCGCGCTCGCCGCATGGAGTCCGTGCGGCGCGGCGCTCGGCTTCGTGCTGTCGACCGGTGCGTTCCTGCTGGTGCAGAACCTGTCGTCTGCCGATTTCCTGAGCTGGGGCTGGCGCATTCCGTTCCTCTGCAGCGCCGCACTCGTCGCACTGGGCTTGTGGATGCGCCGCTCGGTCGGCGAAAGCGCCGCGTTCGCTCGAGCGAAGGCAACGCGTCGCGACACCCGCATGCCGGTGATCGAAGTGTTGCGGCAATGTCCTCGCGAAGTGCTGACGATCTTCGGTTTGCGCTTCGGCGAAGGCGGTGCGTCGTACATCTTCTTCGCGTTCTCGATCGCGTATGGCCAGTTCCTCGGCATCAAGTCGAGCTGGATGCTCGGCGGCCTGACTCTTTCGATGCTGCTGATGATTCCGTTCTCGCTGTTCTTCGGCTACCTGACCGACAAGGTCGGACGCAAGCCCGTGTATCTCGCCGGCGCGATCGCGATGGTGCTCGTCGCATGGCCGTATTTTGCGCTGCTCGGCTCCGGCGAATACTGGAAAGTGATCACGGCCCTCGTGCTGGCGAACAGCCTCACGCTCGGCATCCTCGAAGGCGCGCAGCCCGCGTTCATCAGCGAACTGTTGCCGGTACATCTGCGCTTCTCGGGGCTTGGCATCGGGCGCGAAATCTCCTCGGTGCTCGGCGGCGGCCTGTCGCCGATGATCGCCACGGCGCTGCTCGCGCACTATCGCAGCGCGACGCCGGTCGCTCTGTATCTCGGCGTGCTCGGCCTGATCACCGTGATCGCGACGCTGCTCGCCCGGGAGACCTATCCGAAAGCGATGCGCATCGAAGCGCATCAGAAAACCGAATGACATCGTTCACATCACCGAATCAAGAGGTAACGCGCATGCACGCCGTTCATACCGCCAGCGCCCGCGCTTGCACCGCCGACGCACCCATCATCGACACGCAGGAGGACTACCCCGAATACACGGGCCCGCTGTCGCTCGATGACCTGATCACCGAAGTCGAGCGTCGCCGCGACGAGTTCGATGCGGTTTCACACGTCCCGCGCGACATGATCCTGAAGATGAAGCGCGCGGGCATCTTCCGCGCGAGCACGCCGCAACGCTTCGGCGGCGACGCGCTGCCGCCGCCACAGTTTCTGGCGATGCTCGAACGCATCGCGATCGCCGATGGTTCGACCGCATGGGTCGCGGCCTTTGGCTCCGCGAACACGTATCTCGCGTCGCTGCCGGTCGAGACCCAGGCCCGCATCTACGCGTCCGGTCCGGACCAGGTTTTCGCGGGCGGCCTGTATCCCCTGCAACCGGCCGAGCGTGCGCCCGGCGGCTACGTCGTGTCGGGTCAATGGCGTTTCGCGAGCGGCTGCAAGGGCGCGGACTGGCTCGGCGTCGGCATCGGTGGCGCGCCGGGCAAGGTCGGCGACGCGAACGCGGGCAAGCCGTTCACGGCCGTGTTTCCGGCGAGCGAAGTCGAGATCGTCGACAACTGGAACGTGGTCGGCATGCAAGGCACCGGGAGCCACGATCTGCGCCTGAAAAACAAGTTCGTCGACGAGCAATGGACCTTCGTGCGGGGCGGTGCGCCGCTGATCGACGAGCCGCTCTACCGCTACCCCGCCGTCGCATATCAGGCACAGGTGCACGCGGCTGTGAACCTCGGGCTCGCGCGCGCGGCGCTCGACCTGCTGGCCGGTATGTCCGGCGTAACCAGAACGACGACCGGCGCGCCGCGTCTTGCCGACCGCGCGTACTATCGCTCGGGTCTCGCGCAGGCGGAAGCGAATCTGCGCAGCGCGCGCGCGTTCTTCTTCGAGTCGGCGCAAACTTCGTGGCGCACGGTCATGGCGGGCGACCCCGTGTCGCCCAGCGAGGCCAATCTGCTGCGGCTCTCCGCGACGCATGCCGCGCATACGTGCGCCGAGGTGGTCATGCAGGCGTACAAGATGGCTGGCATCGGCGCGATCTATCGCGAGAGCCGCATGCAGCGGATGGTGCGCGATTCGATCGTCGTCACACAGCACGCGTTTCTCGGCGAAGGCACCTACGACGCGTCGGGCGCGCTGTTCGTCGGCATACCGCCGGTCACGCCCTATCCCTGAGCGACGTAGGAGCGACTGTCATGACGCACGACGAAACGCGCACGCACTTCCGCAACGCGATGGCTTGCCTCGGCGCGGCCGTCAACATCATCACGACCGATGGTCCGCGCGGGCGCTGCGGCATCACCGCGAGCGCGGTCTGTTCGGTGACCGATACGCCACCGACCATGCTGGTGTGCATCAATCAATCGAGCTATGTGCATGACGTGATGCACGAAAACGCGAACCTGTGCATCAACATCCTTGGCGCGCACTGCCAGGACCTGGCGCGCGTGTTCGCGGGCATGACGGGTTGCTCGATGGACGCGCGTTTCGATCAATGCGCGTGGCAGCCGGGAGCGCTCGGCGCTCCGGTGCTTGGCGACGCGCTCGCGAGCCTCGAAGGACAGATCGTCGACAGCAAGACGGTGGGCTCGCACTCGGTGATGTTCGTGCGGATCGAACGGATCGCCGCGCGCGATGACGGCGATGGACTCGTCTACTTCGGCAGGCAGTTCCACCGGCTTGCGCGTGCCGGTGTCGCGACTTGCGAGGCGGCATGACGATGCAGGTCTGTCTCTTTCTGATCGGCACGAGCGACGCGCGGCAATCGCTCACGGACCCGCCCGCGCTGCTGCGGGCCGCCACGCAAGTCGCGGGGCTGCGCAAGCTGATCGTACACGAGCCGATCGCGGGACGGGTCGATGCGCGTATCGCACCGGCGGCCGATGCGCCGTCGTGCGTGCTGCAGTGGTACTTCGACGAACTCGAGCCGCTCGAAGCCGCGCTCGAACCTGACGGCGCGATCGCGCACGCGTTGCATTCGGCCATGCGCGCCGAATTCAGCCCGCAAAGCTTCTCGCAGCAGGTGATGGCCGTGCGCATCTTCGCGCCACCGCAGGCTGCGTCGGTCGAAGACAACGCGCAACGCTGCACCTATCTGGTCGCATACGAAGGCGTCGCGCAAGACTTCAACGCGTGGCTTACGCACTATCTGGCGCATCATCCGCCGTTGATGCTGCAATTGCCGGCGCTGCGCGAAATGGA
Organism: Paraburkholderia sp. UCT31; assembly: GCF_014397655.1. NCBI lineage: Bacteria > Pseudomonadati > Pseudomonadota > Betaproteobacteria > Burkholderiales > Burkholderiaceae > Paraburkholderia > Paraburkholderia sp. UCT31. Next base: position 4,742 of record NZ_VZQP01000050.1, read on the forward strand.
GATCTACACGCGCGTCGACAGCCGCAGCGGTTTGCCGTTTGCGCGCACGAGCGCGATGCAACGCAACAAGGTCGTGTTCGACGATGCGAGCGCGCTCACCGATGCGCTCGCGTCGCCGGTGCGCGATGCGATGCGCCGCGACTTCCAGGCGCTGCCGCCGTACAGCGGGGCGACGCCGCATTTTGCAATGCGCAGCATCTACGGTAACCTCGCCGCATATTGACCGGCGCGTCGCGCGGCCAGCGACATGCCTTAGTTTGCGAGAGCTGCGCATGAACAAGCTGAATCCCGGCATCGCCGATCTGAATCTTCTGCGCGTGTTCCTCGCGATCTGGGACCTGCGCAGTCTGACGGCGGCCGGCGATCGGCTCGGTCTCACGCAACCGGCGGTCAGTCATGCGCTGCGCCGTCTGCGCACTCTGTTCGAAGACCCGCTGTTTTCGCGCACGCCCAACGGCATGGTCCCCACCGATGCCGCGTACCGCCTCTATCCGCCGCTCGCGCAAGCGTTCGCGATCATCAACGAAGCCGTGCAGCAACTGGCGAAGTTCGAGCCGTCGACCGCGCGACGGGTGTTTCGCATGTCGATGTCGGACATGTCGGAGTTCTACTTCTTGCCCCCGCTCGCCGCGCTGCTCGATCGCGAAGCGCGCGGCATCCGCATCGAGGTTGCCAATGTGCCGGTCGAGTCGGTCAGCGCGGCGATGCGCGCCGGCGAAGTCGATCTCGCGCTCGGCTATGTGCCGGGTCTCGACGCGGGCTGCGTGAGCCGGACGCTGTTCGTCGACGAGCACGTGTGCGTGGTGCGCGCCGGTCATCCGCTGCGCAAGACGAGGCCGAGCCGCGAAGATCTGAGCGCGCTACGCTACGTGTACGCGAGCACCAATGCGACCGGGCATCGGATGGTCGAGCAATGGCTCGACGAGCTGAACCTGAAGCGCGAGGTCGTGCTGCGGCTGCCGCATTTCGTCGTCGCGCCCGAGATCGTGATGAATACCGATCTTGCCGTGATCTTTCCGAAAAGCATCGCGAAGCGCTTCAACCGCGGCAAGGCGTTCCGGATTCTGCCGCTGCCGTTTCCGCTGCCGCCGATCGAAATTCAGGTGCACTGCCACTCGCAGTTCGCGGCGGACCCCGGCATCGCGTGGCTGCGCGAGACCATCCATACGATGTTTCATCAGCCGGCACGCTGAGCGCCCGTGAGCTTGCCCGCGGGTGCCCGGGCACGCCGGGTATATTAGCTGCACTGATACCCGCCCTGCTTTTCGGCTAATTTGACGCCACTATCTGTCGCCTCGACACTGCGTATCGTGCGAAGCCTTTTCTGAAAGGCCGCCATCCCCCCACTTCAGATGCGAGCAGACATGTCCTCCGTTCAATCCCCGATCGCGGCCGGGCGCGCCACGGCAGAGTCGGATCGCGCACTCAGGAAAATCATCATTGCGTCGGTGGCCGGCAACGCGATGGAGTGGTACGACTTTTTCGTGTACGGCACCGCGGCTGCGCTCGTGCTCGGGCAACTGTTCTTTCCCGCCCACACGGACCCGCTGATCGGCACGATCGGGGCGTTTGCCGCGTTTGCGATCGGCTTCGTCGCGCGTCCGCTGGGCGGCATCGTGTTCGGGCATATCGGCGACCGCTATGGACGCCGCGCGTCGCTCGTCTGGACGCTGCTGATCATGGGCTTTGCGACCTTCGGCATCGGGCTGTTGCCGACCTATGAGCACGTCGGTCTGGCCGCCCCCGCGGCGCTCGTGGGCTTGCGCTTGCTGCAAGGCATCGCATCAGGTGGCGAATGGGGCGGCGGCGTGCTGATGATCAGCGAGAACGCTCCGCCCGAAAAACGCGGCTATTTCGCGGCGTGGAGTCAGCTCGGCGTGGGCGGCGGCTTCGTGCTGTCGGCGGGCGCGTTCCTCGCGGCGCAAGCGCTGCCGCACGATCAGTTCATGTCATGGGGATGGCGTCTGCCGTTTCTCGCGAGCATCGTGATTTTCGCGCTCGGCGTGTACATCCGTCACAACCTGCCGGAGAGCCGCGACTTCGAGAACGCGGAGAAAGCCGGCAAGACCGCGCATATGCCGGTGCTCGAAGCGATCAAGCGTCACCCGAAAGAGATCCTGATGGCGATGGGTCTGCGGGTCGCGGAAAACGGCGGCGCCTATATCTTTCTCGCGTTCTCGCTCGTGTACGGCAAGTTCGTCGGCATTTCGAATTCGGTGATGCTGACCGGCGTGATGCTCGCGATGGTGGTCGAAATGGGCGCCATGCTCGCGTGGGGCAAGCTGTCGGACCGCATCGGGCGCAAGCCGGTGTATATGATCGGCGCGGTGTCGCTCGTGGTGATGGCGTTTCCGTTCTTCTGGCTGCTCAACACGCAGTCCACGCCGCTGATCTGGCTCGCGCTTTTGCTCGGCACGGCCGTCTGCCACGGCGCGATGATCGGCACGCTGCCAGCGCTCGTCGGCGAACTGTTCAGCACCGAAGTCCGCTATTCCGGCGTGGCGCTCGGTCACGAAGTCGCGTCGATCTTCGCGGGCGGCCTGTCGCCGCTGATCGCGACCGCGGTGCTCGCGCACTACCAGGCCTACTGGCCGGTTGCCGTGTTCCTGATCTTGCTCGGTCTCGTTACCGTCGTCACGCTGAAGTTCACGCACGAAACGCGTCAGCCGTAATGCTTCGCCTGCCTGGCGTGCAAGCCTTCGCGCGGTGACGTGTATCGCGCGAAGGCTTCGCTTTGGCCCGCGCAGTCTGAGGTAAAGGAGTGCGGTAACATGGCACTCCCCCAAAGACCCGGTCCTCATGTCAGCGCATGAAAGTCGACACCACCACCGTTCGTCTCGTCGTCGCGATGGTCGAAGAGGGCAGCATCTCGCGGGCGGCCAACCGGCTGGGGCTCGCGGTGGCGGCGGCGTCGCGGCGCGTGTCGGATCTCGAGGAGCAACTCGGCACGAAGCTCTTCAGGCGCGTACCGCATGGCGTAGAAATGACCGAGTCGGGTGGCAAGCTGCTCGGCTATCTGCAGCAGGTCGACACGCTGGTGGACCGGCTCGCGAGCGAGGCGCAGGCACTCGTGAGCGGGTTCGACGGACGCATCGTGATCGGCGCGCCGAAAGCCGTGATCATCGAGTTTCTCGCCGCGGATATCGCCGCGATCCGGAATGCCTATCCGGGCATCTCGCTCAAGATCGTCGAAGAGAACAGCCGCATCGTGCAGCAGATGTTGCGCGACAAGATGATCGACATCGGCATCTACGAAAAGAAGAGCGGCTTTCTCGATCTGCCGCAAATGCGCTATCGCGAGGACCGGCTGGTGCTCGTTTATAGCCGCGCACATTTCCATCTTGATCCGCAGCCGATCACGCTCGACGCCTTGCTCGAGCTTCCGCTCGTCAGCCTCGGCAAGGGCTCGGCAATCCTTGCCGCCGTGCAGCGCGCGTTTCACAGCCGCGGCCGCCGCTTCGATTGCGACTATCTGGTCAATGGTTTCGACACGATGCTCGCCGTCGTGCGCCACGGGCTCGGCGTGGGTCTGATGCCGCCCGACGTGCTGCGCAGCTTCCATCCCGAGGACGGCCTCGGCGTCGTCGAGCTCGCGGGTGACTGGCATCAACGTAGCTACGTACTGTCTTGTGTGGAAGGACATGCGCAGGCGCAGACGCTGCGCAACGTCGAAGCCGCGCTCACGGCCGGACGGCGCGTGGCCGGCCGCTGAAGCGCGGGCGCAGCAGTTCCTGCGCTCGACACCCTCGACTGCAAAGCACCCCCTTCGTCTTTTGCGAAACCAGGTATGACCGTCGCATTCTTGCGGCGGCACCCTCGCGTGCGCGACAGTTGACGCACGCCAACACGGTGCTGCAACGGCCGGCCGCGCGACGCGCTTCGCGCGACAGCGGCCCGGCAGGAAAAACAGGAGACGACATGACGCAAAGCCACGCACAAACACCATCCAGCGACGACGCGGATACGGACAACCGGCCGTTGCCGCTGCAGGGCATCCGTGTGCTCGACGTCAGCCAGGTGATGGCCGGCCCGTTCGCCTGCATGATGCTCGCCGATCTCGGCGCGGACGTCATCAAGGTCGAACCCCTCGAAGGCGACCAGACGCGCGGCGCCATGGGCTTCAAGATGAAAGGCCCGGACAGCATGGGCTTTCTGAACATGAACCGCAACAAGCGCTCGGTCGCGCTGGACCTGAAGACCGACGAAGGGCGCGAGTTTTTCTACAAGCTGGCCAGGACCGCCGACGTGATCGTCGAGAACTATCGGCCCGGCGTGGTTCAGCGGCTGCGGATCGATTACGAGACGATCCGTGAAATCAACCCGAAGATCGTCTACGCGAGCATCTCGGGCTTCGGTCAAAGCGGCCCGTGGTCGCAGCGCCCCGGCTTCGACCTGATGGCGCAGGCCATGTCAGGCGTCATGAGCGTGACGGGCTACAAAGGCGGCAAGCCCGTCAAGGCCGGCGTGCCGGTGGCGGACATCGGCTGTGCGCTGTTCGCCGTGTACGGCGTGCTTTCCGCTTATATCGGCGCGCAGAAGACCGGGCAGGGGCAACACATCGACGCGTCTCTGTTCGATTCGGCGATGGCCTTCTCGATCTGGGACATGTCGGATTACTGGGGAACGGGTGTCGAGCCGACGCCGCTTGGCACAAGCAACAAGATGAGCGCGCCGTATCAGGCCGTGAAGGCGCGCGACGGTTACTTCGTGATGGGCGCAACCAACCAGAAGCTGTGGTCGCGTCTTTGCGAACTGCTGGAGCGGACCGATCTGCTGACGAATCCCGAGTTCGAGACCGTTTCCCTGCGCCTGAAGAACCGCGAAGCGCTGATCGAATCGCTCGAGAAGTCGTTCGGCCAGCGCGACTGCGAGGCATGGATCGAGACGATGCTGGCCGCGGGCATTCCCGCCGGACCGATCCTGTCGTATCCGCAAGCCTTCAGCAGCGAACATGCGCAGTATCGCCGCATGTGCATGGAAATCGACCATCCGGTTGAAGGCAAGGTCAAGAACATCGGCTTTCCGGTCAAGATGCTCGGTACGCCGCAGCGCGTGCGACGCCATCCGCCGCGGCTGGGCGAGCACAACGACGAGCTTTACGCAGAGATCAACGGGGCCGCGAAATGAGCGAAGCGACGAGTGAGAAAGTCAGGCTCGAACGTCTGACGGAGTCGGTCGCGCAGATCGTGATCGACCGCCCCGAGCGGCACAACGCGATGTCGATTCCGATGTACGAGACCTTGCTGGCATTGATCGACCAATGCCGCGCGGACGAAACCGTAGGTTGCATCGTTCTGCGCGGCGCGGGCGGCAAGTCCTTTATCTCGGGCACCGACATCGACTACTTCCGCGACTTTACGGCAGGCTCGCAGGGCGTCGAATACGAAGCGCTCGTCGAACAGGTGATCGACGCGGTCGAACGCATTGCGGTGCCCACCGTCGCCGCGATCGACGGTTGGGCCGTGGGTGGCGGACTCGCCATCGCTACCGCGTGTGACTTCCGCATCTGTGCGGAGGGCTCGCGCTTCGGCGCGCCGATCGCAAAGACGTTATCGAACACGCTGTCGTCACGCAATCTCGCGAGGCTCGTGGCGGCATTCGGCGTGCCGCGCGTGAAGAAGATGCTGCTGCTCTCCGATTTCCTCAGCGCCGCCGAAGCGCACGCGTGCGGCTATGTGTATGACGTCACGGCGAAGGAACAGGTCGGCAACGCGGCGTGCGCGCTCGCCGAGCGGCTCGTTGCGCTATCGCCCGTGACGCAGCATGCGGTCAAGGAGAGCTTGCGGCGCATCGTGATCGATCAAAGCCTCGCAGACGAGGATCTCGTCGAGCAGGTGTACGGCAGCCAGCGGTTCCGCGACGCCGTCGCGGCCTTCGGCTCGGGAACGCCGAAAGGCTGAGCGTCCCGGATCGCGTCAACATCAGTACGGCAGCGGGGCAGTTCAAGAGCGAGCTCGGCCTCAGCAATACGCAGCTCGGCATCATTTTTTCGGCATTCGCGTATCCGCACGTGATCTTCCAGTTTGTCGGCGGATGGGGCAGCGACTGCTTCGGCGCGCGCCGCACGCTGCTTGCATGTGCGGCAATCTGGGCTGTGGCGACCGCGCTGACCGGCATGGCGGGCGGTTTCGCTTCGCTGATCGCGGCGCGCCTGCTGCTGGGTCTCGGCGAAGGCGCGACGTTTCCGGCCTCGACCAGCGCGATGGCTGCACGATCCGATGATTTCGCTGATCTTCCTTGCCGCGGCGATGTTCTTCAACGAAATGAACGTCGGCCCGATGTGGGCGATTCCGATGGACGTCGCCTACGACCGCTCCGGCGGCCAGCGGCATCATGAGCGGCACCGGCTTCACTGCGGCGATCGTGAGCCCAGTCATAGCCGGGTTGGTCGCCGACCGGTTGCACAGCTGGGATCTGACGTTCGTACTGTCGATCGGCGTGATGCTCTTCGGCATCGGGCGCTTGACACTTCAGCATAAAATAAATCGCATTGATGCAAGCGCGGTTTTTTAATCTATTTTGCTTATTCGATGCGGCGCGCTAATCTTGGCATATCGTCCCCCCCAGGAATACATCGGAAGGCAATCATGCAAGCGCAAACCCTGAAGGTTCGGGTCGACGCCTTGTGCGAAGAAGCGCACGGGGTCCGCTCGTTCAGCATTTCGCGGCTCGATGGGCTGCCGTTCGAGCGCTACGAACCCGGCGCCCATATCGACGTCACGAGTCCTTCGGGCGTCACGCGGCAATACTCGTTGTGCGGCGACCCGGAGTGTATCGAGTCGCAGATTTTCGCGGTGAAGAAGGAGGAGCAATCGCGCGGCGGCTCGCGCTCGCTCCATGAAGAGGTGAGCGTCGGCACCGAGCTGTCGGTCGGCGCGCCGCGCAACCTTTTTCGTCTCGAAGAAAGCGCGGACGAGCACATCCTGATCGGCGCGGGCATCGGCATTACGCCGTTGCTGTCGATGGCTTATCGGCTCGCCGCGCGGCACGCGCGCTTCACGCTGCACTATTTCGCCCGCAGCGAGGCGCACGCGGCCTTCATGACGCTGCTCACGCGCGAGCCGTTCGCACGGCACGCGAAGCTGCATTTCGGCGTGCAGCCCGAGGAGCTGAAACCCGCGCTCGATGCGTGCCTGCTCGATGCAGGCGCGAACGCGCATGTCTACACGTGCGGTCCCTCGCCGTTCATGGATTTTGTCGTAGCGAGCGCCCAGCAACGCTTGCCCGCAGAGGCGATTCATCTCGAACGTTTCAAGGCGGAGCCGGCTCCCGTGGCCGAAGCATCGCTCGACAGCTTCGACGTGCAATTGGCGAGCAGCGGTCAGACGGTGCGAGTCGATGCGAACACGTCGATCGTCGATGCGCTCGCGTCGATCGGTATCGAAGTGGACACGTCATGCGGCGAAGGCGTGTGCGGTACCTGCATGGTCGATGTGGTCAGCGGCGAGCCCGAGCATCGCGATCACTGTCTGAGCAAGGCCGAGCGCGCAAGCAATAGCGTGATCTGCTGCTGCGTGTCGCGCTCGCGAACCCCCGTGCTCGTGCTCGACCTCTGATTCACCTGCGCGCAATCACATTTTCTCGAATCCCGCGAGGATCTCGGTGATGAGGCCGCGCATCCACGCGATGCCTTCGTCTTCGTGGAAGTGCTCGTGCCAGTGCATCGTCACGGCGGCCTTCGGCAGCGGCACGGGCAGTGCATAGATCCGGAACGCTTCGCCGCGATTGAGGATATGCGCGAGCCGTTCGGGCAGCGTCGCGAACAGATCCGTCGCGGCCAGCACGCCAGGCACCGCGACGAAGTGCGGCAACGCGAACGCGATATTGCGGCCGACGCCTTGCGCGCGCAGCGCGTCGTCGAGCGCATGGTGACTGTGTTCGAGCGAGCGCACCTGGATGTGCGACGCGGCCACAAACCGTTCGAGCTTCAGCGTGTCACCGCTCGGTAGGTCGCGGCGCTTGCGCGTCATGCACACATACGATTCCTCGAACAGCAGGCTATGCCGCGTGCGCGGCAGCAGCGACGGCAGATTGCCGATCGCGAAGTCCAACCGGCTCGAGCGCAGCGCCTCCTCGATCTCCTCCACCGGCAACGGCTCGACGACCAGCTTCGCGCGCGGCGCGGACTTCTGCAGCGCCGCGCACAGCGCGGGCAGATAGGCCATTTCGCCCGCATCCGATAGCGACAGACGAAACGTGCGCGTGCTCGTCGCCGGATCGAAACGTTCCGCGTAACGCAGCGCCTGACGCACGGTGTCGAGCGCGTGGCCGACGATTTCCGCGAGCTCGAGCGCGACGGGGGTCGGCTGCATACCCGCGCGCGTGCGGATAAAGAGCGGATCGTCGAACATCGTGCGCAGACGGCCGAGCGAGTAGCTGACCGCGGGCTGCGACAGCGCGAGGCGTTCGCCCGCTTTCGTCAGGCTGCGCTCCTCGACGATCGCCTGAAACACCCTCAGCAGATTGAGATCGACGTGGTCGATGGAGGTCATGGGGTCTCTTGTGATATCAGCCGAACTTATTCGGCAACCTGTTTTTAATCGATTTGACGCATGATCGTCGCAAAGCGAGACTGATGTCAACGAGAGGATGCGCTGATGTGTGGCACGCGACTCGTCGCGTCGATGTGCGTCTTCATTCCAACCACGCAACTGTCCCCCGCATACGATGAGTACGCCGACCTATCAAACCATCGACACCAGCGCTTTAGCCAGGCGCGCCGAGGCCGATCGCATCGCGCCTTCCCTCTACTACGATCCCGAGCTGTTCGAAGTCGAACTGGAGCGCATTTTCTACAAGACGTGGATCTGGGTCGCGCATGACAGCGAGCTGCCGAAGCCCGGCGATTTCATCACGACGACGATCGGCCGGCAGCCGGTGATCGTCGTGCGCGACAAGAGCGGCGCGGTCAACGTACTGCAAAACCGCTGCCGGCATCGCGGCGCGACCGTGTGCGAAGAGCACAAGGGCAATGCGAAGGGCTTCACGTGCCCGTATCACAGCTGGTCTTATGCGCTCGACGGCACGCTGCGCGCTCTGCCGTACGGCGACGGTTACGAAGGCGTATGCGAAAAGGGCGATCTGCCGCTCAAGAAGCTGCGCGTGGGCGTCTATCAGGGTCTCATTTTCGCGAGCTTCAACGAAACGATCGAACCGCTCGAAGACTTCCTCGGCGGCGCGAAGCCGTGGATCGACCTGTTCATGAAGCAGGGCGCGGGCTATCCGATCAAGGCCAACGGCGAGCACAAGTTCAAGTTCAAGGGCAACTGGAAGATCCAGCTCGAAAACACGACGGATCTGTACCACTTCCCGGTCGTGCACAAGTCGTGGATGAAGTCCATCGACGACGAAACCGCCGCCGCGATCACCAGCTTCATGACGAGCGACCAGGCGTTCTGCCGCTCGCTCGGCAACGGTCACAGCCTCGCGGTGCTGATGCCCGAGATCGTCGATCTGGACCGCGACGATGGCGCGCCGCTGCCCGAGCGCTTCAGCGAACTCGCCGCGCAACTCGCGCAAAAGCACCCGCCGGAAGAAGTGCGCCGCATCGTGCGCTCGCTGATGGGCGTCGGCTTCAACCTGAACCTGTTCCCGAATCTCGCGCTGTCGATGGCGTTCTTCCGCGTGCTGCGGCCGATTTCCGCCGAGGAAACGGAGATTCGCCACGTCGCGCTCGCGATGGACGGCGGTCCTGAAGAAGCGAACCGCGTGCGCCTGCGCATTCACGAGCACTTCCAGGGCCCCTTCGGCTTCGGCAGTCCCGACGACGCCGAAGCGTGGGAGCGCGTGCAGCGCGGCTCGCATGCGGGACCGGACGTACCGATCCTCGTCAATCGCGGTCTGAATCGCGAAACGACCGCCGCGAACGGCGAGAAAACCGCTCACGCAACCGATGAAACCGGCATGCGCGAAGCCTACAAGCAATGGCGCGCAATGATGGAGCAGGCATGATGGACGACAGAAACGCACTCTTTTCCCACCAGACCTTTGCGCGCGCGATCGAGTTCATCTGGCGCGAAGCCGAATTGCTCGATCGACGCGACTATCGTGAGTGGCTCGAGTTGTGGGACCCGGCGGGCCACTACGTGGTGCCGATCGATCCGAAGGCGACCGATTACGCGGCAACGCTGAACTACGCGTACGACGATCGGCACATGCGCGAGCTGCGCGTGCAGCGCATGACGTCGGGCTATTCGGCATCCGCGTCGGATGCCGCGCGCACGGTGCGCACGGTGTCGCGCTTCACGCTCGCGAGCGATAGCGCGGACGTGGTCGAAGTGAAGTCGTCGCAGATCATCATTGCGTACAAGCGCGGCACGTCGACGATCTTCGCGGCCGATCTGACGCACAAGATCAGCATGGCGAGCGGCGAGCCGCGTCTCGTCGAGAAAGTGATCCGCCTGATCGATTCCACCGATGCGCTGAGCGCGATCGGCTTCCTGCTCTGACGGTCATCATGCCAACACTCGAAGTCTATTTGCCGCAAGGCCATCCAGACGAACGCAAGGCGAAACTGATTCAAGGGTTGACCGATGCGACCGTCGAGGCAATCGCCGCGCCCGCGGAGTCCGTGCGCATTCTGCTATCGGAGCTGGCGGCAACGAACGCCGGTCTTGGCGGCAAGCTCACGCCTGCCGCGTTGCCGGTCATCATCGCAATCCTGATAGCGGGTCGCACCGACGCGCAGAAAGTCGCGTTGATTGCCCAGCTATCCGAAACGATCGCCGCGATCCTCGACCTGCCGCTGCCTTCCACGCGCGTGATGATCAAAGACATTCCCAACACGGACTTCGGCATCGGCGGCAAGACCGCGCGGGCGCTGGGCCGCTAGCTTCGCGATGCGCTCAGGCTTGGGACTGCAGGCGCAAGTGCTGGCGGTCGTCAATCTGGGCCTCGCGCGCGCGGCGCTCACGCAGATCGTGCGGGAAGGCGCCGACGTCGTGAACCGCGCGTATCGGCTGGGCGGCACGATGGCGATCTATCGCAACCATCCGCTGCAACGTCTCGCGCGCGATGCGATGGTCGTCACGCAACACGCCTTCCTCGGCGAAGGCAATTACGACGGAGCCGGCGCCGTGTTCGTCGGCGTGCAGCCGATTCCCGGCTACCTGTGAGCTCTCTTCAATCAATCGAACCAAGGAACGTTCCCATGAGCGACAACCGAAACCTGCCTTTGCGTGTGCTGTTCTGCTGCGGCGTCTCGCAGAACTTCTTCGACTTGCCGCGCGAACAGATCGGCGAAGTGTGGCAAGCGTACGGCAAGATGCTGAACGCGATCGAAGCGATGGAAAACGTGCGCGTGCTGGGCGTGATGGACGACGATCGGCTCGTGGTCGGCAACGCCGATGGCGCGCCGTGGACGTTCTACATCATGGCCGACGTCGCCGACTTCGATACCGCGGTGGCCGTGTGCAATCTGTATCGGACGACGCCGGTCGGCGACTACAACCTGTGGCGCTACGGCAAGATCGAGGCGCGCGTGGGCCGTGCGCTGACGGTGCCGCCAGCGGTCGCCAACCATGCGTGACGCTATGATCGATCCGGCTATCGACGCGCTGCTCGCGCGCGTCAAAGCGCTAGAAGCACAGAACGCGGTGCGTAAGACGATCGCGCGCTACATGGCGCTGTGCGATGTGCCCATGCGCGCGCTCGAAGGCGAGGCGCTCGCCGCGCTGTTCGCCGAAGACGCGATCTGGGAAGGCATCGGCCCGCAGTACGCGAACAAGTTCGGGCGTCTCGAAGGGCCGGCGCAGATCGTCGCGATGCTGCAGCGTTATCTGCCGCCCACGCCGCACTTCGCGACCAATGTGCACTTTCTGACTGCGGAGCATATCGAGGTGAACGGCGACACGGCGAAGGGTCGCTGGATCATGTTGCAGGCTTCGGGTTATGTCGATGCGAAAGCGGAACTGATCGCGGCGCGCCTCGAAGTCGACTTCGTGCCCGCCACTCACGATGCGGGCGCGACATGGCTGATCCGCCATTTCCGTACCGAGCGTCTTTTCGATGCACCGTGGCAAGTCAACCCGGCCCAGGGAGTTTCGGCATGAGCGCATTTCTGCAGACATTCGATCTGAGCGCGACGGACAGCGCCGACGCGCCGACGATCGCGATCAAAGACAGCATCGACGTCGCCGGCTACGCGACGACAGCGGCAAGCCGCGCGCTTGCCGACGCACCGCTTGCATCGGAGCACGCCGAAGTCGTGCGGCGTTTGCTCGACGCCGGCTGGCGCGTCACTGGCAAAACCAACATGCACGAACTCGCGTTCGGCATGACCGGCATCAACGACTTTTCCGGCACGCCGGTCAATCCGCAGGACGCGGCACGCATTCCGGGCGGATCGTCGAGCGGGTCCGCGTCGGCGGTCGGGCAGAAGTTCGTGGACGCCGCGCTCGGTACCGACACCGGTGGCTCGGTCCGCGGCCCGGCCGCATGCTGCGGCGTTATCGGCCTGAAGCCGACGTTCGGCCGCGTGTCGCGGCACGGCGTGGCACCGCACGTCACGACACTCGACTGCGTTGGACCGTTTACGCGCGAGACGGACACGCTGATTCGCGTGATGACGGCGATCGATCCTTCGTTTCGCGCTGACGATGCGCGTCGAGACGTTTCGCAGTTGCGCATTGGCATGGTCGCAGTCGACGCGGATGACGACATCGCCAAAGCAATCGCCGACGCTGTCGGAAAGTCCGAACTCGCCACGCAAGCGATCGAACTCGCGTCGCTGAAGGACGCATTCACGGCCGGCCTCGCGGTGATCAACGCGGAAACATCGCGCGCATTCGGCCATCTGGTGGCAAGCGGCAAGCTCGGCGCCGATATCGAAGCGCGCCTGCGCGCGGCCGCGGCCACGAGCGCCGCCGATCTCGACGGGGCGGAACGCGTGCGCCGCACCTTCACCGACGAAGTGGACCGCGCGCTCGACCGGGTCGACGTACTCGTGCTGCCCACGCTGCCTGCATTGCCGATCACGCTCGAAGCAGCACGCGCCGGCACGTCGGTAATCGGCATGTCGTCGTTGATCCGGCCGTTCAACCTGAGCGGGCATCCGGCGCTGAGCCTGCCCGTTCCGATCGAAGGCTCGACGCTGAAGGCGGGCCTGCAAATCATCGGTCGCAAGAACGACGACGAAACGGTGTGCGCGGTCGCCGCGCACCTCGAAGCGCGCCTCGCGCAATCCGCCTGAACGCAATCAAGGAGTCAGCAACATGTCGAACAGAATCGCGCTCGTGACGGGCGCCGCGCGCGGACTTGGCGCCGTTGTCGCGCGTCGTTTTCACGAAGCAGGCTACAGGGTCGCGCTGGCCGATATTGCGATCGAACCCGCGCAAGCGCTCGCGCATGAACTCAGCAGCGACGGTTCGAGCGCCTGCGCAATCCGGCTCGACGTCACGCGCAAGGCGGACTTCGAAGCGGCGCGCGACGCGTTGCTCGAACGTTGGGGTGGCGTGGACGCGCTCGTCAACAATGCGGGCGCCTCGAAGGTCGTGCCCGTGATGGACATTACCGCCGAGCAGTTCGATCAGGTCATCAACGTGAATCTGCGCAGCGTGCTGTTCGGCGGCCAGGTATTCGGGCAGTACTTCGCGCAGCGCGGCGTGGGCCGCATCGTCAATATCGCGTCGCTGGCGGGGCAGAATGGCGGCTCGGCAACGGGCGCGCACTATGCGGCCGCGAAGGGCGGCGTACTGACGCTGACCAAGGTCTTCGCGCGCGATCTCGCCGCGCGCGGTGTGACAGTCAACGCGATCTCGCCGGGGCCGCTCGATTTGCCGATCGTTCACGAGTGCGTGGCGGCGGACAAGCTGGCAAAAGTGATCGAAGCGATACCGGTCGGCAAGCTCGGGGCCGCGTCGTATGTTGCCGATGTCGCCGTGATGCTCGCTTCCGGCGACGCTTATTTCGCCAATGGCGCGTGCTGGGACGTCAACGGAGGCCTGTACATGCGCTGATGCGTCTGCAAGGGCCGAGGCGGCCGGGTCATTCCGGCCGCTCGTCCGACGGGCTCCATACTTCGAGCACGCCACGCTTGCGAGCTTGCAGGGGAAGATCGTGGAAGCGAAGGAAGTCGGCTCGCACTCGGTCATGTTCGTGGAGACCACGCAGATTCGCGTGCGCGCCGACGGCGACAGCCTGATTTACTTCGACCGGAATTTTCACCGGGTGCCGCGCGCGTGGAAGGGGCAATGAGTCATTTGAAGCGCTGCCGGCCAGCTCAGGCTCCGGCAGCGCTTGCGTTGTCGCTCCCGACATGGCTCCCGTAAAACCTCACCATTGCCCGGACCTCCTGGAACTCCTCACCATTCGCACTACTTCGGCAACGCCATCTGCACCACCTTGACGATCACGAGCGCGATCGCGAGCAGCAGATAGCCGCGCAGCACGCCCATCCAGACGCGTTTGGCGAGCGTCAGACGCGGCGGCGGCAGTTCGTCGAGCGGCGGCATGCGCCACGTGTTGCGGGCGTCCTTCGCATAGACCGGAGCCGGCTCGGCCGCGGACTCGCCGCGCAGCTTGCGCATCCCGAAGCTCGCCACATACCCGACGACCGCGAGCAACGTGCCGCCCGCCAGGACTTCGATGATCGTTTCCGCCGCGATGTCCGGATAGATCACCGACGCGGTCAGGATGATCGACAGCATCACGAGCACCCAGATCACCGCGCCGGTAAACAGATTGAGCTTCTTCGAATTGGCCCACGGACCGAGCACCGCGCGATCGTTGCACAGCAGCAGCAGGAACACGGTCGCGCTCGGCAGCAGTACGCCGGCGAGCGTCTGCACCGCTTCGGTCAACAGACCGAGCGGGCTGCCTGGAATCAGCACCAATGCCGCGGCGGCCGCGACGATCGCGAAGTACACGACGTAGAAGCCCTTCGCATCCGACACGCTACGGTGCAGCGAATGGCGGATCTTGAACACGTCGCCGATCGCATAGGCGGTCGATAGCGACACAGCCGCCGCGCCGATCACGCACGCGTCGAACAGTGCGATCGCGAACAGCACGGCCGAGGTACGTCCCGCGTATCTCTCGAGACCGGCGATCACACCGCCCGCGTCCGTGAAGTTGCCGAACCCGGGCCGTCCGTCGAACAGCGCCGCGCTGAACGAGATCATCGCGACCGCGCCGATCAGTACGAACACGATGCCGATCCACAGGTCGGCTTTTTCGTAGTTCATGAAGCGCGGCGTGATGCGCTTGTCGACCACATAGCTCTGCTGGAAGAACAGCTGCCACGGAGCAACCGTCGTACCGACGATGCCGATTACGAGCAACATCACGTCGGACAGCTTCGAGTGCGCGGGCCAGTTCGGAATGAAGAAGTCGCGCGCGATCTGGCCGACCGGCGGATGAATCGACACGAGCACCGGCACGAGCAGCAGGCTCAACACGCACAGCGCGACCGCGAAACGCTCGAAGCGGCGGAAGTCGCCGGTGCTGACGGCGGCCATCGTCAGCGCCGCGGCGATGCACACGCCCGCGATCTTCGAGACGCCGAAGAAGTCGAGCACGAACGTGATGCCGATGAATTCCGTCACGATGGTTAGCGCGTTCAGCAGGAACAGATCGACGACGCTGAACGCGCCCCAGAACTTGCCGAAGCGCTCGAAAATAAGCCGCGCGTGGCCCACGCCCGTGACCGCACCGAGCCGCAACACCATCTCCTGATTGACGAACAGCACCGGCACCAGCAACAGCATGGTCCACAGCAACGTAGTGCCGTAGTTCTGGCCGGCCTGCGTGTAGATGCCGAATGCGCCCGCGTCGTTGTCGCCGACCATCACGATCAGACCGGGGCCGAGGATCGCGAGCAGCGTGCGCAGGCGCGCCCACCAGCTCGTGCGTGGCGCGATGTCATGGTGAGCGATCGTGCCGAGCGCGCCCTTGATATCGCCGACGTGTGCCGAATCGAGCACGGCGCTGCGCGCGGAGGAAATGTTCGTCGGAGTAGACATGTCGTTCTCTCCTGGTTGTATTTGTCGAAGGATCGCGAAACGCTATGCCACGCGCGACATCACGCGACGGCAGAAGGCGATGAACGGATGCGGTGCGTGCAGCACGAGCATGCCGTCGTAATGGGCGCGCGATTCCTGCACACGCGGGAACTGCGAAAGAAGGAGGCCGAATTGCATGAGGGATCTCCGTGCGCCGGTTTCGACGCGCTGGTGGAAAGCCAGCAGACACGGAGGCCGCGTATGTCCGGGCGCGGCGGTGGAGGTCTACTCGCTTTCCTCGGTTGATAGAACGGGGAAGCGGCATAAGGGATAACTGTCACTGTCGGGCATGGCGGCTCCTTGTCGGTGTGTAGCGGGGACTGCGTTCGAGCGTGTGAAGCGTTCGCTACGCACGTTCGCTACGCACGTGTTTATCCACGCGTTCGCGCGCATTGCGTTGACTGACAACGCGCGCGCAAACGCGACCGCAAGCGCAAGGCTCGCGATGCGACGCCGTATCGGCGCGGGAACGCGCGTGAATGCGGCGTTCCTGTCATGCGGATACGACGTTGCTTTAGGTGCACGGGAAGAAACTGCGGCGCGCACCGTCTGCCAACTGGCAAGACGGCGGCTGATGAAGAGAGCGCGGACGTCCTGCCGGTCAGGCAGCTAATCTGTTCGAAAGTCGGCTACTGCAGGTGTCCAAGGCATGAGCCCCATTGGTGATGATTTTTGAATTCTAGGGTTCGCCTTCCGCCGAGGTCAACCTGTTTCTTAAGCAGAGCAGAAAAAATGTGCGGCGCGCGACGGTGGGCACTTTGAATGACATGCGGGTCGAGGCCGATATAGGGGGAGGTCGAACAGGCGGCACCGATCCGTCCGGCCGATGCCACCACGCCGTGCTCACTGATTGGCGCGCCGTCGCTCGGTCAGCCGGTTATGCACGCTTCTGACGCCGCGAACCGATCGCGCGGCGTTGCCGGCTCGCGCGATTTGCGATTGCCGCGGCACGGTGCCGGTCAGCGTAACGATGCCGTGACGCGCTTCGACACGGATGTTCGCCGAATTGAGGTTCGTGGTGCGCGTGAAAGCGCGGCGGACGTCGCGGACGATTGCGCTGTCGGACCGGTTGTTGTTCCGGTTCGAAGCCGCTGGGACCGACTGGCTTTGCATCGACGCATCGTTCGGCATCTCGCGCGTCTGTGCGTTTGCATAGGTCGCGCAAGTCGCGATGGCCACCGCGAACAGTGCACCGAGGATTCTGCTCGCGCCGTTTGTTTTCATTCTTCCTCCTTTGCCGGTTTGTCAGGAACTGCCGTTCGAGCCGCGTGCTGCCAGCGGGGAAGAGGCGGCGCAACGCACTACCGCCTCGCGACGAGTCATCGACCGTCGGACCCGATTATATTCTGCGGCGCACGCGCCGATACTGATAGGTGAGAAGATTCGGGAGCCGCCGAGGTGAGAATATGCGCACCTGTACGCGCACTTCAAAATTGAAGGTGAGGGAATTCGGGAGTCGCCCGGACGGCGCTACAAATTGCGAATGCTTTCCTGAGAAACTAATATCGCATTCCCAACCTTGCTTCCTTTTCGTCAGGTTCGCCCACGTCGATGCAACGTTTCCGTCAGAGGCGTCATGCGGTCAGACCGTCTAGCCGGAAGCCGGCGAAGGCGGCGCGCACAAGAGAAGGCGCTGCTCGAACGCGAGACGGTCGACGAAGACCGTCGCAATCATCTGATCGCGTTAAGCGATGCCGCACAGGCGCTCGTCCCCGAACTCGCGCAATTGGACGATCAGAACGACGACGAATTTTGCGGCCATCTGCCCGCGCAGCTTAGAACGGCGCTCGTCGACGCGATGAAGAACGTCGTCGCGGTGCGTGGGCTGAAGAACGTGCCGATCGAATGAACGTGGCGCGTGGATCGCGTCAAAGGTGAGGACTTTCGGGAGTCGCGCGCGGGCGGTTCTTTTGCAACTAACCGGCCGGGCCAGGAACGGCACAAACCGCGCGGCAAGAGGCTCGCGGGAATGCGCGCATTTATGCCGGTCAGCCATAGGTGAGGATATTCGGGAGCCGTCGATGCTGTATCGGGCGACGGCCCGTCGTGCGACGCACAAAACGCGCTTCATGCAGTCGCCAATCATGGCATCCGTCGCGGTGACCGTGCGCCGGCTGTGTAACGTAAGTCGTTGAATGTCCAGGCGATCTGCCGCGTACGCGGCCGGCATCGGCGAAGCGATCCGGCTGCGTTCGAT
Source organism: Paraburkholderia sp. UCT31 (assembly GCF_014397655.1). NCBI lineage: Bacteria > Pseudomonadati > Pseudomonadota > Betaproteobacteria > Burkholderiales > Burkholderiaceae > Paraburkholderia > Paraburkholderia sp. UCT31. The sequence continues at coordinate 22,937 of NZ_VZQP01000050.1, forward strand.
CAAAGGTGAGGGATTTCGGGAGCGGTGTGTGAGCGCCGCAATGCGCTCGCTGAAATGCCTCCTCGAGTCCTCTTTTCACCTCAAAGGTGAGGCTTTTCGGGAGAAACGACGACGGTAGCAGGCGCCGATCCGCCACTGCTCCGTGCTTGAGGTGAGGCTTTTCGGGAGCGCAAATACCCTGCAGCAATAGCCCGTTCAGGCCGATTTCGCGATCTCGCGAATGTCCGCGACCGGCGTCTGCCCGAACGCATCGCTGAGCGCATAGTCGATCAGCTGCGCCGCGCATTGCTCGGGCGTCGACAGTTGGCCGTTGCGCTTCAGGTCGTCGAAGCGCTGGCGCATCGGGAACTGCTCTTCGCCGCTACCGCGAATTTGCGCCTGCATGTCCGTATCGATCACACCCGGCGCGAGGCTGCAGATGCGCAGCGCGCGATTCGCGTCGAGCGCGACGGCGCGCGCGTGATGATCGAGCGCGGCCTTGGTCGCGCAGTAGATGCTCCAGCCCGGATACGCGTTGCGCGCCGCGCCGCTCGAAATGTGCACGATGCGGCGGTCGGTTGCGTCGACGGCCGTGGCGGCGAGCGCGCTCGCGAGCATCAGCGGCGTCGCGACGTTCAGGCTCACCGCGTCCGCGACGCTCGCGGCGTCCTGTCCTTCGATGGGCCCGATCGGCTGCATCATGCCCGCGTTGTTGATCAGCAGCACCGTCTGCGCGCCGCGCACGAAGTTGCTCAGTGCGTCGGTGGCGATCCATTGCGCGACGCGTGCGGGCTCGGCCAGCGGCAGCTCGATCTCTTCGAGCCGCGCGGCAAAGCGCGCCTTCAGCGCGGCATGCCGCGAGCGCGACAGACCCAGCACCGTGACGTTGCGCGCGAGCAGTTGTTCGGCGAGCGCCGCGCCCAGGCCGCGCGTATGGCCGGTGACGATCGCGCGAATCGGAGAAGAGGAGGTCATGTCGTTCCTGGTGATCGTTGACGTGCAGAGTCGACGATTTTCTCACGCCGTATTCACACCGGGCGAAAGCGCTCGCGATACCGCATCGGCGTCACGCCAAGCCGCTTCGTAAACACGATGCGCATGCGGTCGGCGGTGCCGAAGCCGCAATCGTAGGCGATCGTCTTCAGCGCCGCGGGATTCTTCGACAAGCAGACCACCTTGCTGGTGGTCGCGCTTGCCGTGATGGGCGCGGGCGTGGTCGCGTCGATCCCGGCATTCTGGGCGCTGCCGCCAAAGCTGCTGACGGGCGCGGGCGCCGCGGGCGGTATCGCGTTGATCAACACGCTCGGGCAACTCGGCGGGATCGTGAGCCCGGTGATGGTCGGACGTGTGAAGGATCTGACCGGCAGCACGACGCCGGCGCTGTATGTGATCGGCGCGATGAGCGTGGTGTGCGCGCTGATCGTGCTGTATGGGTTGCCGGAGTCGTTGCGCAGTCGTGAAACGACGCAGTGAAATCGAGGGTGGAGGGCGCGGCCGTTGGCTTGCATCGCGTGAGGTGCCGCGCCGCTGCCCGCTCCCGCATCCGCGCACGATAGGCCTGCCGTATCAAACACTTGGCAGGCCTGTGCGCAGGTTGTCCACAAGCTTGTTCCCAAATTATGTGGACAACTGGACTTCGAGGTCGGCGCGAGTGAAACGGCATCCTTGCGAAGCCCACTCGCCAGTATCACGGACTCCACAGCGACGCTCACTGCCTACGCGTGCACCGCGCGCAGATAGTTCTCATGCTTCAAGCACTTAAGCTCGCTGTGCGAAGGTTGTCCACAGGCTTGCCAACAATTTAGGTGGACAAGTTTTGTTGCCGACGGAGTGGCGAGGAGCGGGATTCGGCATCAGTTGTCCGCATCACGCCTTCAACCCGGAGGCCGAAGCGACCACCTCCTCCTGCACCTGCACCTGCAAAACCGCATCCCGCTTATCGAGCAGATGCTGCCGCAAAATCGCGCTGAGCTTCTTGCCGTCGCGAGCCTCGAGCGCCTTCAGCATTTCATCGTGATCGTGAATCGCGCGGTCCCACTTCGGCGTTTGATAGTTCGAGCGAAAGCGCAGCGCCTGCAGCCGCCGGTTGACCGACACATACGTCTGCCGCAGCGCCGAATTTCTCGCCGCTTCGTTGATCTTGTCGTGGATCGCCTGGTTGCGACTGTAGTAGCCCGGCAGATCGTTCTGCGCGCGGCACGCCAGCATCGCGTAATGCAGCGCCTTGATCTCTGCGAGTTCGGCCGCGGTGATGCGCTCGGCCGCGAGTTCGCCGGAAAACGCTTCGAGGCCGCTCATCAATTCGAAGGTTTCGCGCACCTCCGCTTCCGACATCTTCGATACCGACGCGCCCCGGTTCGGCGAAATCTCGATCAGACCTTCGGCAGCCAGCACCTTCAGCGCCTCGCGCAGCGGCGTGCGCGAAATGCCGAGCGTTTCGCACAACTCCCGCTCGTTCAGTTTCTTGCCGGGCTCCAGCGCTCCCTCGACGATAAAGCGGCGGATGTGCTCCACCACCGTGTCGTGCAGGCGCTGACGCTCGACCTTCGGCATCAGCGGGGCAGCGGTCAGACCCGCGTCGAGATGCGAATTTTGCATACAAAAACCCTCAGCTTCATATGAATAAGATTTTATCGGAACCATATCGATTAGTTAATCCATGCGCACACGCGGGTAAACACGGGCCTTAGAGGCCAATTTTCGTCTTGGGAGCATCGCGGTTCCTCTGATATAGTTTTTTGCATGCAAAATTCAATTGGAGGAGTTCGATGCTGAAGCTAGATTTTCATCCCGCTGGTCGTCACTTCCTGCAGATTCCGGGGCCGAGTCCGGTGCCGGATCGCATCCTTCGCGCGATGAGCTATCCGACCATCGACCATCGCGGACCCGAATTCGGCGAGCTGGGTCTCAAGGTGCTCGACGGCATCAAGAAGATTTTCAAGACGCAGCAGCCGGTCGTCATCTATCCGGCGTCCGGCACGGGCGCATGGGAAGCCGCATTGTCGAATACGCTGAGCCCCGGCGATCACGTGCTGATGTTCGAGACCGGCCACTTCGCGACGTTGTGGAAAAAAATGGCCGTGCAGCTTGGCCTGAAGCCCGAATTCCTGGGGCTGCCAGGTATCGAAGGCTGGCGGCGCGGCGTGCAGCCGCAGATGATCGAAGAGCGTCTGCGCGCCGACACGCAGCATGCGATCAAGGCGGTCTGCGTCGTGCACAACGAAACCTCGACCGGCGTCACATCCGACATCGCCGCCGTGCGTCGCGCGATCGACGCCGCGGGCCATCCGGCGCTGCTGCTCGTCGACACGATCTCCGGTCTCGCGTGCGCTGATTATCGTCATGACGAGTGGGGTGTCGACGTGACCGTGTCGGGCTCGCAAAAGGGCTTGATGCTGCCGCCGGGCATCAGCTTCAACGCGATCTCGCCGAAGGCGATGGCCGCCAGCCAGCACGCGAAGCTGCCGCGCAGCTTCTGGGACTGGACGGAAATCGTCGAGATGAACAAATCCGGCTACTGGCCGTACACGCCGAACACGAACCTGCTGTACGGGCTGCATGAAGCGATCGAAATGATTCTCGGCGAAGGGCTCGACAACGTGTTCGCGCGCCACGAGCGGCTCGCCGAAGCGACGCGCCGCGCGGTGCGCGCGTGGGGGCTCGACATCCAGTGTGCCGATCCCGCCGTCTATAGCCCGGTGCTGACGGGCGTGATGATGCCCGACGGCGTCGATGCCGACGCGGTGCGCAAGCTGATCTACGAACGCTTCGACATGTCGCTCGGCACGGGCCTCGGCAAAATGAAAGGCCGCATGTTCCGCATCGGCCATCTTGGCGATTGCAACGATCTGATGCTGCTCGCGACACTGGCTGGCTGCGAAATGGGTCTGCGGCTTGCTGGCGTGCCGCTCAAGGAAAGCGGCATGCCGGCCGCGATGGAGTGGCTGAGCCAGGCACCGAAGACGCCGGGGTTGAAGGCCGCGGCCTGATTGTCGGGCGCAGGGAGCGCTTCCCTCATCGAGCCGCGCGCAGAACGCGGCCAGAACAACATGCAATGCGTCCATAGCGGCTCTCGCGGCCGACGGGCGACGACGCAGCGCGCCACTTCAGACGCGCCGTCGACACATGCCATGGAGAGAGACGATGAAGCGGTTTCGTTTGACCAGTGCGACCAGTATCGTTCTAGTGATGCTCTGCATCATGTACTTCATCACGTACCTCGATCGCGTAAACGTCAGCACCGCGGCGGCGGGTTTCGGCAAGGAATTCAATCTCACGCATACGCAGGTCGGGCTCGTGTTCTCGGCCTTCGCGTATCCGTATCTGCTGTTTCAGGTGATCGGCGGCTGGGTAAGCGATCGCTTCGGCGCGCGACGCACGCTGCTGTTCTGTGGCGCCATCTGGGGTCTCGCGACGGTGTTCACGGGCTTCGCGGGCGGGCTCGCTTCGTTGCTCGCCGCGCGGCTCGTGCTCGGTTTCGGTGAAGGCGCGACGTTCCCGGCTGCAACGTCGGCGATGTCGCGCTGGGTCGCGAAAGAAAAGCGCGGCTTCGCGCAGGGCATCACGCACGCGGCGTCGCGAGTCGGCAACGCGGTCGCGCCGGCGCTCATCGTGATCGTGATGACCAACTGGGGCTGGCGCGAATCGTTCTTTATCTGCGGCGCGCTGAGTCTGGTGTGGGTGGTCATGTGGGCGCTCACATTCACCGAGCATCCGAAAGATCATCCGCGCATCACGCCCGAGGAACTCGCGGTGCTGCCCACGCCGAAGCCGAAAGTCTCCGGCCTGCCGTGGGGCAAGCTGTTTCGCCGCATGACGCCGGTCACGATCGTCTACTTCTGCTACGGCTGGACGCTGTGGCTGTTCCTGAGCTGGATTCCGCTGTACTTCCTGCATAACCATCATCTGCAATTGCAGAAGTCGGCGATCTTCGCGTCGGTCGTGTTCTTCGCGGGCGTGATCGGCGACACGCTCGGCGGCATCGTCACCGATGCGATTTTCAAGCACACCGGCAGCCTCAAACGCGCGCGCAGCTGGATGGTGTCGGTGTGCATGCTGTTCTGCCTGCTGTCGCTGATTCCTCTGATGTTCACGCATGACCTGACGCTGTCGATTGCCTGTCTCGCGTCGGGCTTCTTCTTCGCCGAGATGACGATCGGCCCGATGTGGGCGATCCCGATGGATATCGCGCCGGACTTCGCCGGCACCGCGAGCGGCATGATGAACACGGGCTCGGCGCTCGCCGCGATCATCTCGCCGGTGATGGGCGGCTTTCTGATCGACCGCTTTGGCAACTGGGATCTGCCGTTCGTGGGCAGCATGTTGCTGATGGGCATCGGCGTCGTGCTCGCGTTCCGCATGCAGCCGGAGAGCCGCTTCGAAGTTGGCGCGTCGGAGAAGGCGCACGTTTCCACACGGATGGGCGTGTAAAACATGACTTCATCATTGAGTCAGCTGCTTGCCGATGCGCGTCGCAGTCGTACGGTGCTCGATACGTTGCCGCCGGAGCAGCTTCCTTCCGATGCCGACGCGGCCTACGCAATCCAGCACGAAATCTTGAGCGCATGCGGCGCGCGAATCGGCGGCTGGAAGATCGGCGCGAAATCGGCGAGCGGACCGATTCAAGGCGCGCCATTACCCGACACCGATCTGCACGCCGACGGCGCGCGTCTGTCGCGCGAAGGCTTCGCGCCGCTCGGGCTCGAACTCGAAGTCGCGTTCCGTTTCGGCCGGCGTTTCGAGCCGTCCACGAAACCGTACCGCGAGGACGAAGTGCTCGCGGGCATCGGCTCGATCGGCGCGACCATCGAGATCGTCGCGAGCCGCCATGCCGCGTGGCCCGCCATCGACAAACTCGCGCAGCTCGCGGACCTGCAAAATCACGGCGCGCTGATCGTCGGTGAATTCACACGGTATCGCGAGGATTTTCCGTTCGTCGCGCCGTCGCTGCGTTTCGCGTTCAACGGAGGCAATGTCGTCGAAACGACGCCCGCGAATCCGGCCGGCGATCCGCGGCGGCTGTTGACGTGGCTCGTCAATCACGCGAGTTCGCGCGGCATTGCGGTGACGCCGGAGATGGTGATCACCGCCGGTTCGTACACCGGCATGTTCTTTCCGCGCGAGGCGGGCGACGTGAGCGGGCATATCGAAGGACTCGCGCCGGTGCATCTGACGCTGTACTAGGTAATTCGAGCTGCGCGGTTCAGGCGCGCTCCTCACAGGCCGACGAAATGACGAATCCCACTGCGGGCTTGCTCGTCAAGCCGATCCATCTGGTCCCGTCCGCCGCGCGCGCAACGAGTCCGCTCGCGCAGCATCTGCGCAAAGCGCTGCGCGGCGACGTGCTGTTCGATCTCGCCAGCCGCGGCCGCTACGCGACCGATGCGTCGATCTATCAGATCACGCCGGTCGGCGTCGTGGTGCCGCGCGATCAGGACGATCTGCGCATCGCGCTCGAGATCGCGCGCAGCGAGAAAGTACCGCTGCTCGCGCGCGGCGCGGGCACGAGCCAGTGTGGGCAGACGGTCGGCGAAGCGCTGGTGGTCGATACGAGCAAGTGGCTCAACAACATCGTCGCGTTCGATGCCGACGCGCGCACCGTGACGGTCGAGCCCGGCGTCGTGCTCGATCATCTGAACGCGTGGCTGAAGCCGCATGGACTGTGGTTCCCGGTCGATGTATCGACGGCTGCCCAGTGCACGATCGGCGGCATGGCCGGCAACAACTCGTGCGGCTCGCGCTCGATCGAGTACGGCAACATGGTGCACAACGTCGACGCGATCGACGCGATTCTCGCCGACGGCAGCGAAGCGCGCTTCGCGTCGCTGCGCGAGCCGCCGCAAGGTGAGCGCTTGCAGCAGATCGTTGCGGGCGTCACGCGGATCGCGCAGCGCGAGCGTGACGAAATCATCGCGCGCGTGCCGAAGGTGCTGCGCCGCGTCGCGGGCTACAACATCGATCTGTTCGATTGCCAGAATCCGCGCGCCTATACCGATGACGGCAGCGCGAACCTCGCGCATCTGCTGGTCGGCTCGGAAGGCACGCTCGCATTCAGCCGGCAGATCACGTTGAAGCTCGCGCCGCTGCCCGCGCACAAGGCGCTTGGCGTGGTCAACTTTCCGACCTTCCGGCAGTCGATGGCGCTCACGCAGCACATCGTCAAGCTGAAGCCGGTCGCTGTCGAACTCGTCGATCGCACGATGATCGATCTCGCGTTGAGCAATCCCGCGTTTCGTCCGGTGATCGAGAAGGCGCTGGTCGGCGAGCCGCAGGCGATTCTGCTCGTCGAATTCGCGGGCGAGGATCGCGACGCGCAGCTCGCGTCGCTGAAGCAGCTCACGGAGTTGATGGGCGAGTTGGGCCTGCCCGATGCGGTCGTCGAGATGCCGGACGCAAATGCGCAAAAAGCGCTGTGGGAAGTGCGCAAGGCTGGTCTCAACATCATGATGAGCATGAAGGGCGACGGCAAGCCGGTGTCTTTCATCGAAGATTGCGCGGTGCCGCTCGAACATCTGGCCGACTACACGAGCCGGCTGACCGACGTGTTTCATCGCCACGGCACCGAAGGCACGTGGTACGCGCATGCGAGCGTCGGTACGCTGCACGTGCGGCCGATTCTCGACATGCGCCGCGACGGCGCGACAAAAATGCGCGCGATCGCCGAGGAAGCGGCCGCGCTCGTGCGCGAGTACAAGGGCGCGTATTCCGGCGAGCATGGCGATGGGCTATGCCGTGGCGAATGGGTCGCATGGCAATACGGGCCGCGGCTCAACCAGGCGTTCAGCGAGATCAAGGCGTTGTTCGATCCGGACAACCGCTTCAATCCCGACAGGATCGTGCGTCCGCCGAAGATGGACGACGCGCGCAATTTCCGCTTTGCGCCGGGCTATCGCGAACAGCGCATCGAAACGGCGCTCGACTGGTCGACGTGGAACGTGAAGCGCGACCCGCTGACGGGAGAAGAAAGCGCGCCCGGCAGCGGCGACGATCTGAGCGGCGGCCTCGCGAAAGCGGTCGAGATGTGCAACAACAACGGCCACTGTCGCAAGTTCGACGCGGGCACGATGTGCCCGAGCTATCGCGTGACGAAGGACGAGCAACATTTGACGCGCGGGCGGGCCAACACGTTGCGGCTCGCGATTTCGGGGCAGCTCGGCGAAAGCGGGCTCGCGAGCGATGACGTGAAGGAAACGCTCGACCTGTGCGTATCGTGCAAGGGCTGCAAGCGCGATTGCCCGACCGGCGTCGATATGGCGAAGTTCAAGATCGAGGCGCGGGCGGCGCGTGTCAAGACGCATGGGGTGCGGCTGCGCGACAGGCTCGTCGCGTTCATGCCGCGCTATGCGGGCGCGGCGAGCCGCATGCCGAGGCTGCTGGCGCTCGCCGACAACGTGCCGGTGCTGTCGGCGTGGTTCAAGCGCTCGGTCGGATTCGCGACCGAGCGGAGTTTGCCGCGGTTCAAGAAGGCGTTTCTGGCCGATGCGGTGTCCGCGAAGCCTGCACGCAACGCTGCGCAGGCGTGCGCGCTGAAAGAAGTCCTGCTGTTCGTCGATACCTTCAACAATCACCTCGAGCCCGATAACGCGCGCGCCGCGCAACAGGTGCTCGAAGCGGCGGGCTACACGGTCCACTTCAATGCACGCCCGGGAGAGCGTCCGGTGTGTTGCGGCCGCACGTTTCTCGCGGCGGGTCTCGTCGACGAAGCGAAAGAGGAAGCGCGGCGCATGCTCGAGCTGTTCAGGCCGTTCGTCGAACGTGGCGTGCCGGTGGTGGGGTTGGAGCCATCGTGTCTGCTGTCGTTGCGCGATGAATTCCTGCAGTACGGCTTCGGCGAAGAGGCGCAGCGCCTCGCGCAGCACGCGTTTCTATTCGAGGAATTCCTCGTGCGCGAAGAAAAGGCCGGACGATTGCAGCTCGAATTGAAGCCGCTGCCGATGCAGCAGGCACTCGTGCACGGCCACTGCCATCAGAAGGCGTTCGACGCATTCACGCCGGTGCAGACCGTGCTGAAGTGGATTCCCGAGTTGAAGGTATCGACGATCGAATCGTCGTGCTGCGGCATGGCCGGCAGCTTCGGCTATGAAGCGGAGCACTACGCGAGCTCGCAGGCGATGGCCGAGCTGTCGCTGCTACCCGCGGTGCGCAAGCTGGACGCGGCCACGCTGATGGTCGCCGACGGCACTAGCTGCCGGCATCAGATTCACGACGGCGCGGGCGTCGACGCGATCCACGTCGCGCGCGTGCTGGCGATGGCGCTGCGATGACGCGGAGCTAACTGCAAAGCGAAACTCAAACGCGAATCTCAAACACCGATAGCCTGCCGGAACCCACTCGGCGTCACCCCGACAGCCTCGCGAAACCGGTGACTAAAGTGACTCGCGTTCGCATAGCCACACTGCCCGGCGATCTGCGCGAGCGGCAACGTCGTCGTGCGCAGCAGCGTGCGCGCGCGATCGAGCCGCTGCCGCGCGATCCAGGCGGCGGGCGGCAACCCGAACGACTCGCGAAACATCCGCGCAAGATGAAACTCCGACAGCGCCGCGACACCCGACAGCTCCCCGAGCGTCAACGGCTGCGCAAGATGAATGTCGATATAGTCGCGCAGGCGGCGCCGCGTCGCGGCCGACAGCCCGCCTTTCAGCGCCACGTTCGCGCGCCGTACGCCTTGGCCGCGCAATAGCAGGCTCAGCACTTCGTGCGCGGTCTCGTTGGTGCGCAGCAGACCGTCGGGACTTTCCCACTCCTCGTTGACGAGCGACTGACACAGACTCGCAATGCGCGGGTCCTCGAAATAGGTGCGATCGGCGAGCGTCAGTTCGCGCGGTTCGCGGTCGAGTTCCTGCACCGCGCGTCGCGTGAAGTGCTCGGGCAGGAAGTACAGATGCATGAAGTGCATGTGGCCGCGCACCCACCAGCGCGATTCGTGATCGCCGGGCAGTGCGCACAGCCGCGACGGCGCGCCGTAGTGGCCCGGCATTTTCTGGCGCTCGGTGCGATAGCCGCCGTCCAGATAGCACGACAGCGTGTGATGGCCGGGCCGTTCGTAGACGGTCTCGTCCTCCTTCGTGTCGCGAGTCCATAGCGCGATCGCGAGTCCGTCGCCGAGCCACGCGAAGCGGTCCAGATGCGCGTTCGCACTGGCGAGCGTGTGACAGACCGACTGCAGGCCAAAAGGCATGCCGGCGGTGGATATCACGGGGACGGACGGGGTGGGGTTCACGGCGGCGCGCGGAGGTTTTCCGGTGTACGGTGGTGGTTGAGCGGCCAGTATACGGCGCGTCCCGTCAGCCTGCGCATCGGCGCGAAAAAGTGCGCAATTTTGGACAATTGCGGGCGGCGGCGCGGTTCCATAGTCGGGCTTTCTTCCATGCTGCGCGTCATCGCAGTCCGTCATTGCAGTCTGAGGCCCGACCATGAATCTCCTCCTTTATGCCATCACCGTGCTGATCTGGGGCACCACGTGGATCGCAATCAAATGGCAACTCGGCGCGGTGCCGCCACCGGTATCGATTGCGTGGCGTTTCTGGATCGCCGCGCTGCTGATGTTCGCACTGGCGCGCATCATGCGCCGCCCGATCTGGCCGCCGCGCGACGCCTGGCGCTACCTCGCCGCGCAGGGTCTCGCGCTGTTCTGCCTGAATTTCCTGTGCTTCTACTACGCCGAACAGCTCGTGCCGAGCGGGCTCGTCGCGGTGGTGTTCTCGACCGCGCCGCTGCTGAACTCGATCAACGGGCGGCTGTTCATGGGCCGGCCTCTGCAGCCGAGCGCGATTGCGGGTGCGTTGCTCGGGCTCGTCGGCATCGTCTGTCTGTTCGTGCAGCAGATGGCCGGGCATCTCGGCGATCACACCGCATGGCTCGGGCTCGGCGTCGCGTTTCTCGGCACGCTGTGCTTCTCGGCCGGCAACCTGCTGTCGAGCCGCATGCAGTCGATGGGCCTGCATCCGTTCGCGACCAACAGCTGGGCGATGCTGATCGGTGCTGCCGTCCTGACGCTCGGTAGTCTGTTCGCCGGCTATTCGTTCGCGGTGGAACCGTCGGCGCGCTATCTCGGTGCGCTCGCGTATCTCGTGGTGTTCGGCTCGGTGATCGGCTTTACGGCGTACTTGATGCTCGTCGGCCGTATGGGCCCGGAGCGGGCCGCCTATTGCACGGTGCTGTTTCCGATCGTCGCGCTCGCGGCTTCGACGCTGTTCGAGGGCTATCGGTGGTCAGCGCTCGCGGTGGTCGGTCTAATGCTCGTGGTGGCCGGCAATCTGGTGGCGTTCGATCTGACGCGGCGGATTTTCGAGCGTCGCCGGGCGGCGCGGACATGATGAGCGTCTCGCTCAAGGTGAGGATTTACAGGAGCAGAAAAAGCGACTGAATCGCTGATCGGTGAGGCTTTACGGGAACCGGTTTTTACCGGTTTCGTGAAGGAAAGATTGTGTCGGAAACCTGATTCGATGCAAATGGAATGAATTGGATGAATCGGCATTCAATAATAATTTTTTCATCAATAAATTTACTATTTTTATATGAGAGGATAAAACGCCAAATCTGATGTGCGCGTCTCGCGCCTCGCAAGGACAGACCGCCGTGAAGCCTTTCTCCCGCCTTGGCTTGGTCGTGGTGTTAATCCACAGCCTGATCTCGCCGAATGTTTCCGCGCAATCCCAATTGAATTACACGACCTCATGGATCGGTAATAGTTTCGGATTCGGCGACGGCAAATGGATGCAGCAGGATATTCAGGCCATTAGCGTCGGCGCCAATGGCACCGTTTATACGAATGCGCCGTGGGACGAAAGCGGCAGTGAAATCGCCGCCTATCGCGCGGGCGACAAGCTCGCGGTGGCCGGCTCGACGCATGGCTGGGGCGCGGCCGGCGGCGACGCGGTGGCCGTCAACCAGACGTACCTCTATGCGGCGATGTCGATCGGCAACGAGAACAATGCGCTGGTCGGCGCCGACTATCCGCCGGCCAATCAGACCTGGTACGGCATCACGCGACGCACGCTTGCGAATCTCGCGACCGGCGCGCCGTTTTCCGGCGGCATCGGCAATAGCGCGAATGCGACGAAGAACAGTTTCGTCGCGGTCGATACGGTGAAGACCGGCACCGACGCGAGCATTCGCGGCCTCGCCGCAACCGACAGCGAGCTCTACGTGGCCGACACGTACGGCAACCGGATCGCCGTGTACGACGCGCAGTCCATGCAGCCGCTGCGTTCGTGGAGCGTCGCGTCGCCGGCCCGCATCGCGATCGACACCGACTCGACGTTGTGGATCATCAGCGGCTTCGGCACAGCCAATCTGAGCATCCTGCACTACCGCGCCGACGGCACCGCGCTCGCCGGTCCATTGACGCTGCCCGCCGGCACCGTGCCGAGCGACCTCACAGTGACGCCATCCGGCCAACTGCTGGTCGCCGACAACGGCGTTTCGCAGCAGATCCTCGTGTTCAACAAGGGCGCTGGCGGCCAGATGCAGGCGGGCGCGTCGACCGGCACGCGCAACGGCATTTTCCACCCGGTGCGCGGCGTGCCCGGCGATACGCGTTTCAACGGCATCACCGGCATCGGCGTCGACGCGGCCGGCAATCTGTACGTCGCGCAAAACGGCGAGGGACCGCGCGCGCTCGGCTCGGCATCCGTAGGGCAGGGCGCAGTGCTGGAGAGCTACGTGTACGGCACGCGCGTGCTCAACTGGCGGCTCTACGGTCTGAGCTTCGTCGATAGCGGCGCGTTCGACCCGGCCCCGCCCGCTTCCATCTACACGGGCTCGAAGCGCTTCACGCTCGATTACAGGCAGCCGGTCGGCCACGAATGGTCATATGCGGCGTTCACGCTCGATCGCTTCGATTACCCCGACGATCCCGCGTTTCACGAGCCGCGCGGCGTGCGTGGCGAACCGATGGTGCGCAGATTCGATGGCCAGCGCTTTCTCTATACGCTCGATCCGGGCGCGCACTATCTGAACGTCTATCGCTTCGATGCCGCGCATGGCGAGATCGCGATACCGTCGGGGATGTTCGCGCAGAATCCGCTGCCCGGCGCATGGCCCGCCGCGCAACCGACGTACGGCGAATGGCTGTGGCGCGACAGCAATGGCAATGGCGCCGTCGACGCGAGCGAGATCAGCGGCAATCCGTCGACCGGCAGCACGGTCGGCGACGGCTTCTGGTGGGTCGACGAACCCGGCAACGTGTGGCTTGCCACGCCCTTGAGCGGCGTGCGCGAGATGCCGCTGCAAGGTCTCGACTCCGCCGGCAATCCGATCTACACGTACGCGAGTGCGAAGATGTTCGCGATGCCCGCGCCATTCACGCGGCTCGCGCGACTCGTCTACGTCGCAGCGACCGACACGATGTATCTGTCCGGTTTCACGAGTGCGATTCCGTGGGACCCGACGCACTGGAAGGAAGCGGGTCCGGTGCTGGCCCGCTACGACAACTGGAGCAGCGGCAACCCGACGCTGACATACACGGTCTCGCTGCCGTGGAACACGCAAAGCGATCCGCAGACCACCACGGTCGGCGTCGCGGTGGCGGGCAACTATATCTTCGTTGCGGAGCTCTACACCGATCGCATCGACGTCTACGACGCGCGCAACGGCGCGGCGGTCGGTTACATGACGCCGGGCGCGAGCGTCGGCGGCACGAGCGGCTGGGTCGACGTGTATCTCGGCATCAGCGCGGTGCAGCGCGATAACGGCGAGTACGTGGTGCTGGTCGAAGACGACGCGCGCGCGAAGCTGCTGATGTATCGCTGGACGCCTTGACGTGGATCGCTGTCGCGCCGAACACGAATAGACGGCGGCGCACGATCGGTATATAACAACTTTACCGATGCACTCAATGGAGCGATGTTCGATCATGACGCAAGACGTTTCTCCCAAGCCGCCCTCCGACGATCGTCCCGAGATCGAGCAGCTCGACGCGGCGCTCAGTCACGTCGATCAGCAGGTGTCGTCTGGCGGCATTGCATCGGGCGCCGCGAAAGGCATTGTGTACAGTCTGATCGAAACGCTCGGCGCACTGGTCGGCGATCCCGATCTGCCGGAGCACGCGCGTTCGGGTTACGAAGGACTGCTGGAGGCCGCGCGCGAGTTGCGCGCGAAGTTGGACCGCTGAACACGCGGGTCCGCTCCGGCGCAACCGTCGTGCCGTCTGTTATACAAAAGCGCACTGTGTAACTCACCGTGCGCTTTTTTCATGCTCTCTGAGGCTCACGCCCCGAGCGCCACCTCTTCACCGCTCGTCTGCGCCAGCAACTGGTGAATCTGCGCGACCACGGCCGCGCCTTCGCCGACCGCCGCGGCCACGCGTTTCGTCGAGCCGGCACGCGCATCGCCGATCGCATAGACGCCTTCGACCGTGGTCCCGAGATCGCACGCGGTGGCCGAGCCATCCGCGCCGATGCCGGTCAGCACGAAGCCTTTCGCGTCGAGCTGCACGCCGCAGGTACGCAGCCATTCGGTGTTCGGGTCCGCGCCGGTGAACAGAAACAGATGCCGGGTGTCGAAGTGATCGACGCCGCCGGGCAGCGGCCGCTTCAGCGCGACCGACACGAGCCCGTCCTCATCGCCCTCGAGCCGGCCGACTTCCGAATTCGGATGCACGAACACGTTCGGCAGCGAGCGGATGCGGTCGATCAGATAGCGCGACATGGTCGCCTCGAAACCGCTGCGGCGGATCAGTACGTGAACCTTGGCCGCGTGCGTCGCCAGATAGACGATCGCCTGGCCGGCCGAATTGCCGCCGCCAACCAGCACGACCTCCTGGCGCTTGCACAGCTTCGCCTCGACCGGCGACGCCCAGTAGTAGACGCCGCGTCCGTCGAAGCGCTCGAGCCCGTCGAGCGCCGGGCGCCGGTACACGGCGCCGCTCGCGATCACGATCGCCTGCGCGCTGATGTGGCCGCCGCATTTCAGCTCGAGCCGATACGGCGACTGCCCGCAATGCAGCGCTTTCACGTTGACTGGGATCGCAACGTGCGCGCCGAACTTCTGCGCCTGCACGAACGCGCGGCCGGCGAGCGCCTGGCCCGAGATGCCGGTCGGAAAGCCGAGGTAGTTTTCGATGCGCGAACTCGCGCCCGCCTGGCCGCCCGGTGCGCGGCTGTCGAGCACGATCACCGAAAGTCCTTCGGAGGCCGCGTACACCGCGGCGGCAAGTCCCGCCGGCCCCGCGCCGACGATCGCGACGTCGTACACGTACGTGTCGTCGAGATCGGGCAGCATACCTAAGCGAGTGGCAAGCTCCGGCATGCTCGGATGACGCAGCACCGAGCCGTCCGGGCAGATCACGAGCGGCAGGTCCTCGCGCTGCGCGGCGAACTGCTCGATCAGACGCAGCGCGTCTTCGTCGCGTTCGTCGATCACGGAATGCGGATGGCCGTTGCGCGACAGGAAGCCTTGCAGCGTCACGAGCCGTGCGTCGCTGCTATTGCCGATCAGGATTGGCCCGCCCGCGCCCTTTTCGATCAGCGACACGCGCCGCAGAATCAGCGCGCGCATGATGCGCTCGCCGAGTTCCGCTTCGGCGACGATCAGCGCGCGAAGGCGCTCGGGCGAAATCAGCAGCGCTTCGACGGGGCCGATCGCGAGGCCGTTCACGAGCGCGGGCTTGCCCGACAGTTGCCCAACCTCGGCCAGAAAATGTCCGGCGCCCTTCTCGCCGATCAAGACTTCGCGGCCGATGCCGTCACGCTGATAGACCTTCACGCGCCCTTCGAGCAGCACGAACATGCCGGGGCCGGTGTGACCGGTCTCGAACAGCAGCTCGCCGGACTTCCAGTGACCGACCTCGCCGAAGCGGCGGAGCCGGTCGATCTCGGCGCAACTGAGCTCCGGAAACATCTGGTGCATGCGCGTCGATAGCGACGAAAACGGCGCGTCGGCGACGACCCCCTGCTGTCCTTCCACCTCTTGAGTCGAAACGTCCTGAGTCGAAAGCATTGAACCGCTCCTTCGATATTCATTGCACGATTGAACGCGAGGCAACGCGATCCGCGTTCGCACGCCGGACGAGCCGTGCCGCGCGCGTCAGGCGGACGATGCCGCCGCTGATTACGGCTAAACGGCTTTGGGCGCGATGTCGTCGACCGCGACTTCCGGCGGCGGCATCGCGGGCAGCGAGTCGACCGGCTTGCCCGAATCGCGCCAGGCTTCCATGCCGCCGCGCAGCGGCAGCACGTCGGAGAAGCCGGCTTCGTTGAGCTGCTTGGCCATCCATGCCGCGGAAATCTCGTTCGGGCAGGAGCAGTAGATCACGAGCTTCTGATCGTGCGCGTAGGTGGCGACGATGTCGTCGAGTTGCCGTTCATCGGCGAATTGCGCGCCGGGGATCACGAACGGATCGAGCTTGCGCTTCTCCTCCGAACGGATGTCGAACACGACCGGCGCCCGGTCAGCCGCGAACAGCTTCGCGAGTTCGTCGACCTCGATGCGCGCGGACGCGAGCTTCGCGATCAACTGACGGCGCCGGATCCACCGGTACACCGCGTACAGCACCAGCAACGCGACGACGACGAGCGCCGCCGTGCGCCCGAGCCGCCCGGCAATCGCGAACAGCATGTCGATCTGCCGCGCGAACAGCGCGCCGATGATCAGCCCGGTGCCGGACCACAGCGCGGCACCAACGCCGTCATAGCTGAGGAAGGTGCGATAGCGCGTGCCCATCGCGCCGGCCATCGGGATCGACACGATCGACAGCCCCGGCACGAACTTCGCGACCGCGAGCACGCGCACGCCCCAGCGGCCGAAGAAGCGCTCGGTCTTTTTCACGCAGGTGTCACGCGACAGCGACAGCCGGCAGATCGTCTTCAGCGTATTGCCGCCGTAGATGCGGCCCGCGACGTACCACGCGCTGTCGCCGATCAGCGTCGCGAAGATCGACAGCACGAGGACCGGCAGCAGTTGCGTGCCGACCGAGCCGGGGTGCATCGCGGCCATCGCGCCGAACAGCACGAGCGAGGGCATGGCCGGCACCGGCAGCCCGAGCGCGGCGGCCAGCACATTGAGGAAGACGAGCGCCGGTCCATATTGCGCGACGAGGTCATGTAGCATCGGTTTAACATCCGCGGCCCTTGCGGGCGCAGCGCGGTAAGGAATGCAAAGGGGAATGCAAGGATTATGGACGTATTTTCGAGACGTGCAACCGGCCCGGAAATTGGCCCGTCTTCTGGCTGCGATCAGGTCGCCCTATGTCGCCGCATGCCTCGATACACAAGCGTGGCAACCGCTTGTGACAAGTTGCTGAAGGCCGGGTAAGCGCGCTCGACGAGACGCGAAGGCGCTTGCAAAAACCCGTAGGAAAGCGGGGATTGGCGGCGTGAACGGAACAAACGGAAGCACGGCGACGAGCGCAGGCGCGCCCAATGCGAATAATCCCGCACTGGCGCGTCGAAGCGCGACGCAACCGGCGCGAGAGGCTGCCGAGTCACGCGACGGTCACACCCGCCGCGCGCCTGCTTCACTGACGATGATTGTGCTGCTCGCCCGGCAACTCGGCGCCATGCGCGCGGATCGCGGCGATCAGCTCCGCGGGCGTGATTTCGTAGCGCACTTCGCGATGGATGCCCGGCTTGCGCTCATCGACCTCGATCAGCAGGATGCCTTTGCCGTCTTCGGTCGATTCGAGGCGCAGCGAGCGAAGTTCGCGCGCCGTTGCGTCGTCGTATTCGGTGAGCAGGGCCATTGACCCGGAGGACCCGGTGATGCGCATCGAAGTTGTCCTTGTTGCGTTGGTGATGGAACCATTGTACGGGGCGGACGGCGTGCCGTCTGCCGCGTCGTCGTGCCGTGTCGCGTCTGCCTCTGTCTCGCCGGGGTTTTAGTCGAGTGTGACGCTGCCGCTAGCGGATTCGCGGTTGCGGAGCGAGCAACCAGTTTAACGCGACTCCTCGTCGCGACGGACGCATTTTTCATGCCCCGCGGTGGCGCGTCGTGCGTTCGGGTTTTGTCATGCGGGTGACGCGGGGGCGGGCTAGGAAGCGTTGGGCGCGCGCAAAAAAATAGCCCGTCCGGACAGGGACGGGCCGTTAAACGCCGTTGTTACTCGGGTCAGCCTGCCCTTGCAACATTGGGCGCTGACGGCTCCATCCTCGTGCTTCGTTGGCCGGCTGTCGAGGTGGGAGTAATGCGGATCTATCAGATCAAAGTACTGTTTTCCGGTTCGGCGTTCACACGAGGCCGGTCGTGTAATACACCGCGATCACGAAGAACACCGCGAGCGTCTTGATCACGGTGACCGCGAAGATGTCGCGATACGACTGCCGGTGCGTGAGACCCGTCACGGCGAGCAGCGTAATCACCGCGCCGTTGTGCGGTAGCGTATCCATGCCACCGCTCGCCATCGCGACCACGCGATGCAGTACTTCGAGCGGAATATGCGCGGCTTCCGCACCCTTGATGAACGTATCCGACATCGCGGCGAGCGCAATGCTCATGCCGCCCGATGCCGAACCCGTGATGCCCGCCAGCGTGCTGACCGACACCGCGGCGTTGACGAGCGGATTCGGAATGCTTTTCAGCGCGCTGCTGACGACGAGAAAGCCCGGCAGCGCCGCGATCACACCGCCGAAGCCATATTCCGACGCGGTGTTGAGCGACGCCAGCAGCGCGCCCGCCACTGCCGCCTTGGTGCCCACCGCGAAGCGCTGGCTGACGCGACTGAACGCCGTCACGACGACCATCACGATGCCGAGCAGCAGCGCGCCCAGCACGGCCCAAATCCCCACGAGAGCCTTGACGCTCGTTTCGACCGGCGCATGCAGCCCCGGCAGGATGTCCGGGGTGACCGTGAAGGACGGACCGTACCAGGTCGGAATCCAGCGCGTCAGCAGGAAGTTCGCGACGCCGACCATGACGAGCGGCGCGAGCGCCAGCAGCGGATGCGGCAGCTGCTTCGACTCGACGCGCTCCGGCTCGTTGACGAGGTCGGTGCCGTAACCCTCGCCGGTCGCCATCGCGGCGCGGCGGCGCCATTCCAGATACGACAGACCGACCACGATGATGAACAGCGAGCCGAGCACGCCGAGCGTCGGCGCGGCCCACGAGGTGGTCTTGAAGAACGTCGTCGGGATGATGTTCTGGATCTGCGGCGTGCCGGGCAGCGAGTCCATCGTGAACGAGAACGCGCCGAGCGCGATCGCGCCGGGCATCAGCCGCTTCGGAATGTTGCTCTGACGATACAGCTCGGCCGCGAACGGATAGACCGCGAACACGACGACGAACAGCGACACGCCGCCGTAGGTGAGCAGCGCGCACACCGCGACGATCACCGCGTTAGCGCGCGAGCGGCCGATATAGCGGATCGCGGCCGCGACGATGGACTCCGAGAAGCCCGACAGCTCGATCACCTTGCCGAATACGGCGCCGAGCAGAAACACCGGGAAGTACAGCTTCACGAAGCCGACCATCTTGTCCATGAAGATGCTCGTGAAAACCGGCGCGACGGCGGCGGGCTCGGTGAGCAGGACGGCGGCGAGCGCCGCGATCGGCGCGAACAGGATCACGCTGTAGCCGCGATACGCAGCGAACATCAGAAACGCCAGCGCGGCGATAACGATGAGAAAGGTCATTGAGTCTCCATAGCCCGGTTGTTCTACATGTTTGCCGTCCCGATCGAGCGACGGCGCGGCGCGCTCGGAACGCAGGTTCCATGCCATGCCTGCCGTTTTGCTGCCGGCCCGCCGTGGCGCATGGCGCGGCCGCGCGGCGGCGGGCCGAGGCATCGTGGGCGGATTGTACCCAAGTGTCTCCGAAACGGGACTTCCATCCGGTGAAGAACACCTGAAACCAGGGTAAGTCATGATGCATAAGGCCTATCGTGTGTCTCAATTTGGAGATAAATTCGTCCACTGATTGAGATTGATGCAATCAAAAACGATAAGCGGAGACAGCATGTTGACCGACTGGACGGGCCTGCCCGCCACCTATGACGAGGTGCTTCGTCGGGCGATGGATTCGCTGTTTCGCACGTTCGAAAACTTCAGCGAAGGCACCTTCATCGTCGATGGGCAGGCGCGCGTCGTCTGGATCAACAAGCGGTATGCGGCGCGCTTCGGCTTTGCTGACCCGCAGCAGGCGATCGGCCGGGATTGCGAAGCGGTGATTCCAAACAGTCTGATGCGCGAGGTCGTCAACACCGGCAAGCCGATCCTGCTCGACATCATGGAGACCGATCGCGAGCCGCTCGTCGTCACGCGCCTGCCACTCAAGGACGATGCCGGCGTGACGATCGGCGCGGTCGGCTTCGCGCTGTTCGACGAGCTGAAAGCGCTGTCGCCCCTCTTTTCGCAGTACTCGCGGTTGCAGCAGGAGCTGATCGCGACGCGTCAGTCGCTTGCGCAGGCGCGCCGCGCGCGCTATACGTTCGGCAGCTTCGTCGGCACGAGCGCGGCGTCGCTCGAAGTGAAGCGCCAGGCGCGGCGCGCGGCGCAACTCGAAGCGCCGGTGCTGCTGCTGGGTGAAACCGGCACCGGCAAGGAGCTGCTCGCGCATGCGATTCACGGCGGCTCGGCGCGCGCGCACAAGCCGCTCGTCAGCGTCAACGTCGCGGCGATTCCCGACACGCTGCTCGAAGTCGAGTTCTTCGGCGCCGCACCCGGCGCGTACACCGGCGCGGATCGCAGGGGGCGGGTCGGCAAGTTCGAGCTCGCCAACGGCGGCACGCTGTTTCTCGACGAGATCGGCGACATGCCGCTGCCGTTGCAGGGCAAGCTGCTGCGCGTGCTGCAGGACAAGGAATTCGAGCCGCTCGGCTCGAATCGGATCGTGCGCGCGGATGTGCGGATCATCGCGGCGACATCGGCCGATCTGCCGGCGCTCGTCGCGGCCGGGCGTTTTCGCGCGGACCTGTTCTACCGGCTCAACGTGCTGACGATCCATGCGCCGGCGCTGCGCGAGCGTCCGTCCGACATCGAGGCGCTTGCCTACGCGATGCTCGAGGAACTGGCCGCGCAGGCAGGCGGCGGCAGCCACTTCGAATTGCACGACGACGCGTTGCGCCTGCTGTGCGCGTACGACTGGCCCGGCAACGTGCGCGAACTGCGCAACACATTGGAGCGCGCCGTGATGCTGTCCGACAGCGAGCGCATCGATGCGCGTGTGCTCGCGCCGTTCATCGGCTCGGGGCAGGGCGGTGCGGTGGCACCGGCGCGGACCCCGTCTGTCGCGGCCGCCAGCGCGGACGTGGCCGCCATCGCCGAACCCACCTCGTGGAGCGACGCGATGGCCGCGTTCGAAAAGCGCTTTCTCTGCGACGCGTTGCGCGCGAACGGCGGCCGCGTCATTGACACTGCGAAACAGATCGGCATGGGCCGCGCGACGCTGTACAAGAAGATCGCCGCGCACGGCATCGACGTTTGACTCGCCGCGCCCGGCCAGCCGCACCACGCCAACTGACGCAGCACGAGAGCAGCGTGGCACAATCGCGAGATCGAAAAACAAGACGTGACCGGGGTCTCCATGAAATGCCATTCCTTCTTCGCGCGCCGCTCGCGCGGCATACTGGCCGTCGCCGCGATCGTCGCGCTTGGCGGTTGCAGCAGCAGCGCGCCGCTGTTCCTGCCGGACGGCCGTGCGACCACGCTCGTGCAATGCCCGGTCGGTTCCGACTTGTGCTCGCAACAGGCGGCCGCCAGTTGCAATGGCGCGTTCGACGTCGTGCGCCAGTCGAGCGAGGGCGGTACGTTGAGCCTGATCTACGCCTGCCGCGCGACCGCGAAGTAAGTACCTGATTGATGCCGTGCCGGTGCAATGCCGGCGCGCGCGGCTGGCCGATCCGCTGGCGGCCTTCGGTTTTTTTCACCTGTTCGCAGTTATTCCCTGGCAATTCCCGATACGCTCGCTGACACGCTCGTGTCATTCCGGTTACCACATGGCCGTCATAAATTCATGCGCCTAATGTGTGTCCGATAAGCGGTTTGCATGCGAATTGGATAAGTAAGCCGCATGCGGCATTTTTACAACGTTGAGTCACCGCGCACCGATTATCCTTTGCGCCCGGACCATGATTTATCTTTACCCTCGGGACGTCGAACGCAGTCAGTGCGGCAGGCAACGGAACGTGAAATTTGACGGCAGTATTCTTTTTTAAACCGTTAGGATTTAACCCGGCGAGCAGAAATTGCCGGTTTTTTCCGACGCAGAAGAAGTTCAGGAAGGTTTTTCCGCTACTGGCAGGCATTACCTTGGGCCGCGCGGGCCAACGCGGCTTCATGCTTTCGATTTTTTTGCTTCAACACTAATTCAATAGAATCCGGGGAAAGCAATGAATCATCAGCAACTCGAAAAAGACATCGAGCATCTCGAGCAGATAATTTCCCATATTTCCGCAGAAGACCGTATTCCTTTGTCTTACTGGCGTAACCGCCTTCAGCACGTTTCCGGCGCGGTTCTCGTGCCGGCGCAGGCAACCCGCGTCAAACGCCTCGATGCCGCGCTTTGCGCATTGGAAAAACGGCAGAAAGCCTGAGGGTCGTCATTGTGTCCGCCAATCGGGTTCGGCAATTAGGAAAGCCGTCGTGTGCGCTTTCGCCGGACAGGGTTTATCTTTCGGTTTGATCGCCCAAAGCGACCTGGGCGCGCGCACGTTTTCTTTGACCGACACAGGATGTACATGCAGATAGCAGGACTTGCCGCGACCCGCCTCGCGACGCTGACCAACGCGATGCAGGGCTACGTGGAGCGGGGCGAAGTGGCGGGGGTGGTGTCGCTCATATGGCGGCGCGGCGAAATCGGCTACTTCGAACCGGCAGGCCTACGCGACGAAGCCACGCAATTGCCGATGGAGCGCGACACGCTGTTTCGCATCGCGTCGATGACGAAGCCGGTGACGAGCGCCGCGATCATGATGCTGATCGAGGAAGACCGCCTCGCGCTCGATGCGCCCATCTCGCGGTGGCTGCCCGAGCTTGCCGCGCCGCGCGTGCTGCGTGACCCGACCGGCCCGCTCGACCAGACCGATCCGGTACGCGCGCCGATTACGGTGCTCGACCTGCTCACGCATCGCGCGGGCTTCGCGTATCACTTCACGGCGACGGGTCCGCTTGGCGAAGCCTACGCAGCCGCGTTCAGCGGCTTCGAGGCGAGCGGCGGCAACAGCGCCTGGCTCGCGCGCATCGCCGCGTTGCCGCTGATGTTCCAGCCCGGCTCGCGCTGGCACTACGGCGTGGCGACCGACGTGCTCGGCGTGCTGATAGAACGGGTGAGCGGCATGACTCTTGGGGAGTTTTTCCGCACGCGCATTTTCGCGCCTCTCGGCATGCGCGACACCGCGTTCTGGGTGCCCGACGCACAGCTTGCGCGCCTCGCCACCGCGTACAACATCGATCCCGGCACGCGGCGTCGTGTGGTCGAGGATCATGCGGCGGCGAGCCGCTGGGCCAATCCACGACGCTTTCAGAGCGGCGGCGGCGGGTTGGTCTCGACCGCCGAGGATTATCTGCGATTCGCGCAACTGCTGCTCGGGCGCGGCCGCGTCGGCGACACGCGGCTGCTGTCGCATCGCTCGGTCGACCTGATGCGCAGCAATTTCCTGAGCCGCGACCAGCGCCGCCTGCCTACCTTCGGTCACGTGATCTGGGCGGGGCAAGGCTTCGGCCTCGGCCTGTCGATCGTCGATGATCCGGCGCAGCAATTGCCGCTCGGCTACCGCTCGCTCGGCTCGTTCGGTTGGCCCGGCGCGTACGGCACGAGTTGGTTCGCCGATCCGGTCGAGAACATGATCGGCCTGATGCTGATCCAGCGCCGCTCGATCGACCCCTTCCCGATGGCCATCGACTTCGAACGCCGCATCTACGATGCGATCGACGATTGAGTGCAGCCGCCGCGCATGCGCTCGGCCGCGCGATTCACTATCCTGTGATTTATTCGTCTGATAGTGTCCGCCAACCATTCATCGCGATTCATCGCAGTGCGTCCAACCGAGGGGGAACAACGGCATGGCCTCTTACAAACAGCTGACTGCGCAACTCGAAAAACTCCACAAGGAAGTCGCAGCCGCGCGCGAAAAAGAAGTTTCGCAAGCTATCGCCGATATCAAGCAGAAGATTGCCGAATACGACCTGACCGCCGAAGAACTCGGCTTGACGAGCGCCTCGCCGAAGCCGCGCCGCAAGTCGTCGACGACGTCGGTCGCCAAGTACCGCAATCCGAAGACCGGCGAAACCTGGAGCGGCCGTGGGCGCTCGCCGGCCTGGCTCGTCGGCAAAAATCGCGAGCGGTTTCTGATCGAAGGTTGAGCTTCGTCGTGGGCGCCGACGCGTCCGTGTTCTCTGAAGTGATATGTGGTTTGATCCGTTCCGCACCGTTGCAAAGGTCCCGAAAACGCTCACCTTTGCGTGACGCCCGAACGTACACGGCGATATTTACCGATGCATTCGAACCTCGCGGGATGCTTCGGTGAGCCAGGCTTTGTCGCGCGACGCACCTCCGCGGGTGCGAATCGCCATCGTGCCGCACCGCCCCGCGCCGCTCGCCGCAAACCCGCGACAGCCTTTGCTGGCGGGCGTTTCCAGGCGTCGAGCCGGAACCCGTTCATAGCGGTGCGAAGCTTTATCGCCGTTTTCCCGCGCATCGGGTTGGTGGCGCCCGCGACCTGGCAGGTGCGTGCATGCGCTTCGCGATCCTCACCTTTGACCGCAAATCGATATTCGCCGCCGCAAGTCCCGAAAACGCTCACCTTTGCCACAAGCATGCGCGGCGCGCCGGCGCTTGCGCCGTCGCCCCGTCCGGCGCCGGGGCCCTTTCCCCCGGCCGTCGCGCCAGACGTGTATCATTCGCACCTTGCGCCGTTTTGCGCCAGCGATTCCCGCATTGTCGAACGCTGGGTCGTAACCCGTTCGCCACCCGTTTTCGGACGCGGCGCGAGCGCCGGCCGATCCGGGCCCGCGCCCGATTCTCGCAGCTCGACGCCGCCGCGCCACGCGCGGCATACCGGCCGCCCACGGCCGCCGGGAATCGCCTGAACCCCTTTCCGTGACCGCCAGACCCGATGTCAGTCTCCGAACTCAAACGCCGCCGCACGTTCGCGGTCATTTCCCACCCGGACGCGGGTAAAACCACGCTCACCGAAAAACTGCTGCTGTTCTCGGGCGCGATCCAGATCGCCGGTACCGTGAAGGGCCGCAAGAGCAACCGCTACGCGACGTCCGACTGGATGGAAATCGAAAAGCAACGCGGCATTTCGGTCGCGAGCTCGGTGATGCAGTTCGAGTACGGCGATTGCGTGATCAACCTGCTCGACACGCCGGGCCACGAAGACTTCTCCGAGGACACCTACCGTGTGCTGACCGCGGTCGACGCCGCCGTGATGGTGATCGACGGCGCGAACGGCGTCGAAGCGCAGACGCTGAAGCTGCTGGAAGTCTGCCGCAGCCGCAAGACGCCGATCGTCACGTTCATCAACAAGCTCGACCGCGAAGTGCGCGAGCCGCTCGAACTTCTCGATGAGATCGAGCAGCACCTCGGCGTGGCGGCGGTGCCTTTCACATGGCCGATCGGCATGGGCAAGGATTTCCAGGGCGTCTACGATGTCCAGCGCGATCAGGTGCGCGTGTTCCGCGCCGGTCAGGACACGGCCGGCGGCGCGGTCGAAACGTTGCAGGCGCTGAGCAACGAGGAAGGCGAGCGTCGTTTCGGCCACGCGTGGGTGCGTGCGAAGGAAGAAATCGATCTGATCACCGGCGCGACGCCCGAGTTCGACCGTGAGCAGTTCCTCGCCGGCCAGCAGTCGCCGGTGCTGTTCGGTTCGGCGATCAACAACTTCGGCGTGAAGGAGATTCTCGACGCGCTGGTCGACCTCGCGCCGCCGCCGTCGATGCGCATGACCGTGCAGCGTCCGGTGCAGCCGGAAGAGTCGAAGTTCACCGGCGTCGTGTTCAAGGTGCAGGCGAACATGGACCTCGCGCACCGCGACCGCGTCGCGTTCATCCGCGTGTGCTCGGGACGTTTCGAGCGCGGCATGGCGGTGAAGGTCACGCGCTCGAACAAGACGTTCCGCGCAAACAACGTGGTCACGTTCCTGTCGCAGCGTCGCGAGACGGTGAGCGAGGCGTATCCGGGCGACATCATCGGTATTCCGAACCATGGCACGCTGAGTCTCGGCGATACGCTGACCGAAGGCGAGCAGCTGCAGTTCGTCGGCCTGCCGTTCTTCGCGCCGGAAATTTTCCAGACCGTCGAAGTGGTCGATCCGATGCGCGCGAAGCAGCTCGGCGAAGCGCTGAAGCAGCTCGGCGAGGAAGGCGCGATCCAGGTGTTCCGTCCCGAAGCCGGCGGTCTGATGATTCTCGGCGCGGTCGGGCAGCTGCAGTTCGAAGTGGTGTCGCACCGTCTGTCGACGGAATACAAGGTCGACGTGCGCATGGCGCCGGCGCGTTACCGGCTGTCGCGCTGGGTGACCTGCGACGATGCGGCCGAACTGCGCCGCTTCACCGACTCGTACTCGGCGCGGATCGCGCTCGATGCGTCCGATGCGCCGACCTATCTGGCCTCGCACGTATCGGAGATCGAAGTCGCCCAGAAGGCGTGGCCGAAGATCGTGTTCAACGAGTTGCGCGAGCACTCGGGGGCGCCGTTCAGAAAGGCGATGTAAAACCGCGAGTCCGCTGGTTTCGAAGCAAAAAAGCCGCGTCGTTCGACGCGGCTTTTTACTTTTCCGCCGCAACAACGTCCCGCGCCAGCGCGCGACTTCGCCTATGCTGACGGAACCACCCGCCTCGCCGCGAAGCCGGCTCCAATTCCTGTCCAACCGCATGGAGCGCCCGTGACCGTTCGCAACCTCGACGCCTTGTTTCGCCCGAAATCCGTCGCCGTGATCGGCGCGTCCGAGCGGCCGGGCAGCACCGGCGCGATGGTCTGGGCGCGTGTGCTGGAAGGCGGCTTCGACGGCCCGCTGTGGCCGGTCAATCCGAAGCACGCGACGCTCGGCGTCCACCCGGTGATTCCCGACGTCGGCGATCTGCCGCAGGCGCCCACCGTCGCGGTGATCTGCACGCCGCCCGCGACGTGGCCCTCGCTGATCCATAAGCTCGGTGGCATGGGCACGCGCGCCGTAATCATCGTCGGCGAGGTGCGCAGCGATGAAGACCGGCTCGAGCTGCGGCACGCGCTGTCGGCGGCGCGGCCGCATCTGTTGCGCATCGTCGGACCCGGCAGTCTCGGCGTGGTGTCGCCGGCGCTCGGCGCGCATCTGGGCGCGCCGTCGTGCATGGTCAAGGCGGGCGGCGTCGCGTGGGTGTCGCAGTCGAATGCGCTGACCAACGCAGTGCTCGGCTGGGCACGAGCGCGCGGGCTCGGTTTTTCGCACGCGGTGGCGCTTGGAGCGGAGGCCGACGTCGATGCCGGCGACGTGCTCGATTACCTCGCGAGCGACCCCGGCACCCGCGCGATCCTGCTCGAACTCGACAGCGTGCGGGCGGCGCGCAAGTTCATGTCGGCCGCGCGCGCGGCGGCGCGCAACAAGCCGGTGCTCGCGCTGCGCTCCGGTCGCGACGATCCCGCCGACGGTCTCTACACAGCGGCGTTCCGGCGCGCGGGCCTCGTGCGCGTCGACGCGCTCGACGATCTGCTCGACGAAATCGAAACGCTCGGCGTCGGCCGCGTGGCGGCGGGCGCCACCGCCACGCTGATCACTAGCGACCGCGGTCTCGCGACGCTCGCGCGCGACGCGTTCACCGCCGCCGGCGGCCTGCTGGCGCCGTGGCCGGCCGCGGCGTCGGACGCGCTGCGCGAGGCGCTGCCGCTCGCGGTCGGCGGCAATCCGCTGCTGCTCGGCGACGGCGCGCGTCCTGAGCACTTCGGCACCGCGCTGAAGCTGCTCGGCGAGTATCGCGAGACCGGCACCGCCGTCGTGGTGCACGCATCGACGCATGGCGCGCCCGTCGACGACGTCGCGCAGGCGTTGATCGAGCATCAGCGCTTTGCGTATCGCGGGCTGCTCGCGTGCTTTTTCGGCGGTGTCGATGCGACGAGGCGCGACGCGCTGCATGCGCAGGGCATCCCGGTGCACACGACGCCGCAGCGGCTCGCGCGCGCCTTCGCCCGTCTGGTCGATTACCGGCTGGGCCGCGAACTGCTGATGCAAACGCCGGAAGGCCTGCCTGCGCAGATTCCCGAGTCGATCGACGCCGCCCAGGCGCAGGCTCGCGAAGCGTTGGCGGCGGGCGCGAGCGAGCTGGCCGGGGCGGCGGCGGCGCGGTTTCTGTCGCGGTTCGGGTTGCGGGTGGAGGGTGCGCAAGGAGGGGGCGCCCACGCGTCGGGCGCCGATGCGTCGGGCGCCGATGTCGACGGCGCCGCAAAACCCATCGTCGACGTCGCCGTCGAACTGCACGACGACGACAACTTCGGCCCCGTGTTCCGCTTCGCCGCACCGCCGATCGACGGCGTTTCCAGTGGGTTGCACGTGTACGGCCTGCCGCCGCTCAATCCGATGCTCGCGCGCGATATCGTCACGCGTTCGCACTACGCGAGGCTGGTCGCGCCGGAGCCGACGCTCGCGGCGTTGACGGCGGTGTCGCAAGCGGTTTGCGACGTGCGCGAGATCGTCGGCCTGTGGTTGAAGCTCAGGGTCTACCGGGACCGCGTGACGGTGGTCGATCCCGTGTTGCGGCTCGGCGCGCAGCGCAGCCGTCTCGCGATCGTGCCGTATCCGCGCCGCTTCGAGGAAACGATCGACTGGCGTGGGATGCGTGTAACGGTGCGACCGATTCGCCCCGAAGACGAAAACGCGCATCGCGAGTTCGTGCAGGCGATGACGCCGGAAGATTTGCGGCTGCGTTTTTTCGCTTCAGTCGGCGCGTTCGACCACTCTCAACTCGCGCGCATGACGCAGATCGACTATGACCGGGAAATGGCGCTGATCGCGACGGTCGACCACGAAGACGGCGTCGCGCAGACGCTCGGCGTGGTGCGTGCGGTGGCCGATCCCGACAACGAGACGGCCGAATTCGCGGTGACCGTGCGCTCGGATCAGAAAGGGCGGCGCCTCGGCCAGTTGCTGATGCAGCGGATCATCGCGTACGCGCGGGCGCGCGGCACGCACTGGCTGATCGGTGAAGCGTTGCGCGAGAACACCGCGATGATCGCGCTCGCGAAGGCCAGCGGCTTCACGATCACGCGGACCGATGACCCCGGTGTGGTCGGCTTCCGGATGGCGCTCGACGAAACGGCGGGGGCGGACCCGAAGTCCGCCGCGCAGAACCAGCCGGCGCGTTGAGCGGCCGACGTCGCGAGCCGCTCAACGCATGGCTTCACCGCCTCACGCCGCCAGCTTCTGAGCCGCCTCATCGACCTGCGCGCGCGTGACCGACAGCTCGTCGAGCCATGCCTGCGCATACACGGCGCCGGTTTCGCGTTCGAGCCGCGCGATCGTCGCGGCGCAGCGGTTCGCGTCCTTCAGCGTCGAAATGAACGCTTTCACCGACTCACCGCCCTTGAACGCGTCGAACAGCGGCACGCGAATTTCGTCGGGCAGTGCACGGGTGGTCCATTGGTACGGCTTGCCGTTGAACGTCAGCGACGGCGGCAGCACGCGCTCCTTGCGCGCGGCCGGAATCAGGCCGTAGGTGCGCGCCGCTTCGCCGATCTGCTCGGGCGAAAACAGCTCGTCGGGCGTGATGTGGAACTGCTGGATGAAGGTCTCGATGCTTTGCATCGCGGCGGCGCGGTCGTCGCGGCGCTTCTGCGCGTGGGCGACGATGTCGCGCAGTTCGTCGGCTTCTTCGGCGGTGATCGTGAAGCTCGACTGCTTCTGCTGGAGTTCGGAAAAACGCTGGAATTCGGAATCGGTCAGAAGTTTGGCCATTGCTCAATCGATGCGCGCGCATGAGCCCGTCATGCGGCGTTATTTTGGAAGGGCCGCCATTCTAAACCATGTGCGCGTGCGCGCCGCCGCGCAACTTACCGCGCAACTTACCGATCACGCCGCCAGCTCGCGGAACATCGACAGCGCCTGCACCGTGTCGCGCAGCAGCGTGGTGGCCGCTTCGAGCGTCGGCGCGACGTATTCGTCGATCCGCCGCAGATACGGGCAGGTCAGCACCGCGATCGCCTGTCCCGACGGCGCGAGTATCGGGAACGTCACGTCGGTGACGCCGAAGGTCTGCTGGCTGTCCTTCTGCCAGAAGCCCGCCGCGCGGATGCGCTCGCAGGCCTCCTCCAGCGCGTCGCGATCGAGCGTCACTTCGCCCTTCACCTTCGTGTGCTCCGCCAGCATCTGCTGGCGCTGCTCGACGCTCTGGAACGCGAGCATCACGCGCCCCGAACCGGTGTCGATCAGGCCGACCCGCGAACCGAGCCGCACTGACATGCCCCATGTGCCCGGTCCGTCGACTTGCGCGATCACCAGCAGGTTGCCGCGGTCGTAGACGACGAGGTGGCAAGACTGCTCGGCCGCATCGGCGAAACGCTGCATCAGCGGCAGCGCTTCTGCGATCAGCCGGTTCATTGGCGGATGACGGTGCGCGAGCGCGAACAGCTTCAGGCTCAGCGAGTAGCGGTCGCCAGCCGCCGAGCGCACCACGTATTGGCGCGCGACGAGGCGTTCGAGCATCCGGTACATCTCGCTCGCGTTGCGGCCCAGCTGCCGCGTGATTTCGGCGCGCGTGAGTCCTTCCTTCTGCGCGGACAGTAGCTCGAGAATGTCGAGGCCTTTATCCAGCGCGGGGGCGCGATAGCGGTCGTCGTCCTTGTCTTCGGCGTCCATCGTGAGGGTCGGAGAATTCGGTGTGGAGTTCTTATTATCTGGTGTGCGCGGGCGAGTGCGTAGCATTTCGCGAACTGGATGGCCTATGTCCAGGGAAAACCCAGGCATCCGCGCCGCGTAGTTTTCTTGACTTGGAAAAATTCGAATATGAATAATACGTTCATTGGTGAATGAATGCACTTCCCAAGCGGTGCGCGGAGTGTGACCGCCGCACCCTCGCCGCCGCATGGTAAAAAGACCACAAATCTGGAGACACGCTCATGTCGGCATCGATCGGATCGAAAATCGGGCAGCGGCGCCGTATCGGCCGCGGCTCGTTGCAGGTGAGCGGACTGGGGCTCGGCACGGCGCCGCTCGGCGGCCTGTACCGCGACTTGTCCGACGAGGAGGCCCAAGCGACGATCGCCGCCGCCTGGGACGCGGGTGTGCGCTACTTCGACACCGCGCCGCACTACGGCAACACCAAGGCCGAGCATCGGCTCGGCGCCGCGCTGCGCCACTATCCGCGCGGCGAGTATGTGCTGTCGACCAAGGTCGGCCGCCGCTTCGTGCCGCGCACGTCGCCATTCGACGACCGCGAAGGCTGGCAGAATCCGCTGCCGTTCGAAGCGATCTACGACTACACGCACGACGGCATTCTGCGTTCGTTCGAGGACAGCCAGCAGCGCCTCGGCATCATCGATATCGACGTCCTGCTCGTGCATGACATCGGTCGCGTCACGCACGGCGACCAGCATCCGCACTACTGGCGGCAACTGACTGAAGGGGGCGGCTTCCGTGCGCTCGAGCGCCTGCGCTCGACGGGCGCAATCAAGGCGCTCGGCCTCGGCGTCAACGAGGGCGCGGTGATCCTCGATGCGATGGCCGAGTGCAATATCGATTGCGCGTTGCTCGCGGGCCGCTATACGCTGCTCGAGCAGACCACCCTCGACGACCTGCTGCCCGCCTGCGAGGCGCGCGGCGTCAGCATCCTGCTCGGCGGCGCGTTCAATTCGGGCATTCTGGCGCGGGGCGTCGAAGGCGATCTGAAGTTCAATTACGGCGCCGCGCCGCCCGAGGTGATCGAGCGCGTCGCGCGTCTGGAGGCGGTATGCCGCGCGCATGACGTGCCGCTCGCCGCCGCCGCGTTGCAGTTTCCGTATGCACACCCGGCGGTCGCCACCGTGCTGACCGGCGCGCGTAGCGCCGACGAATTGCGCGAGAACGTCGCGTCGTTCGAGCTGCCGATCCCCGCGGCCTTGTGGTCCGCATTGCGCGACGCGGGCCTGCTCGACCCCCGTGCGCCCGCGCCCGAGGACTGACCCGACCATGCCGATCGACGCTCACCAGCACTACTGGGACCCCGCGCGGGGTGACTACGAGTGGCTGACGCCGGAGCTGAAAATCCTCTACCGGCCGTTCGGGCCTGATGATCTGAAGCCGTTGCGCGAACAGGCCGGCATCGAGCGGACCGTGGTCGTGCAGGCCGCGCCGACGCTCGACGAAACCCGCTACCTGCTCGACATCGCGCGTCACGAGCCGTCGATCGCGGGCGTGGTCGGCTGGGTGCCGCTGTTGTTGCCGAACGCGCCCGATCTGATCGAGGTGCTCGCGCGCGAGCCGAAGTTCAAGGGCGTGCGGCCGATGCTTCAGGATCTGCCCGACGACGGCTGGATCGCGAACCCCGATCTCGCGCCGGCGATCGAGGCGCTGATCGCGCACGATCTCGCGTTCGATGCGCTGATCTACGCGCGTCACGTGCAATACGTCGAGGTCTTCGTGCAGCGTTTTCCGGCGCTGCGCATGGTGGTCGATCATGGCGCGAAGCCGCCGATCCGCTACGGCCAGGCGGGCTACCCGGTATGGCGCGACGCGATCACGCGGCTCGCCGCGCTGCCGCAGGTGCATTGCAAGCTGTCGGGTCTCGCGACCGAGGCCTCGCCCGGCTGGACCGAGGACACGCTGCGGCCCTACGTCGAGCATCTGCTGAACACGTTCGGTCCCGCGCGGCTGATGTGGGGCAGCGACTGGCCGGTGCTCGAACTGAACGGCGACTATCTGCTGTGGCATTCGGTGGCGACCACGCTCGTCGCGTCGTTGAGCGACGCCGAGCGCGACGCCGTGTTCGGCGAGAACGCCGCCGCGTTTTATCGGCTTTGATTTCGTTAGCAGCCCATTCAACTGGAGTCGTAGATGACACAAAGACTGGCCGGCAAAACGGCCCTGATCACCGCGGCGGGACAAGGTATCGGTCTCGCCACCGCCGAACTGTTCGCGCGCGAAGGCGCGCGCGTGATCGCCACCGATATCCGCATCGACGGACTCGCCGGCAAGCCGGTCGAGGCGCGCAAGCTCGACGTGCTCGATGGCGCGGCGATCAAGGCGCTCGCCGCGGAAGTCGGCACGATCGACGTGCTGTTCAACTGCGCGGGCTTCGTACACTCGGGCAATATCCTCGAATGCAGCGAGGAGGACTGGGATTTCGCGTTCGACCTCAACGCGAAGGCCATGTACCGTATGATTCGCGCGTTCTTGCCGGCCATGCTGGAGAAGGGCGGCGGCTCGATCATCAACATGTCGTCGGCGGCGTCGAGCGTGAAGGGCGTGCCGAATCGCTTCGCGTACGGCGCGTCGAAGGCCGCGGTGGTCGGGCTGACGAAGTCCGTCGCTGCGGATTTCGTCACGCGTGGTGTACGCTGTAACGCGATTTGCCCGGGCACGGTGTCCTCGCCATCGCTCGAACAGCGAATCGCCGCGCAGGCTCAGGCACAGGGCGCGTCGCTCGATGCGGTGCAGGCCGCCTTCGTCGCGCGTCAGCCGATGGGCCGCATCGGCAAGCCGGAGGAGATCGCCGCGCTCGCGCTGTATCTCGCGTCCGACGAGTCGTCGTTCACGACGGGCCAACTCCATGTAATCGACGGCGGATGGTCGAACTGATTCTGATTGACTGACGAACCGGACACTACTGAACGTAAAGGGAAGTGCAACGATGAAACTGCTTCGTTATGGGCCGAAAGGCCAGGAAAAGCCGGGCCTGCTCGACGCGCAAGGCAAGATTCGCGATTTGTCGAAGGTGGTGGGCGATATCGACGGCGCTGGGCTCGGCGATGAAAGTCTCGCGAAACTGCGCGCGCTCGATCCGGCAACGCTCCCGGTCGTCGAAGGTAATCCGCGCGTTGGACCGTGCGTCGGCAAGATCGGCAAGTTCGTCTGCATCGGCCTGAACTATGCGGATCATGCGGCGGAATCGAATCTGCCGGTACCGGCGGAACCGGTCATCTTCAACAAGTGGACGAGCGCGATCAGCGGCCCGAACGACGACATCGAAATCCCGCGCGGTTCGAAGAAGACCGACTGGGAAGTGGAACTCGGCGTCGTGATCGGCAAGGCGGCGAAGTATGTCGACGAAGCGAACGCGCTCGAGCATGTGGCCGGCTATTGCGTCATCAACGACGTGTCGGAGCGCGAATGGCAGATCGAGCGCGGCGGCACGTGGGACAAGGGCAAGGGCTTCGACACGTTCGGCCCGATCGGCCCCTGGGTCGTCACGCGCGACGAAGTCGCCGATCCCCAGAACCTGAGCCTGTGGCTCGAAGTGGACGGCCATCGCTACCAGAACGGCAGCACGAAGACGATGATCTTCAGTGTCGCGAAGCTGGTGTCGTATGTGTCGCAGTGCATGAGCCTGCAGCCGGGCGACGTTATCTCGACCGGCACGCCGCCGGGCGTCGGCATGGGCGTGAAGCCGAACCCGGTGTTTCTGAAGCCGGGGCAGACGGTGCGTCTGGGTATCGAAGGGCTGGGCGAGCAGACGCAGAAGACTTACGCGGCGGAGTAACGCGCTTTCTCTTTCCGTCATATCGCTGTGAAATGAAAGGCCGTTCCTGTTTCGCGCAGGAGCGGCTTTTTTCATGGCGTCCCGGCTTTAAGCCCCCGCCTCCTGCTCCCCGTCCTCTCCAATCCGATTCACAGTGCCCTGCGCGACCGCCACCAGCTTCTCGCGGTTCCCCTCCATCACGAACACGCTGCACTGGCAGGTCGCCTGATGCCTGCCCGCATAGACCACGCTGGCGCGCGCGATCAGCGTGCCCTTCACTGCCGGGCGCAGATAATTGATCTTGTACTCACCGGTCACGACTCTCGGACCCAGCGACAGCGCGCCAGCGAACGTCAACGCATTGTCGGCGAGATAGCTGATGACGCCGCCATGTACGAAGCCATGCTGCTGCCGCAGTTCGTCTCGAATCGGCAGACATAGGGTGAGCTCGTCGCTGCCGGCGTGCATCAGCTCCGCGCCTAGCAGCATGCTGAACGGCTGGGCGTGCAGTGCGCCGCGCGCCCGGTCGAGTAGGTCGGTCATCGTGGTTCCTTCGTGCAGGGGTCTGGGTAGTGCATCGGTGCAACAAAACATCCGCGCGGCGTGCGTCACGCGGTCCCTACCCACTCTAGGAAGTGCCGCTGCGCTGCGCAAGGTGATTCCGCGCGACCAGCGGCGCATTGTTGCGCAAAACAACCGCAATCGCGACGATCGACGATGAAACCTGCACGTAGAGCGCTTTTTGCGGGAATTGGCCTCAAGCCGCCAATCGGCCTGCCGTTAACCCTGATGTACCTCCGTCATCCTTTGTTCCCAGGTGTCCACGATGTTCAGCAAGATCAAGGTCGCATCCGGCCTGCTATGTGTTCTGGCCGCGTTCTGCGTCTTCCAGCTCGTCACGGTAGGGTTGGGCTTCTGGTCACTGACGCGCACGCACGACGACGTCGGCGATCTGTCGAACATCGCGCTGAAGCAGGTCGACGCGGTCAACCAGACGACGCAGCGCCTGATGGACGCGCGCATCAACCTGTCGCGTGCCGGCACGCGCATGGTGCGCGGGGGCACCGAGCCTACGGACATCGTGCAGCACGCTCGCGAACAGCTCGCCGCCGCCGATCAGTCTTTCGCGGCCTTCATGAGCGCGCAGAAGACCAGCGACGAAAACGGCGCGCGCGCCGCCGCGCTCGCCGAACGCTACAAGACGCTGCATGGCGCGCTCGCGGAGCTCGCGCAGTATCTCGACTCGAACAACATCCAGGCCTTCCTCGATCAGCCGACGCAGTCGTTTCAGGACGCTTATCTGGCGGAAGTGCACAACTTTGGGCAATTCGGCGCCGCCGCGAGCCGCGCGTCGCTCGATTCGATCGATGCGCGCGTGGCGGCGTTTCGCATCGTCAGCGTGGTGATTTTGCTCGTACTCGTCGCCGGCACGCTCGCCGTCTATACGGCGCTGCGCCGCGGCGTCGTGGCACCGCTCGAGGAAGCGGGCCGCCACTTCGAGCGCATCGCCCAAGGCCGTCTCGATCAACCGATCGCCGCACGCGGCAGCAACGAAATCGGCCGTCTGTTCTCGGGCCTCGCGACAATGCAGGCAAGCGTTGCACGCACCGTCAAGAGCGTGCGCGAATCGGCCGACTCGATCCATCTTGGCGCCAACGAGATCGCGACCGGCAACGTCGATCTGTCGGCGCGCACCGAAAACCAGGCGGCGTCGCTCGAGGAAACGGCATCGAGCATGGAGGAACTCACAGCGACCGTGCGCCAGAACGCCGATCATGCGCGCGAAGCCAATGCGCTCGCCGAGACCGCGCTTGACGCGACGTCGCGCGGCAGCGAAGTCGTCAATCAGGTGGTCGACAAGATGCGCGGCATCGCGCAGAGCTCGGACAAGATCGCCGAGATCATCTCGGTGATCGACGGCATCGCGTTCCAAACCAACATCCTTGCGCTGAATGCCGCCGTCGAGGCGGCGCGCGCGGGCGAGCAGGGCCGCGGCTTCGCGGTCGTGGCCGGCGAAGTGCGCGGCCTCGCGCAACGCAGCGCGCAGTCGGCGAAGGAAATCAAGACGCTGATCAGCGAATCGGTCGCGGAGATTCAGGGCGGCTCGACGCTCGTCGAGCGCGCCGGCGAAGCGATGAGTCATGTGTCGGCGTCGATCTCGCGCGTCACGCAGATGATGGCCGAAATCAGCGCGTCGTCGCTCGAGCAGAGCACCGGCATCGAGCAGGTGAATCAGGCGGTCGTGCAGATGGACGAGATGACGCAGCAGAACGCGGCGCTCGTCGAGCAGGCCGCGGCGGCGGCGGCTTCGCTGCATCAGCAAACCGAGCACCTGAAGCAGGCCGTTTCCGTGTTCGAAATTTCTGAAAGTGTGTTGCGTACGCAACAGCGCGGAGCAATGTCCGTCGCAAACGCAGAATTCGCATTAACCGGAATGCATGCGCTTTAAAGCGGCGACGCTTGAAAACGGACGCAGAAATAGAAAATGGCCCGCGTAAAGCGAGCCATTTTGCATTAGACGCAAGCGCCTGTGGAGGCGCCTATTGTGACGTCCAAGTCTGTCTCAAAGTACCCGAAGGAACTTAGACCGGCTGGATGTTTGCAGCCTGCTTGCCCTTCGGGCCTTGCTTGACTTCGAACGACACTTTCTGGTTTTCCTGCAAGGACTTGAAGCCCGAAGACTGGATTTCCGAGAAGTGTGCAAACAGGTCTTCGCCGCCGTCGTCCGGGGTGATGAAGCCAAAGCCCTTTGCATCGTTAAACCACTTAACAGTACCTGTTGCCATTTTTGATCCAAATAAATGTTGTGTATTGCATCGCGACCGCAATCGCTCCAATGCGAGAGCGAGCGCGAGGGAAGAGTTGTATCACGTCTTTATGACAGACGCCAATCAACCTGCATCCGGGTATTCCCCCGCTTTGATGTTTTTTCGCGCTTTGAGAACGTCTGAGGAGAACTTTTTTGCGCCGGGGTTTACCAGCGACATACAATTTCTCCCGCGACCTGGCGGCGGACATTCGTCCGTGCGTGCCGTACTTTATTGAGACGATCAAGCATCGAACTTCATCTATCACTGGCCAAATTCGGCTAAGTTCGCGCTCGAATTTCGGCGTCCACAGGCAGCGCTGCGTAGGCGGTGGCCAGATGATAAGGCGTCGTTGACGGCATGTCCGTACGTGCAATTTCGCCGCTCGATGTCTTGCATTCGAACCAGCCGTGTTCATGCAAAAAGCATCGCTGAAAACGTGCGATCTGTTGCGGCAGCGCCGCGCGCACGGCCGGATCGTCGTGACTGGCGAGCGCGCGCAGATATTCCGTCTGCGCCCAGATCCGCTGGGTCGCGTCGCTGACCTTGCCAGCCTCGTCGAGCGATGCGCACACGCCGCCGTTGTCCGGGTCCACGCCATGCTGCTGCGCGAAGGTGAAGGCGCGCGCCAGCGCGTCGGTTAGCCCCGTGCCGTCGAGCAGCGCGCCCGCCTGCCTGACCAGCCAGTACCACTCGAACTGATGTCCCGGCTCCAGACGGTTACCGCTCGCGCCGATCGGCAATTCGGCGATGCAGCCGCTCGGCGCATGCATGAAGTGTCGCGCGACCGCGCCAGCGAGGCGGCGCAACGCGGCGCCGAAGACGTTGTCGCGCGTCGCCTCGCAGGCGGCGAGCCACGCTTCGGTCAGGTGCATCAGCGGATTCTGCAACGGCGTGGCGGTGACCTTCGAAAAGTCGACATTGAGCGCGGCGTTGAACAGGTCGCCGTCGGCCGCGAAGTTCGACTGGATCAGCGCGGTCGTGCTGTGCACGAGCTTCAGCGCGTCGAGGTTGTCGGAGCGCCGCGCGTATTCCGCGCACGCGAACACGACGAACGCGTGCGTGTAGAGGTCCTTGGTCGTATCGAGCGGCAGGCCGAGCGCGTCGACGCTGTAGAACCATCCGCCGTGGTCGGCGTCGCGAAAGGTGCGGGTCAGCGAATCGAACAGCACGCGCGCGTGTTCCATGTCGCCCGCTTGTGCAAATGTGAACAGCTGCCGCGCGCATGCCATCGCCCGATAGCGTTGCGCGGGCAGCGGCTCGCCTCCGGTGGCGTCGAGCGCTTCGTAGGGCAGCTGCAACGCGTGATTGAAGCCGGGCCCGCGCCACATCGGCAGCACCACGTTCGCGAAGTGCTCGCGCAGCGCGGTCGCGGCGGTGGTCGTCGAAGCAGGGGGAGGGGGCGTGCTTGGCATCGTCGGTTGGTTCGGGCGCGCAACGCGCGCAGTGTGTCGAGGCAGCGTTCAGGGCGGCGTTTCAGGATTCCGCTCGCCGAGACTGCTGCGGTGTGCGGCCTAGCATAAAGCAAACGCCTCGCGCTGACAGCTTGGGTCAAGCATCCGAAATGCTCGATGCTGCGCTCGCCTTCGGCAATGGCACGGCGTGCGGCAATTCCAGGGCGACGACGCGAGGTCGTGAAAGGCGCGAGTCGCGCGAAAGGGCGCAAATCGACGGGGAATGGCTTCGGCACGGGCGGAGCGCCATGCGACAATGCTGGCTCTAAATATTCCAATGGCAATGACAAGCGGCATCCGGCGCCCCGTTCCTGGCGACGACCGCTTTTTCCTCTATGGCAGATTCCGCAGCATCCCAGCAGTCCATGCCCCCGCGCGTCGCTTCGAAGAAGCAGCGCCAGGGCGCCGTCTCCACCGAAACCGAAAACAAGCTGGCGCGCGCGGCGCGCTCGGCGCAACGCCTCGCGCAACTGAGCGGCGTCGCGCGCGACGACAGCACGCTCGACCTGTTCCCCGACGATCCGACCCGCGCGACGCTCGAGGCGATGAACATCGACGTCCGCCAAGGCACGCTGCACGGCTTCGAACTGCCGGACGTGGTGCTGCAGGCGGTCGGCGTATTCGATGAACACGGGTCGCTCGACAAAACTGCGCGCCGCGCACCGCGTGCGGCGAAGCTGGATGCGCCGATGCCGGTGAACGGGCAGTTGAGCGGGTTTGACGCCGAGCCGGTGAGGGCGGTTGCGGATGCGTCTGCAAACAAGCCCGCTAACGAGCCCGCGAACGGCGCCCCCGACGGCTCAGCGCCGAACGCCGCAGCAAACACCGACGACGAGCCCGCGGCAACGTCGCGTGAGCCATCCGCGCCGCTCAGCTCGGCGATGGCCGCCGCGACCGTCGCGCGCAGCGTGACCGCGTTGCGCCAGGCGGCCGAAGCGGAGTCGGCTGCGACGGCGGGCGCGGGCAAGCCGCAGCAGCGTTTCGCCGCGACGTTCGCGAAAGCCGCGACGGCATCGCGCGATGCCGCAGCGGCTACCGCCCCGGCTTCGCTTGCAACGTCCGCTGCGAGCGACGGCAGTAGCATGAGCCAGTCCGCCGACGAGCCCGCGACGCGTACGCAATCCGCCTCGCCAGAGGCCGTGACCACGAAACAGGACGACAAGTTCTCCGCCACCGCGCTGCTGACGACACCCCGGTCCTCGTCCGCAGACAACCACGCCGGATTCGCCACTTCCTCGCGTGACGCGCGCCGCACCGACGCGGCCGCCGCCGCGCTACGCTCGGAGCCGGAACTCGACCGCGCGCGTGCCACCGCGTTCGCCGATACGGTCGATGCGCTTTATGGCGTGATCGCCGATCAACGCCGCGCCGCGACCGATCATTCGCGGCGCGTGAAATGGATGCTGTCGATCGTGGTCGGTGCGCTGCTGGTGACAGTGGCGATCGGCATCGCGCAGACGCTGCTGCTAATGCGCCTCACGCGCGAGACGACGGCGCAGCAACACCGCATCGAACAGATGATGCAGAACCAGCAAGCGGCGATGGTGAGCCTGCTCGACGCGCATGCGGCGACAGCGAACGCCGCGTCGGCGCCCGCCGCCACGACCCCCACCGCAG